>NZ_CP010408.1 GCF_000830005.1 Streptomyces vietnamensis | reverse complement strand
GGTGTGGGCCCCTGTCGGGGCCTGTGGGGGTGGGAGGGGGTGCGTGGGTGTCGGGGGGTGGGGTGGGGGTGTTCGGGGGTGGGGGTGACAGTGTGTTTTGCTGAGGGGGTTTCAGCGCCCTTTCGGGCGCCGTGGATGGGGTGGGTCGCCCTCGCGGGCGTCCGGAATCACGGGGCCGAGTGCGGGCGTAAATTCCCGGGCGGCCTTACGGCCGGATTGCAGGACTTAGCAATTCGGCGCTCTCCATCGGCCGATGATCCGCCCCGACATGTTCCGGGTGCGTCGAGAGCTGTCCCCCCGAGACTTCCCGATCTGATGGCCTGTCACGTAATGTGTGCGCGAGATAGTGCCGCTCGGAAATCGAATAGGGAACCATTCCGGAAAAGAAAAAGAGGCCCTTTCGGGCCTCCCTCACACAGCTGTCACGCCGTCAAAACACCCCGTCCCAGGGCCACTTCCGGCACGGCTGTCCGGCGGCCCCGGGCACGGGCAGAACGCCTGCAGTCAGGCTTCGGCGCGGGTCCTGCGGACGCACGAGGGAGTGAGCCACAGGCCGGTGCGGCGGAGGTGTTCGCGGCCATCGGCGCTGCGGGCCCGTGCGGCGGCCTCGCGGTTGTAGGCGGCGTTCTCGCGCAGCTCCTTCGCCTCCTGCGAATCCCCAACCGCGTCGCGGGCTTCGAGCCGGTCGGCGATCTCGTCGAGCTGCGCCGCGCTGGTCTCCTGATAAGTGGCGTAGTGCTCGGTGGCCTTATCCACATCGCCAGCCCACACGTGGGTAGCGCAGCAAAGAACGGGCTTCTTCACAGGGTGTCTCCTAGGAGCGAGATACGGACTCGGGGAAGGCCGACTGCCACGATCGACCAACGAGACAACCTTAACGCACATTCATCACTTTGGAAACCCTGCGAGGGCGTCCTGCGGCCGGCAACCGGCCGCGACACGGCCGCAACCGGGCCGGGCGGGGTCCGAAGAGCCAAGGCCCGAAAGCGACCAGAAAACGGGGGCAGCACGGGGCCGGAGGCCGAGGCGGGCGCCGCCGTCCAGCAGCCCTGGCGGACCGGGGAAGCTCCGGGGCGCGGGCAGAGCACCCGCACCCCGGAGCCCCCGCGTCAGACCGTCAGACGGGGCGCAGCCAAGTACTCCACACCCCACTCCGGCGCGATCAACTCCCCCGTCTCCGCATCCGTGCAGTAGACGCTGAAGATCTCCGAAGCACTGAGCGGCTTGGCGTAGAACTCCACCAGCTTCCACCCCCTCACCTCGGAGGTCTGGTTGGCGAAGTTCGTGCGGATCACCGCGCCACCGCCCACGATGGCGGCGAGGGTGAGGAGCATCATCGCCTCAAGAGCGTCATCCGGGTCCAAGTCCGTCGTCTCGCCGTCGTTGTGGAACGGAACGGGAATCGAGAGGGTGTCGCCGTTCGCCGATGCCGCGACGACGAGAACGTGGCAGCCGTCCCCCACCGCGTTGAAGAAGCCCATCAACAGCGCAGCGGCGCGCTCAACCTCATACGGGGTCCGCTCGTGCGACGTGATTGCCATGCCGATTCCTCTCGGTCTGCTTCCGGTTTCCTGGCCGGTTGCCACCACCGACCAACGAGACAACTATAACTCATATACACCACTCCTGGGGGGTCGCGCGGATCTTTCTCGGGGGGATTTCCGCATGCGGGAAGGGCCGCGAAGCGCACTGCGCCCCACCCCTCGCCGGAAAGAGGTGGGGCGCGGCTTCCGACTGTCAGTCCTCGCCCGGAAGAGAGATCGTGATCACAGGCTCCCCGTCATCGCCGGGCCCGCACGTGGCGAGCAGCCACGTCTGCTCGCTCTCGTGGCTCTCTCCGTCGCGCGGGACCCGGTAGAGCTCTACAGTGCAAGACCTCCCTCCGTTGGACCGTCGGATGGCGTGGTGGGTCATCCAGAGCACGTCCCAGAGGCGGCCCGACTCGTCTTGATAGGTCTGCCGGTTGTCCTCGTCGGTCCAGGCGACGCAGTCAGCCCACGCGGCCGCGGTGAGCGCCACCGGAACCCCGAACCTGGCCTCTCGGGCGATGTCAGCGCCGACGGCGACCAAGGCCCCGTCGGCGAGGGCCTGGGCTCGGCTGTACCTGTGGATGACCGCTCCGAAGAGGTCGGCCAGGGAAACGGCCGGCTGCTCCGGCTCGGGGGTCCAGCGCATGGCGTCGGGGCCCAGGTTGTCCGGGTTGGCGGTGCCGTCGATGAGGGTCTTGTCGGTCATGGTCTGCCCTTTCGTGAGTGGTGTCCTCGGCGGCGGCGGGGTGCCACTCCCCGCCGCCCGGTGCGGGGCGCAGCCGGACGGCTGCGCCCCGAGGGAGGGTCAGGCGTTGGCGGCCGACCGGGTGATGGAGCGGCGGCGCACGTGGTGCACCGTGCAGGCGTCCGGGTCCTCGGCGAACGGGTCCGTCAGGCGGTAGCGGGTGTCGTCGCTCCCGAGGTGGTCCGCCCGCCCGCAGTAGAAGCAGTCGCACGGCTGGGCCAGGTAGAGCCCGTGGTGCTCGGGAATGCTGCCGTGGTAGAGGACCAGGTCGCCGGGCTCGATGAGGTCGAGGGTGCGGAACAGGGTGTCGGACATGGGTGTCTCCTCACGGCTGTGCGTGGATTCGGTTTGTGATCGGCTGCCACCGCCGACCAACAAGACAACTATAACACACATGAATCACTTTCGGTGCCCTCATTACCCGCCCACCTGGGTGAACTGTTGCCCGGCCGTCCTCCGCCGGCCGCGCCTGTACCGCCGGCACCGCCCCCGCGGCCGGCGCGGAGTGGAGTCGTCAGAAGGTCCCGCTGCTCGGAAGGAGGTTCAGCCCTGCGCCCTGTCGGCCGAGCGCGGCTGCGCCCCCACCGTGCGGAATCGGCACGGTGGGGGCGCAGCGCGGATAGGCGTTTAGCCGGTGGCGAGGCTGGCGCGCACGGCCGCTATGGCGGCGGCAGTGTCGGCGGCCAGGTCGGGGTCATGGGAGTCGTACAGGACGGTGAATTCCACTCCGCCCCCGTCGTAGCCGCAGGCGAGCCAACCGGCGTGATCGGTCAGCGGGTAGTCCGCCTCGGCCTCGTGCCTGTCCTGGCCGGTGAACAGGATCTCGCCCCCGTCAGGGGTGGCGACGGAGATCCAGGAGCGGCCGGAGCCCGGGTGCCCACCTCCGGTGGATCCGATGCCCTCGTCGGCCAGAACCCGCTGGAGGTACTCCCCGGCGGTCCTCTCCTCGGCGTAGCCGAAGTCGCGGCAGTAGGCGTAGGCCATGGTCGCGGCGGTGTCCGGGTCGGGCGCGTTGAACTCCTCGGCCCACCGCGTGAAGTCGTCCTCGCTGGTGGCCAGCAGCTCGACCTGGTCCGCGACGGGGCCTGCGAGGACGGCCGCGATGAGCAGCTCGGTGCTGTCGACGTCGAGGGTCAGGCCGATGACGGTGTACGTCTGCGTCGCGGTGGCCGTCATGCGATCAGCCGGAAGCTCGCGGCGTCGACCGTCTGGGCGCCGAGGTCTCCGAGGAAGGCGGCGACGACGTAGGCGCCGTTGTCTCCTCCCCAGAGGGTCTCGGGGGTCTCGCCGTCCTCCTCGGCGCGCCACGGGAAGGCCTCCAGCACCGCGGCGGCCGCGTTCGCCTTGGCCTCCTCGTAATCCGCTCCCTCGGCGACGACCGCAAACGAATCGGCGAGATCCCAGACTTCGTACCAGTCTCCGATGATGGTGTATTTCACGGGTTTTCCTTTCGTCGAATTCGAGGGCCCCGGAATTCGGCTCCGGGGCCCGGGGGTGACCTGCGTTTAGCGGCGCGGTCGGGGGACGTCGCGGTGACGGTTGAAGTAGCGGTCGACGAGCATGAGTGCCTGGTCCTCGGTGAGGCCGAGCAGCGCTCCAGCGCGCGTGGACCCGGTGAAGACGGCCACGCCGCAGACGGGGGTGGGGTTGGCCTGGTAGGCGTGGAGGAGCTGGCGCGCGGGGGCGTTGGCGGGGAGGCCGAGCGGGACGGCCAGCTCGTCGGTCCACATGATCAGCTGGGTGGTCAGGTCGACGGATCGGACCTGGTCGGCGCCGAGCGCGTCCTGCGGGCAGGTGTCGGCGTCCCAGTCGAGCAGGCGGAAGCCGCCTGTGGGCTCGACCCGCAGGGCGTAGCCGTTCTGGAGGAGGGTGGGCATAGGGGTCCCCTTTCCTGGGAGTTGGTTTTCGGTGCGGGTCGGCTGCCACCACCGACCCACAACACAACTATACCTGCCACTCATCACTTTGTGAACGGCGCAGGCCGCTATTTCCCCTGTTCAGCGGCATGCCCGAGGGGCGCCGGCGGAGCCCGCGCACGTGCCGCCGGCCCGTCCTCTACTCCAGGGCGCCGGCGTTCAAGCGCCGGCCGCGCGGGCCGGCGGCGGCCGCGGTGGAGGCTCCCCGGCCGGCCGAGGGCGCGTCGGCCGCGTCCCGGGCTGGAGGGAACGCCCGGCCGCCCACCGCCGGCCGGATGCACCTGGGTGGCCGGGCATGACTGCGCCCCGGCGCGGCTGGTGAGCCGTGCCGGGGCGCGAGGAGGTGCGGGGCTATGCGGTCAGGGTCCAGGGGCCGCTCAGTCGCGGCGGGCCCGGCTGGTGAGGGTTGAGGTCGACAACCACGTCACCGTCGTCCGTGTGGACGGTGAAGACCGTGGCCCAGGACGTGGGATCGCGCTGGAGAGCCAGCGCCGCGAAGGCGGCATGTACGGGCGTGTCGGCGTCGATCTCAACGTTCCAGCTGATGCTGTACTCCGGCATGTGCTTCGTGCCTTCCTGGGCGCCCTCAGCGCCCGTGTGCGGTCGTAGGAGGTCTAGGCGGCGAGGGTGAGTTCGACGTCGTCCAGGCTGCGCTCGTTGATGGTGACGCCGCTCAGGGGGTCGAGTTCGTCGAGCCAGATGTCCTCGTTGTCGGCGAGGTAGTCGCGCAGGGCGTTCGGGTTGTTGACGATGTACGCGGGGAGCTGGACCTCGACGGTGAACTCGTAGGTGACCTCCTCACTCACGGTCAGGGCGAGGTGCGCGGTCACTTCCCGGTCGTGGCCCTCGGGCTCGGGCGCGTCGGCGTTGACCACGAAGCACAGTAGGGCCGCCGTGTCCTCATACGGGTCGGCATACACCTGCGCCGAGTCGGGGAGCCGGCCGAACGGGGCGCCGAGATGGTCGAGGTCGCGGAGGACCTGGAGCAGGGCCTGGGGATCGCGCGGATCGGTCCCGCCCCAGGCCGTGCGCAGTTCGGGGTCGGTGAGCTCGGGGAGCATGTCCAGGTCGCCGCAGACGCCCTGCGCGCCGCCGGCCGTCCGGAGGCTGTCGAGGTGGAGGTCGCCGGAGTGGGGGTCGCGGCGCAGCACCAAATAGGCGGCGTGCGGATACATGTGGGCGAGGGTGGCGGCGAGGGTGCGGGCCAGACCCTGCGCCTGGTCCTGGGCGGCTTCGAGTGCGTCCTGGCACTGCTGAAGGGTGGTGTGCATCGTTCCTCCTCGGGTGTTTGGAGGGCCGGCGGTACGGGCCGGCCGTCGGCTGGGAACCCCTTCCCCGGCGCCGGGCCGGGGAAGGGGGCGGGTCAGGCGGGGAGCAGCTGGTTGCCGGTGCGCTGCCAGTACCCGGCGGGGGCGCGGTCCGCGCGGCACTCGTAGGTGCCGTAGGCGGTCACCGTGAACTCGTCGTCGCAGACCAGGATGCGGGCGCCGGGGATGAACTCCAGCGTCTTGCTGTCAGCGGGAAAATCCCTGAAGCCCTGGAAGCGGTGGGGGGTGTTCAGGAACCAGTAGGTGTCGCCGCGTTCCAGGTCGGTGCAGCGGACGCTGACGGTGTCGCCGGGGTGGAGCTTGCACCAGGTACGGACGCCGAGGTCGGCGCAGATGTCCTTGACCCGCGCGTAGAGGACGTCGAAGGCGTCCGGGGCGATGCCCAGGGCGCGGTCGGTCTCACCGCTCGGGCCGGTGAAGTGGACGGGGCCCCGGACGTCGAGGCCGTCGAAGCCGTAGCGGGCGGCGAGGCGCTGAGCCACGGTGTTGGGGGCGCCCTGGTCGCCGGGGTGGTAGTGCATGTCCGTTTCGGCGTCGAGCGGGACGGTGGTGTAGGTACCGGGGCCGGAGAAGAGGCCGGTGAGCTCCCACTCGACGTAGGGGTCCCCGAAGGACCACGCAACGAGGCGGTCGGGGTGGAGCGTGCCGAAGCAGCTGAATTCGTGCGGGTGGGTGAAGTCCAGGGGCATGCGGTTCTCCAGGGTGTGCGGGTTTCCGGTTTCGGTCGACTGCCACCGTCGACCACAAGACAACTATAGCATTTATTCATCACTATCGGGGGGTCTTCGAGCCTGTTTTCGCTGCTCAGACCTGCGCGTTCGCCGCTCCCGCTACGCAGAACTGGCCCCGCCCGTAAACGGGCGGGGCCAGTCGGCTGTCGGCTTTCAGGCCGTCGGCGCGGCCGTGGTGGTCAGCTGGCGGAGCACTTCGAGCGGCTGCTCGGCTCGCGCCAGCCGGGCAAGGCGGGCGCGCTGCTCCCCGATGCCTCGGCAGCCGGCGAGCGGCTGCAGGGTGTCCGGGCGCAGCTGCGTGACGGCCTGGACGTAGGCGCGGCCGCCGAGCACGACAACCGGCCGCGGGCCGGGCAGGATGCCGAGCTGGGCCGCCTGGCCGGCGAGCAGCTCGGCGGTGGTGGAGCCGGGCTGGCCCTTACGCAGGTCGTACGGGAAGAGCGGCTCGTCGAGGGTGACGAAGCCGTGCTGCGCGGAGAGGACGACGTCTCCGGTGGCGCCGGCAAGGCGCTCGGCCGCCTGCCGACACAGGAGGTGATAGCTGCCTGTGTAGAGGTCGCGGGCCGACAGGGCTTTCCTGCTGGGCGCCTTGGCGCCGCTACGGGGTGAAGCGCGCCAGTTCGCAGATTCCTGAGCGCGCCGAAGCCGGAACCCGCGCGCTAGTTCGCCGTTGCGGGGAGCGGGTTCCTGGCGCCATCGCCCGGCGTTGGGGCCGCTAGGTCCTGGCCTCGTGGTGCTCTCTGAACCAGTTCAGGATCCCTCGGGCGTCCTTGATCACCTTCGTTGACGTCCTCCTCAGCCCGTCGTCGTCCTGGTATTCGTAGTCCTCGCGGATGCCGACGTCGTCGGTGAACGTGTAGGTGAACGTCTCGCGATATGTGTATTTCCCGTCGGAGCCCCAGCCGTTACGGGTCCTGGGGCGGGGCCTGACAACGCGTCCCCTGTAGGTCTTGTCGTACTCGTCGAGGAAGTTGCCCAGGAACATCGCCTCGTCATCCGTCAGCCGCGTGCCGAAGATGTTCAGATGCTCGCCGATGTAGTCGCGGAGCCGCTTCTTCTCGTGTCGATCCACGTGTCCCTCCCTGTTCCCGTCCGGTGTCCCCGGACGGCTACTCAGAACGATATTGATCAGTCGGACGGCTGGTCCGGTGAAGCTGGAGATGGGCGGTGATCTCCGGTTCGGGTTCAGCGGGAGGGTGGAGGTCCGCCCGGGGTGGGCAGCGACGACGTAGCGCATCGGGCGCGCGGTGGCGCTTCGGGGCCGGTGCAGCAGGGGGCGCCGAGGCGGGGCGGCGGCCGCTGGGGGTCCGCCGCCCCGCCGGTGGGGTGGTTCAGCTGTTGGGCGGCAGGAACTGCCGGTCCGGCTCGACGCGCCAAGTCAGGGTCGGAAAGAGGCGGCGGACCTGCCGTTCGGCCCAGGGCCGGACGGTGTCCCAGGCCTGCTGTGTCGGCTCGTTGGCCCAGGTGTGCCAGCCCTCCGCGCAGTTGGCGATCTGCTCGCCGAGCGCGGCCATGAGGGTCTCGGTGGTGATCTCGTCGGGGAGTTCCGTGTTGTTCTCGGTGGTCATGGCGTAGGCCTCGTAGAGGCGCTCGGCGAGGGTCTCGCCGTCGAGGTTGTACACGGAGGTGACCTGGAGGACGGCGCCACGGCCGTCCGGGTCGAGGACCAGGCAGGTGGACGGCTGGGGCGTGGTGTTGATGGCCACGGCTCAGGCAGCCAGCTCGAAGCCGTTGGGGCGTTCGCCGCCGCAGTTCGGGCAGGGGTCGGTCTCGTGGTAGTACCAGCTGCTGCACGCGCAGTCCCAGGTGGAGATGGACCACGTCCACTCCCAGCCGCCGATGCCGTAGAGGCCGTCCTCCTCCCGGGGTTCGGGGTAGCCGAGCTCCTCGGCAATGTCTGCCCGGATGAGGTGGGTGCCGGCGGCAGCATCCAGGCCCTCACGGCGCAGGCGGCGTGAGGGGCAGATGCCGCACGCGGGGTGGTCGGGGTAGGTGACGAAGGGGTCCACGGTCGCAGCTTTCCACAACTCCCCCGCAGGGTTCTTACGCGTGCGCGTACAACCGTGTTGTGGATCACGTCCGTTAGCGGCGGATAAAGACGAACTGCCCAGGTTGGGCGCGTTGCTGATGGACCGTCTACCCGCATAGGAAAGAGGGCGGCGCGACACACACCAGCAGTGTCCTGCCGCCGGGTTGAAGGGCGGTGGGGCCAGAGGGGACATGTCTTGTTCGGCACGTCGAGAACCAGAAGGAAAACCGCTCTTGCGGTGGGCACCGCAGCACTGATGCTGTTAAGTGCCGGCGGAGTGGCGGGCGCGGCTCCAGCCGTAAAGCCCGACCCCAATGCGGCACCACCGAAGGTGCACGGTCCGGAGAAGACCACGTTCGCCGCGGCGGCGGGCGCCCGCCCGGCGTCAGGTAAGACGCCCAAGGCTGCGCCGTTGTCGAGGAACGCGGCGCCTGGCGGGTTCCAGCGGGTGAACTCGCAAAAGGTGCAGCTTACGAACACGGTGACCGACCCCGATGGGGATCAGGCCAACCTGACGTTCGAGGTGTGGACCGCAGACGCGGCCGGGAACCCGGTCACCAAGGTCAAGCTGAACGACTCCACCTATGGCGTCATCGTCTCCCCCTATGTGGCTTCAGGGGGTACGGCGAAGGTTGACGTTCCGGCGGGCAAGCTGGCACTGAACACGAACTATGTGTTCCGCACCAACGCCTACGACGGCTCGCTGTACGAGACGGTGTGGTCTCCGTGGGCAAAGTTCCGGGTGGAGCTACCGGTGGATCTCACCCTGCCGACACCGAACTACGCGAGCCCCAACCCGAACCACTTCGACGCGCAGCAGCCGCACTACTACCAGACCAAGCCTCTCGGTCAGCCGGGTACGCCGCTGTCGGCGCGGGCCACGGCCGCGGCGAAGGATGCGGTGGAGCAGTGCAGTGAGCCGGATGAGACCGGCCGTCAGGTGTGCTTCGGGAAGTCGACCCCCGCGCCCAAGGGCAAGGCGCCCCACGCGTCCGCGAAGGCGGGTGTGGCTGCGGCGACGGCCGGGGTGCAGTGGTGCAACACCGACTTTGAATCGATCCTCGCGACGCGGTTCATTGAGTGCGATGTGCGGTCGGTGCCGGTGATCATCAGCATGGACGGTGTGCCGCAGGCTGTGGCGAAGTTCATGTTCCTGCGGATGATCGAGCTTGACGGACAGAACACGTTCACCGAACACCTGACAATCGAGCCCGCGCAGCAGATCCCGCCCGCGTTCCGTGAGATCAACTTTGTGGGCTGGAACCACCTGTGTGAGAACTTCTGTACTCCGCAGGAGCAGCCGGTGACGGCGTGGAATGGCAAGCCGTGGTGGGTGCCGGGTGAGATGCACTCGGCGACGCTGACGACGCCGTACAAGTGGGATACGTCGCTGGCCGGTACGGACTACCGGTTCAAGCCTGACATTCAGATCGACGCGAACAT
This sequence comes from Streptomyces vietnamensis, assembly GCF_000830005.1. Taxonomy (NCBI): domain Bacteria; kingdom Bacillati; phylum Actinomycetota; class Actinomycetes; order Kitasatosporales; family Streptomycetaceae; genus Streptomyces; species Streptomyces vietnamensis. The sequence goes on along the minus strand of NZ_CP010408.1, from coordinate 276,914 downwards.
TCTTCCCGCCGACGGGAAGATCCGCCCGTTCAAGACCGGCTACCAGTGGTCGCTTGACTACGACGGCGGCACCGAGGATCTCGACCGTATCCGCTGCGACACCCCTGCCGCAGACGCTCCGGCCGGATCCGTTCCGGGCTGCGTGTTCGTGAATGTCGCTCCGACGTACACGTTCAACGCGAAGGCATTCCCGCAGGCCGCCGCGCACGCGTGGCTGATCCAGAAGGCCACGCCGAAGCACCCGGGTTCGATGACGGATCAAAAGCCCCTGTACTACATGGGCGACGAGGCGCAGAACACCCGTTCCCGTGGGCGGATCTGCCCCACCGGGTGGGCCGCGAACAACGGTGACGCCTCCGCCCTGGTCGACGCGAGCGACACCCTGAACTGTGACGAGTTCGCGTTTGCCTCGTCGTACAACAGCGGCGGCATGTCGTCCACCGAGGGCGGCATCAACCCGGCGATCCCGCCGGGGAAGACCACCCCCAGCGGGGATGCGTGCATTTCGATGTACGCGAAGAAGCACGGCAGCATGATCCACCTGTTCTCGCAGAACGGGGCTGACCCCACGTTCAACGAGGTGTGCGGCCGGGCGGCGATCTCGGGCATGCACAACCAGGAATCCATGGGCGGCCACTTCGCGAACTTCATGAAGCAGATGCGCATCAAGGACAAGGATGCGTACTGGCTGGATACGCGCATGGATGACGGCGGCACCTGTCGTTACGGTGTCGGCGGCGGTCAGCCCGTGATCTGCCAGCTCGCTGCGCAGTAACACCCGGCACGACAGCGAGCGGCCCCCACCCGGGTTCTGGGTGGGGGCCGCTTCTGTGCGCGCGGGGTCAGGGCATCAGGAGGTGGACGGCGGGGAGGTCACCGGCCATCACAGCGGCCTGGTCAATGACGACGTCGGTGTACTTGCCGACGGCGGTGAACACCAGCTCCGGCAGGCGCGGCCCGTGCTCCTCGTGGTAGGCCACCACCTCGGCCTCACTGACATCGGGGATCGAGGGGAACACGGCGCCCTCGGCGGTCAGCGCCAGGTCGAGGAAGCCGCCCCGGCCGGTGGCGGTGCCGAACTCGGCCCAGTAGGTGCGCCCGTCACCGGGGGCGTGAATGAGCGCGGCGGGCGGGCTGTACCGGTTGACGGTCAGGCACAGGATCTCTTCATCCGGGCAGGGGGTCATGGACTTGACCTTGCCTTGGTAGCCGCCTGCCCAGGTGGCCATGTGGCCGTTCTCCAGCACGTACGTCCAATCCCCGCACGTGCCGTACATGGCGTAGCTGAACTGTGCGGTGGGCGGCGCGTCGGGGAGGGGCCGGGTGCGCAGCTCGAACAGGGGAACGCGCTCGCTCAGCTCATCGAGATCAGCGCCGAGGTTGATGAGGAACTCGTCCTGATCGACACCCCGGGCGAGGGTGAGGGAGATCCCGGCGTACATGCCACGGGTACCGGGCGGGGTGGGGGTGGTCTGCTGTGCGCCTATCCACGCGATGCCGTCGCTCATGGCGGTCACACTATCGGGCTGGTCTGACAGGGGCAGGGCGGGGAGCAGAGTGCCGGCTTCGCCCACCTCAAGAACTGGCGGATCCTCACCAAACTCCGCACCGACCCCGCCCGCGCCACCCAGCTCCTGCGAGCCCTGCTTGTTCTGACGAACCTCGAAGTCAACCGCTGACAGATGATCTTCGCCGTGGGCTCCCGCCCACGACCAGCATGAGTGCCCTGAGGATCGGCCACACCAGCCCTTTGACCTGCGACTTCAAGTTGGTGGAGGCTCATGGGACTCCTCTGGGTGCGGGGTGGTACTCCAGGGCGGCGTCGGCGATCTGCTGCCAGACGTCGGTCTCGGAGAGCTCCAGGATCGGGTGCCAGGTCAGGACCATGCGCCGCCCGGTGCTCGCGCGCATGTCGATGGCGAGCGGCAGCTTCCGGGCCCGGGCGGGGGATTCGGCCGCCCGGATTCCGAGGACGGAGAGGATCAGGGCCTGCTCGTCCAGGCCGAGGGCGTCGGTGATCTGCCTGAACAGCGGCGCGATCTTGTCCCGCTTCAGGGTCGCGGTGCTTCTCTGCACTTCACTCGCATGGGTGAAGGCGGGTATGTGACTCGTCAAAAGACCTCCGAGATGGATGGGATGGGGTCAAGGGTGGCGGCGGCGCCGGCGACCGCAGGGCAGATCCCCACGCGTCGGTAAGATCAGCGCTCTCAATGGGGGTGCGATGCGAACATCAGGGCGGGGCGGCGAGGGGCAGAAGTACGCGCTGACCTCGGACGAGGACGACAGCGACTTCTGGGGCTTCGCTCACGAAGCCGAGGGGTTGTTCACGCCCCTGTCGGATGAAGAAGGAGCGCGCCGAGTTCACCTCGCGGGTTGTCTCCCGCAGGGCGGCCTACTGAGGTGCGTTGACCACGTCGGCAGTCGTCGTGCCGTGGCGGGGAACGCCTGGTTCGAGCTCCTCGACGGTGACGGTGCCACCATGGGGTCCTACTTCGTCAACGAGGTCACCGTCATTGACGTCCAGCCCTCTGCCCGCGGCGCTGGCCTCGTAGACCTCACAGTGACGTTGTGGTGCGAGAACGCCCTGGCGGGAGCGAAACAGGTGTGGGACCTGATCAGCACGGGTCAGCTGAGCCGCACCGGCATGTGGCACGAACTCTCCCCTGAGGGCAGACGAGCGTGGCTGTCGGTGGCGTTGTGGTCTCAGGAGTACCACCGCCAGGGAAGGCCCGACTCTCCTGCAGGCCAGGTGTTCACCTTGGACGGCCGGCACATCGTTGACAGGGACACCTTCTACTGCGCGATCGGTGAAGCCATCAACGGGCCCGGCGGATACTTCGGCTGGAACCTCGATGCTCTTGAAGACTGTCTGAGAGGCGGCTGGGGCGCCACCACTCCGTTCACCTTGTACTGGGGTTCCTCGGCCGAGGCCAGGGCACGGTTGGTAGAGGGCGTGCCCGCTGGCGGCGATCGCCAGATTGCGCTGTTCGACCTGCTCCTGGAGATCTTCGAGGAACGAGGCGTGAGCGTCAGCCTCCGGTAGGCCGCCGATGCCCTCGCCGCGAAGCTGCCTGCTCAGGGATGCGATTGCCTGACGCGTGCTGCTCAGCGGTCTTCCCCGGCCGGACCGTGAGGTGGCGCCGGCTTCCTCCGTGGTCCAGTAACGGGCAGCTCTTCTCGTCGGCCTTTGCTCGGTGACTGCGGGCGATCTTGGTCGAGAACCCGTCTACCATGAGCTGCGTCGTTCCACCGATCCGTCCAACACACGGCCTGCACAAGTCAGATCGAAAAAGGCTCAGTGCCGTTCGATTGCATGCCAGGGGACGCCAAGGCGTTCGAGGTACTGGATCAGACCGCGCCGCATGGAGTGCCCGGTGCACCGAGGCAGCGGCGCCGCAGGGCACGACGCCGCAGTCCGCGCGAGACACAGATCTCCGGTCCGCCCAGAAGCTCAGCAACACCCCGCCCTCCAGCAACTCGGCCACGAAGCCGCTGCTACGACAGCTCTTTCTCGACGAGCCGGAGGTAGCTGAACGGATGCTCTTGTTTTTTCTGCATCACGGGACGAACCTCGCGAGTGGCAATATTGAACCCGATGCTTCCGGCGATACCGGCCGCCCACGCTAGATCTGGGACGGCCAGGGCTCCGACTACCGCGGTGCTTACGGCCACCGTGGCGGAGATGGACCTGGTAATCCACGCCATGCGACTGCTCTTTACAGCTCCCTGATAATCCTCGCGTGCCTGGGTCAGTTCGCTGCGCATGCGTTGAAGAACATCGGCCGGGTGCTCCCAGTGCCGGTTGAGCTCACTGAGCATGGCCTGAGTTGCCTTGACCAAACGCTCTCGCTCAGCGGCGTATTTTTCACGGAAGGCCAGAACCTCGGAGGTTGGGGTTCCTGGTGCCGGCATGGGCAGCATGCGGCCAAGTTCCACGCGCCAAGCCGATACAGCGGACCGTGAATGCGACCGCAGCGAAAGTTCCTCAGCCGTGGACTGGTCAGTATAGGGCGTGTAGGAGATACTCGTTGTCGAGCGGGCCACCTCCTGAGCCATGGTGCTGGCCAGAATTAGTAGCGCCTTCTCGGGAATTACAAGAGATCCAAGGTTGGGACGCTCCAGGAATCGATTATGCCGGGCCACTCCAAGTGCGATGAGTCCCTCTTCGAGACGGAATCCCACCTTTCCCCCATGGTCGAGGTAGACGGGGCGCCCCCTGTGAGGGCCGATTGCATGGAGCCGATCTACCATCCCAGGAAAGTCATCGATTTCCCTGTCGGCTAGCAGGCTGTAATGACTCTTGAGGTTAATGGGGTGGTAAAATCCCCGGTCCTTGAGATCTTGCAGCGTGCCCATAAGTGTGCGTTCATACGTTTCTTGTCTATCCGATACCATCGAAGCGATGCCGTCCCAGTACAGCAACGCTTCGTGGACCACATTCACTGGAGGCTTAGCCAGTGGGTAATAGAGAAGGGTAGGCATGATTTCTCCCTGCATGACTCTTGCTATCGATTTCGCGAAAGAGAATGCGTTTGTTGCGGCGGCGCCTCGCATGCGAATAGGTGGGGTTGTCCGGCCACGGGAGCAGGTCGAGGCCCTACCGGCCGAGGGCCCGCGAGCCGAGCATGGACGGGGAGTTCCGTTCGATCATATTCCGGGGGGCGCCGAGGCGTTGGAGGTTCTGGATCAGGCATCGGTCTGCGGAACGTCATTCGGACTCCTTCGGCCGACGGCGGGCGGGGATGCCGAGGTGCAGAGTTGGTCGCTGGGCTCGACGGTGGGTCTCGTCGCGCTTGGCGCGGAGGAAGGTGAGGGTGAGGTCGATGCCCTCGATCTCACCGATCCAACCCTCGGCTTCGGCTTGTGTCCGGCGTTGTAGAAGGTCGGCTTCCAGCTCGGTAAGCCGGGCGAGCATCTTGGGGTTGGCGCGGAGCATCGGGCAGCGGATGCAGGCTTCTCTGAACTTGGTGGTTGGACCCCTGGACCACCTCCGGGGCCTCGATAGAGTCGGAGTGATGACTGGGAACCGAGGCCGTTGGCCGAAGATCGATGAGGAACGCGGCGTCGAGGACGTGACGCTTCTGATCTTGGAGTGGCTGGGCGAGCAGGGTGTGAATGCCATGATCAGGATGGACGCCGAGAGACTGGCTGACAACGCGCCGGCGTGGACGTTCGCTGCCAGCGGTGGCCCGTTGGCGCATGGGATGCGAGCCGATGGGAGGACTGTTCAGCAGTGCATGTCCGTTGCTCTGGCCCGCCTGCGCGACTCCGGCCTGTCGGTTCCGTTCTGATCTTCGACCGCCTCTGCTGAAACCTCGCCTTGGGAACTCAGTTGGAGCGATCTGATTGCTGGAGGGCTGGTCAGGGCAGGAGCGGTCGGGTTGCGGTCCAGGTCACGAGTCGTTCCCGCACCGGGCCGGGTGCCAGGTAGCCGACCAGGCTTTCCAGATGGGCCGTCAGGTTCTTGTGTCGCCGCAGCTCGCGGATCTGCCCGGTGTGCCAGCGTGTGTGAACTCCTCCCCGTCGGCGGCCTGGTCGGCGCGTTCGAGCAGGAGCCGGGCATGGTCGTAGCGGGACTCGACGTGCTCAACCAGGACGGGCAAGAGCGGCTGGCGCTGCCGGGTGCGGTCCGCGGAGCGTTCGGTCCCCTTCCGCCGGCGGACGCCCAGACCGTGGAATTCACCAGGCGGGACGGGACACGGCGCGACCCAGGCCGCCCAGCGTTCGGGCTCAGCAGCAGCCCAGGTGTGCAGGTCGTAGTAGAAGCTGCGGACCGAGATGACGATGTCGTCCTGGCCACGCCGGTGGGTGCCGTCGTCCTTGAGACGGATTGTCTCGCGCCAGCGCGTGTAGAGGTCCGGTGCGATCCGAAGGCCCTGCTGATCGGGGTTGAGCTGCTCGATCTTCACCCAGAAGTGCTTGACCAGCAGGAGCGCGAGCTGCTTCAGGCTGGAGTAGTCGAGATCCGCTCGGCGTCGGCCGAAGTAGTCGATCAGCAGGCCGCGGACGGCCTGGTCGCGGATCCCGTACTGATCGACGAGCTCCTCGATGGTCCGCTGGCCGCGCATCATCGCTGCCCGCATGGTCGTTGGCGTGGAGGCCGGGAACCGCCCCATCGTGATCAGGGCCGTCCACATGCCGTGCCCGAACAGGAGGTTTGAGGCCGGTTGTCCGGGCTGGAGGCGGCAGCGGGCCAGCCGGTTGTCGTGCGCGTATTGGAGGATCGACTCCGGCGTGACGTCGGCCAGCGCGACGCCCTGGTAGGTCAGGAGCGTGCACATGTCGAGCACGGCCTCCCGCTGGTGCTTGAGCCGCAGCTCCTGTGCGGCAATGTGCTCCTCGAAGGCGACCAGCAGCGGGTCGTTCTGCGCGGAGATGAACAGGGGAGTGAAGTTGTTCAGCTGGTTCTGCCGGAAGGCGAGCATCGTGGGCTGGACGACGCGGAGACAGAACAGCGTGCGGACCCCGGGGGTGACCGCGAGGCCGGTCGTCCTGCGGGCACCGAGACTGTTCGCCTTGATCATCCCCTTGCCCAGAGGGCTGGCGTCCCACCGCTCCTGCCAGGTCTGGCCCGGGTGGGTGGACAGATACTGAAGGATGCCGCGGGTGGCCTGAGCGCGCTGGTGCCGGGTAACGGTGGAAGCGTCCTCCCAGACGTCGAAGGCCAGCTTGGAGATGTAGTTGATCGACGCTGCAGACAGTTCTCCGTGCGGTCGCGGCGGCGGCTCCGAGACCGCAGGCTGCGGCTTCATCGGACCGCCCACGAACCTGCTGGGAAAAGTGCGCCCCTCCAAGATGGGCCCGTGCCGACTGCTGACACCGGTGGTCGCGCTGGACCTAGCCACCGAACACCGCCTTGATGTCATCCGCGGAGTACCCAGTGGGGTAGCTCATCGCCGGCCGCGGCGTGCTGTAGTGCTCCGCGAGCTTGTCGAACATCTCCTCCACCCGCGCCGTCAGGTAGCGGCTAGTGGTCTGGATGTTGGCGTGCCGCATGATCGCTTGGACCTCGACAGGGGTGAGCTTCCCGCCGTTGGCCATCCGGGACGCCGCCGTGTGCCGAAGGTCGTGCAGGGTCCAGTTCGTGCCCAGCAGCTCGTTCGCCCGCTGCATGATCCGGCGCATCGCCCAGTAGGACAGGGGACGATCGCTCCCGCGACGGGTTCACCAGACCGACTCGCCCCGTGACGGCGTGCCCGCCTCGTCGAGATACCGGGCCAGACGGACGAACGCCTGCGGCGAGGCCGGCACCGCTTCCCTCTCCCGGGTGCCCTTGGAGATCACGTAGATCCGCTGGCCGGCCCAGTCGATGTCGTTCACCCCCACCCCGAGCAGTTCGACCGCGCGGGCGCCGCTGGAGACATAACACTCCAGCAGTGCTCGGTCACGCTCACAGCCCATGCGATCGAACAGCTCGTCCCACAGCCGGTCGGGAATCGAACGGGGCGGCCGGTCGGAGACCTTCTGCCGCAGCCGGGCCCGCCCCACAACCGCCCGCGGCTCCAGCGGACTCCGGTGCGCAAGGGCATGTCGGCGCTGCGGCGAGATGGGGACAGGGTTGACCACCGGCCCGTTGCCCTGATAGGCGTGGAACCCGTAGAAGCCGCTGACCACCGACAACGCATGGTTGATCGTTCTGGGCGCGTATCCGGCACGGAGCGTCGGCTTGCCGGTCCTGAGGTTCACCGACCCGGGCACGTGTCCGCCCGGTTGAGTCCGCCGTCGCTGCGGATTCGAGGCCGTCCGCAGCCACCCCGCCAGCACCGCGACCTCAGCCTCGGTCGCCTTCTCCCACGCCACCCCCAGCAGCCACAGCAGCCGGAACCACCGCAGCAGGCCGTACCCGTAGCTGCGTACCGTCAGCGGACTGCAGTCGTTCAGTGCCAGATCCCGCAGGTAGGCGGTAGCCGCCTCGATCTCGTCGTCGTACGCGTTCACGACGATGTACGGCGGGTGGACGCCCCGAGCGGGGACAACGGCCCCCACCCGGGGCAGCTCCGCCCGCCCCTCGATCAGTTCCTGTCGCAGTTCCAAGGTGTTCCTCCTCGTCGATCGCACTGACCATCACGTCGATCAACGAGAGGAGTTGGTGCAGATAACTGTGCACAGCCGGCGGGCCGCGTCGGGCCACATGCCGCGCTTCTCGACGAGGCCGAGCAGGCCGCGGTCGGCCTGGACCACGATGAACTCGACGCCCCACCGCTCGGCCTGGCGCTGCGCGAGCTCACGCACCCCCGGCCATTCGGACTCCTCCCCCAGATCCGCGTGGACCATGACCACCTTGTCCAGGCAGCCGGCCTCGGCCGCCAGGGTGACCACGCGATGCCCGCAGACGAGCGAGTCCTTGCCACCGCTCGTGGAGACGAGGATTTTGTCCGCGGCCAGGACGAGCTCGCGGGGCATCGCGGCGAGCTCGCCGAGGAGGGCGGCCGCGACGTCGGACCGGCTCCCGCCGCCGGTTCCGCGGCCCGGAGCGTGCGGGGTGTAGAGCGCCGCGAGGACGCGGTTGGCCGCGCGGGCCGCGGTGAAGGTCCGGTGGACCTTGGCCCGGGCCTCCTGCTCACGGCGGACGAGACCAGCGTGGACGGCCTGCGCAGCCTCCAGCTCGTCAGAGGCGCCCTGCAGTTGCGGATCGCGGGTGATGCGGGCGTGTGCGGCGGTGGCCTTGGCGGCCCGGGTGCGGGCGCGGCCGGCGGCGGTGTACGCGGCGTCGGCCTGGTGGGCGCGCCGGATCCCCTCCAGCAGCCGGCGGCGGGTGGGCATGTCCATGGAGCTCCTCTGGGTGCGGGGTGGTGAGTTCGGCGCCGGGCGGCTGCCACTGCCGCCCGGCCGGGGGTGGATCAGAAGGTGCAGAACCGGCGTGCGACCGGCGGGAAGTTGCCGCGGCGGCGCCGGCTGAGCCGCTCGGTCACCTCGCGGGCACACCGGGCGGCGTCGGCGACCGCGTCGAGCGGCGTGGGGGAGCCGTTGACGAGGGTGGTGAGGTAGGTGCCGTCGGCGGCGTGCAGATACGCGGACCAGGGTTCGCGGTGGTCGGCCGCGGGCCGGTCGGCACGCTCGCCGGCGTGCATCAGGACGTGCAAGACGCCGTAGGCGGCGTCCTCGTCGTCCGGGGCGCCCGGGTCGGCGGCCATGATCAGGAAGGTCATGCCGCCCTCCTCTCCGGGGAAGGCGTGGCGGCCCAGGGCGGCCAGTTCGGCGAGCAGCAGGTCGCCTTCGGTGGGTTCCATCCGGTTGGTCATCTCGCTCCTTCGCGTCGAGCGGGCGGGGGCGTCTTGCCGTGCGGGTCGGTGTCGTGCGCAGGGGGTGCCGGACCCCGGCGCCCGGCCCGAGGTGGGGCCGGGAGCCGGGGCGCGGGGCGCTGTACGCCGCGCGAGGTCCTACTGGGCGACGGTCGGCCGGTTGCAGGGGCGGGCGTTGTCCACGGCGACGGCGGCGGCGAGGCGCCCCCAGCTCAGGTGGAGCTTGAATGCGGCTTCCAGGTAGAGCCCCGCCGTCTCCGGCCGCTCACCGGCTCCCGTCAGGTGGCGCTCGTGCAGCAGCTGGAGAGCAGCGCGCAGGCTGGTCTCCTGGGAGGCGAGCTGGGCGCTGACGGGGTGCAGGAGCCGGGGCAGTTCGAGGGTGCCGAACACGGCGCTGGTGACGTACTGGCCGAGGCAGGCGGGGAGCCCGGTCGCCGTGTTCTGGGCGATGACGTCTTCGGCGATGGCGAGGAGCAGGGAGGCGTCGAAGGGGATCGTGTTGGTGATGACGACACCGTCCAGGACCGGGGGGAGGTCGGTCTCGAAGGTCAGCGCGACGTCGTCGAGGAGCTCGGCGACCGTGGTCAGCGCTTCCTCGGCCGGGTGGTTGAGCACGCTCCTCCGTCGGGCGATACCGGCGATGGCGCGGGCCCGGGCGGCTGCGTGCAGGGCGTTGGGGAGCGGCGTGCGGATGATCATGACTCTCCGAAGGTCTGAGGATGCGTGTCCGGTGTGGTCGACTGCCACCGCCGACCGCAAGACAACTATACTCACTATTCATCATCACGCAAGGCTCCGCCCTGGTTCCCTCGGCAGAAATCCGCGAACGGCACCGTTGGTGCTGCGGGCGGCCCTTGGCCGCGCGCGGCCTGGACGCGGCACTCCGGACTCCGGCGATGGCGGCGGAGGGGAAGGAGAGCCGCCCGGCCCGTAGGGCCGGGCGGGGCCGTCAGCAGGCAGCCTCGGGGTCCTCGGCCGCCGGCAGGGGCTCCCACTCCAGGGCGCGCGCGGTCTTGCGGGAGCGGCTGTCAACGGCGACGGTCACGCCGTCCCGGTACGCGTGGGCACCGGTCATCCGTACGTCCACTGCCTCGACGGTGCCGGTCTGGCCGCTGGCCACGTGCCGGACCCGCTCGCCGACAGTGCGGACCAGGTCCGCTTCCCGCAGACGCCGCGCGCCGAGCCGATGCCCCGCCTGCTGGACCAGGCGACCCGCGCGGGTGGCCAGGGCGGCCGCGAAGGCGGCGTCGGAATCGGGAGCCTCGACCCGCAGGAACCAGCGGCCCTCGGGCAGGCCGGTGTGGGTGATGGTCCAGGTGTCGGTGATCGCGCCCCGGGCCTGCTCGGCGGCGGCACCCTGCTTGGCCGCGGTATCCAGGGTCGGCACGTGCCAGAGGATCAGGGACGGTTGGTCGCCGGGCTCGACGATCCAGCCTTCGGTGCGCTCGAACAGCTCCTTCGCGACGCTCAGCCGGGCCAGGGGCGGCCGCCCGTCGGCGCTGGTGGTTCAGCCTGCTGTCCTCGACCCAGCCGACCGTCAGGCGGCCGCTGGTGCCATCCGCCCGGACCCAGTAGCCGGCCACCTCGCCGAGGTCGTGGGGGCCGGTGACGTCGGCGAGCGGCTGCCCGGACAGGGCGGCCGCCGGGTGTTCGGCGTCCTGGGGCAGTACGCCCGTACCGGCCGCCGGGGCGGCCTCGGCCGGGCCGACGGCGGGCGGCGGAACGTGGACGGCGTTCCAGGAGCCCGGGCCGTACTCGGTGAGCTTGACGAGGCCGGCGGCGTGCAGGCTCCGGACGGCGGTGAGGTTGTGCCCGTATCCGGCGCCGATCGCGCCGTCGCGCTTGACGACGGCGTACACCCGCCGCTGCGGTTCGGTCAGGGCGTCCTCGGCGCGCTTGCGGTTCTCCTGGGCATTCAGGTAGTCGGCGCGCTCCTGGGCGCCGACCTCGGTCTGCCAGTCGCCCGAGACGACCAGGCCCGAGGTGTTGACGACGTCGAAACCTCCGCCCGCAGCCGGGCGGACGGCGTAGAGGACGAGCGGCTCGCGCTCGGCGGCCGGGGCCGGCTGGGCAGCGGCGGGCGCCTGCTTCGGGGTCGCCCTGCGAGTGCGGGCCGGCTTCTCCTGGACGTGCACCTCCTCGACCGTGACGTTCTTCCAGCCCGCGCGCTCGGCGGCCCGGGCGGCCCGGGCGACGTTGGCCGCGGACATGGACCAGGTGTGCGCGATGCGGCCCTCGCCGTCGCGGCGGTCGGCGATGACCGCGTGGGTGTAGTGGCGGGTTTCGCTGATACGGGTACAGCCGGTGGAGGCAACGAAAGTCGTGCGTGTCATGGGGGGTTCTCCCTGATGTGGTTCTCCGGTGCCGAGCGGCTGCCACTGCCGCTCGGGGATGTGCTGCTCAACGGGGTGATGCCGCTGATATCGCGGGGGCTCTCCGGGCGGGCGGTCGGTCGGCCGCCCGCCCCGCCGGGGTCAGCTAGTCGTGCTTGCTCGCCAGGTACTCAGCGATGTCAATCGCTTCGGTCACCCACCAGGCCACCGCGTCGGTGACCACCTCGACGGGGTGAAAGTCCTTGCACACGAAGCGGCGGGTCCCCGTGGAGGGGTGCTCGATGACCCACTCGGCGGGCGCACCGCAGCCCCGGACGAGGTTGCACAGCGGGACGTACCCCCGACCGTCCGGACCGTGCTGCCACAGCGCCTCGTCCTGGCGCAGCGCGTCCACGTCGACGCGGGAGGCGGGAAGCTGGGCGAGGCTGTTGAAGAACATGTGCGGTCTCCTGGATCTGTGTGTGTCCGGTGTCGTCGGCTGCCACCGCCGATCGACAAGATAACTATAATCACCTTTCATCACTTCCGCAAGGGTGTCCCCTCCAGCGCACCCAGGACGGCTCCGGGCAATCACCGTTGCCCGGAAGTCCGGTCGCGCACCGTCAGAACAGGGCGTATTGCGCGGCGTCGACCGCAGAGCCTTGCCCCCGACGCACGGCCCCACCCGGCCGCCCAGCGGCCTTCCCCGGTGCGACTTCACCCTCGGCCGGAGCCGCGGCTGTCTCCGGAGTCGGATCGCTCTTGGGGCACGCACACCGGCACCACCACACGCACGGCTCGCCGCCGGGCCGCAGGATGAACTTGGCGACGCACCGGCCCCGGATGTCTAGAACCCAGTCGGTGTTGTCGTCCGCGTGCGGGCCGCCTTCCTGCCGGTGGACGCACAGGTCGCAGCGGCCGGCCAGGCAGTTCCAGCAGGTGCCCCGCTCGCACATGGCCCATCGGGCGAAGCCGAACGGGTACTTGCGCTCGATCTTCTGGAGGTAGGCGGACCACACCTGCTCGCGCACCCAGGCGCCCTCGTCCTCGTCCATCGGCGAGGGGTTGGGGACCGGGTCCACGATGCCCATGATCAGGGCGCCCTGGAAGTTCAGGGTGGAGATCCCCCGTACGATTTCGCGTTCCTCGGGCGTGAGGGTGCGCTGCGGGCGGCGGATGACCGGGCCGGCGAGGAGCCGCGCCGCGGGCCGCCGACCAGCAGCGCTTCGGGTCTCGTTCATGCGGTTCCCTTCGATGCTGAGGGGTTCGGCAGCTTCGGGCTCGCACACGGCGGGGGCGGAGACTTCGCCCCCGCCGTGCACGGCCAGGGTCAGCGCTCAGTCCGGGCGTAGTTGTGGCGGTCGTCGGTGGCGGCGAACTCGACCAGCTCGGGGAGGTGCGCGCCCACCCAGGTCTCGACGGGGCCGGGGATGTCCTGTTGGCCGGCGAGCCAGTCATAGACGTCCGGCCGGAGCTCGAAGAGGCCGTTCTCGTCCTCGGCGTAGAACTCTGCGTTGCCGCCGAACCCGTAGTCGTCCGCGACGTCCCAGACGCAGATCAGGTAGGGGCCGCCCGCGTCGCTGATGCGCCCGAAGGCGCGCCGGATGTCGTCGGCGCCGTAGCCGTGCTCGAACGCGCCGTGCAGGTCGGCCAGCTCGGCCAGCAGGTCCTGGGCCGTCTCCTCGGCGGTCGTGCTCTCGGCGTTCGGCGCGGGGTCCTCGCCCTCCTGGTCGTCGTGCTCACCGCCGTGCTGGATGATCAGGTCGCGGAGCGCCTCGGCGGGCACGTCCAGGAACATCCCGCTTTCGTTGCCGAGGGTCCCGCCGGTCAGCCAGTCCTCCCAGGAGTCCTCGTTCTCCCAGGCCTCGGTGTCGGGAGCGGTCAGGCCCGGGGAGAGGAAGACCTCTTCCGCGACATCGGCGCCGGGCCGCGTCTTGAGGGTGACCGCGTGGCCGTCGGCGAGGCGGATCCGGGCGAAGCCGTGACCGGTCCCCTCCATCACGACGGCATCGAGTCGGGACGTGCCGAGGGTGTGAATGCTCATGAGATGCCTCCGAGTTGAGCGTTTCCGGGTGGTCGGCTGCCACCGCCGACCATCAAGACAACTATACATGCTATTCATCACCACACAAGGAGGTGAGTCACGCGCCCAGAAGTACGCCCCCGACGCCCCTGGCCCGGTGCAGCGGCGCCGGACCGCCGGCCGACCTCTTGCGCGGGGCCGGCTCGGGCAGCCCGCGCAGCGGCCGGAAGACCGACCCCTCCTCGGTGTGCTCCTTCCAGCGCTCCTCGAACCCCGGCCGCTGTTTGTCCGCGACGCCCGCAGGTACGGCCACGACGAACGCCTCGACGTGCGGCAGGCCTTCGGGGTCGTCCAGGCAGTGGGCGCGCCGGATCAAGGACCGTCCTGCGCCGGGAGCCGGAGCCACGCGACGGGGCGGGGAGGTACAGGTGATGCGCGGGAGGGTGCAACACGGCCCCTTTCCGGGGTGCGTGTTCGGTGGTGCGGCTGCCACTGCCGCGAGGCGCTGAGGCGCGCCCGAGCCCGGGTGGACGTGCTGCAGGGCCGGGGCGCTGGTGGACGGGCGGGCGGGGGCGGCGATGCCGAAGGCCCCCGCTCTGGGGGCCGCCCCCCTGGAGGGCCCGGGCGCGCGTGGATCAGCGGCCCGGGCCGGAGAGGAGCGGCTATCGGGTGACAGCGCCAGCCGCGACCCAGGCGGAGCGGGGGCTCACCGGGTTGTGCTTGACGATGGAGCGGGCAAGGGCGAAGAGGCGGTACCCCTTCGGGGCGCCGGTGGCCAGCTCCAGATTCCGGGCCGCCATGTCGTACTGGAATCCGAAGACCACGCGCATGAGCTCGGATCGGCCCATCTCGCGGCGGTAGTCGAGCACATCGTGTGCTGCCTGGACAGCCTGCTCGCCGACGCCGGTCCAGACGCGGCCGTTGAAGACATGGTCCCCGACGGTGCGGTCGGCGTCGGCGACGTCGAGGGGCCCGGTGTGGGTAATGGTGAAGTGCTTGGGCCAGGCGGAGCGGGGGCCGAAGGCCCGAGTCGCGTACGCCTCGGCGGCGCCGTCCAGGGCCGCACGGACAGAGCCGACGGTGAAGCCCGGGAGCGTCCGGTCGTACTCGGCGTCTGCCTTGAAGACGTCCAGGCGCGTGGTTCCGCCGTAGTTGTAGACGTCCACGGTCGTAGCCCCGGGGCACAGGCGGCGGGCGGTGTCGATGACGGCGTACGCGGCGCGGGAAGTGTTCACGAGGCTCTCCTTGGGTGGTGCGTTTTCGGTGTGCGGCTGCCACTGCCGCATCGGGACCCCATCCCGATGAGAAAACTATACCCATCTTTCATCACCCTCACAACCCCATCCCCTCCATCTGATTGCCCGTCAGATTTCCGTGTCGGGAACGGCCGCCGGCCACCACCCGCCGGGACCCCGCCGGCCGCGAGGGCCGGCGTTGCCCGGAGGGGTCAGCGAGAAGCCTCCGCAGCGCCCGGAGCAACCGCTCCGCAACCGGCCGCCGAGCCCGGGACGGAGAGGCTGGCCACCAGCTGACGGACGGCGCGCGGCCCGGCGGCACGGACCCCGGGCGCACTGCGCCCGTGCGGGTGGACGGTGGCGCGCAGGATCTTCCCAGAGCGGGCGCCCACCTCCATCCACCCCCATGCACCCTCGGGGCCGGGCGCGGCCAGGGTCACGTAGTGGCGCCGGGCGGAGGGGCGCCACACGGGAAGGAGCCCGTGTTCCGTGGCCAGCGTCACGACCGAACGCGTGTAGGCGTTGAGGCTGTGCGGCGCGGCCGGGGCGCCGATGCGCAGCGCCCCGCCGCGCATGGCGAGCACGACGCCGAGCGGGAGGCGCGCGCGGATGTCGGCAGGGTCGCGGTACGGAAGGCGCCCGTGTGCGGGGCAGCGGGCGCACAGCAGGATGTCGGCGCGGTCGCTGTCACCGGGCACGAGGCGGGCGGCGGGATCCGCGCACTCGGGGCAAGGGGCGGTTCGCCATTCGTACGAGTCGGCAGCGGGCATGGGGCCTCCAGGGTCGGAAGAGGGTGGATCGCCCCGGGCGGGGGCGGGGTGGGCCGGGCGTGGCAAGGGGCGCAGCGGGAGAGGTGTCGGGGCCGGGCGGGCGGGGGGCGCCGTCCGCCCGGCGCGGACGAGGGTCTAGAGGGGGATCCTGGGGGACTGCACGTCCAGTCGCGCCATGAAGCAGTCGGGGCAGAGATCGGCGTTCTCGGCGGTCTCGTTGCCGCACGGCTCGCCCCATCCGGGGCAGACGGTCGTCTCGTGCTGCGCGTCGCGCTGGGTCATCCTCGGTTCCTTTTGCGAGTGGGTGACCGGGGGCCGGGGTTCGGCCCCCGGTGGAGGGGCACGGCGGTGGGGGCCCGCCCGGCAGGGCGGGCCCCCGCTCGCCTACGCGGCGAGCATCACCTTGGGGAGCGGGTAGTCGCGCTCCAGCTCCAGGTCGATCATCCGCTCGATGCTGGACACGAAGTGCGCGACAGGGAAGGCCTCCCCCGCCTTCTCCTCCGGGACGGTGAGCACGAAGCGGATGCGGTGGACGGTGTACGCCTTGATCTGCTCCAGGGTGAAGGTGCGCATCTCGCCCCGGGTGCGGCACATCGCGCGGACGATGATGCCGCCCTTGCTGGTGGTGAGGATGTTGTGAATCTCGATGGTGCGGACCGACTCCTCGCCCTTGCTGTCGACGTAGGTGATGGTCGTGGCGCGCTCGCCGTCCATGGCGCGGATCAGGTCGATCAGGGTGCGGGTGGTGGTCTGACCGGCGGTGATCTTCATGGAGTTCGACACGGGTTTCTCCCTGGAGCGTGTGAGTTCGGTGGGGGTGTTGGCCGGGTGCCACTCCCGACCAACAAGACAACTATAACTCACACACATCACTTTCGGGAAGCCGGAACGGCCTTTTCCTCGCCCCGATTTCGCGTTCACCCATTCGGTCGCCCGCATCGCGCCGGACGGCGGCGTCACGCCACCCCCACTTGACCAAAGTGATGAGTGATGGTTATAGTTGTCTCAGTTGATCGGCGGTGGCAGCCGGTCAGCGACCGCGAAACACGCACTACGACAAATCCACAGCGAGGAGCCCCGAGATGGCCCGTACCTTCCACGACTGCCCCGCACACCTGCAGTACCAGGAGCGGCCCTGGCTGACCCCCTTCTTGAAGGACGGCAGCAGGACTTGGCTCCAGCGGGCGGCGCACAAGCGGGACCGCGCGGCGGTCCGGCTGGCGCTGCGCGTCGGCATCGAGCCGCCGCTCCCCCAGCGCCGTCGCGTCGACTGGGACCAGCACTGAGCCAGCTCCACACGAAGCGGCCTCGCCTTCCGGCGGGGCCGCTTCGGCACGTCCGGGCACGGCCTTCGCGCGGGAGCGCACACGGCGTTCCGGGCCAGGCCGCTCAGCAGGGCGGCGCCGGACTTGGGGCAGCGATCGGGGAGCGGACCGAGCCGTTGGGGCCGGTCCGTATTGGTCTGAGCTGAACTGGGCTGGCCCGTAGTGGTGAAGGCCGGCCCGGCCCTGAAAAGAAGCAGGCCTCTTCCTCCGGCTATCGCGGAGGAAGAGGTGTCGTCGTGGCGATCAGGCTTGCCCACCGGGCCTGACCAGGCACGAGACTCAAGATCGAAAAAGGGAGGGTCCCACTCCCGGTCACACCTCCGGTGCAACTCCTAGTGCACCTCTACGTGCAACCCTCCAGCCCCCTTCCGGTGCAACTGTCACGGGGCCCCGTCCACATGAGCTTGCCCACCTCCGCAGCGCACCGGACGGCCGGCGCCTGGCTACCCCTGCCAGTGGTGCCGAAGGTCGTGGCGGCCGGGCTCGCCGGACATCACGTTGTAACAGTCGAGGCAGGACAGCCCGAGCGAGACGATCACCTAGCCCCCGATCACAACGGCCGTCTCGCAGTTCCCGCAGTGCTCGACGTCGGAGTGGGACAGGTTGCCGGCAATGGCACGGAGGTCTTGGCGCTGGGGATGGACGGGAGGTCCGCAGCCCAACTGAACCACAGGCTGCGCGCGGGCGTCCTCCAGCAGATGGAACCGGCCGGAGGCCCACGGATTCGCCGGCCTGAGGGCCGCGGCCCCGGGCGCGGCAACCGCGGCACCCCGATTCCGGTCTCCGACACCTGGGTCCGCGCGGCCGCAGCCGCCGGCGACTTCGACGCCCAGGCCAAGATCGTGCCGTTCCTGGAGCCTCTGCCCGGCGACATCGCCACCGGCTTCGCCCCCGTCCAGGAGGGCGTCGCGGAGCCTGACGTGCCAGTGCGGGTCGGCAACGTGCTCGCCGACCAGTACAAGATGCGCGTGTCCACGAGGCTCCTCAGCAACGTCGACATAGGGTTCGGCGTGCCGCCGCACATCGTCGGCTGGGCGACGATCCTGCACGATCCGCACAGCGTCTGCCTGCCCTGCCGCCCCCGGGCTGCGGCTGGGCAAGCCTGGCCGTTCTTTGGGCAAGCCCTGGGTGTACCGGTCTGGGCAAGCCTGTGGGCGCCGTGGGCAAGCCGGGTTCAGCGAGCTGGGTAACCGATCGGCTCTGAGGCGGAGGCGCGGGCGCGGCCGCCACAGCCCGGTGTCCGCCAGGTCCTCAGCTGGCGTCGAGGGGCTGACGCAGCACGACGTCGACCGCGGGTCCGCGGCTCTCCACGATCTCCAGAAGCTGGAGGAGGCCCGGGCTGTCGGCGTGCCGGCAGCGCAGCAGCTGCGGGTCGGCGTAGAGCCTGTACCGCGCGCGGGCGACCAGCTCGGGGTCCTGCTCGCGCATCTCGATCTCCCGCACGGTGCGACGCAACTGCCCCGTCCACTCCTCGGTGCTGGCGTCGTCCGGGAGCGGTTTCTTGCCTGTGGACGGGCGCCCTGCGGTGAAGCTCAACAGCTTGTCCATGTCGCGTTCTCCTTCTGGCTGGGTGGTACGGGATGACGAGGGGACTCCTGCGGCCTGGTCTGCAGGGATCAGGACGCGGCTCACCGGCTGAGGCGGGTGCGCGGCCCCCACGCAAACTCAAGGTCGTCCAGCAGGACGGTCTCCAGTTCCTTCTCCCACCGGGCGCGCAGACCGAACGGGTG
The DNA here is from genome assembly GCF_000830005.1 of Streptomyces vietnamensis. Lineage (NCBI taxonomy): Bacteria > Bacillati > Actinomycetota > Actinomycetes > Kitasatosporales > Streptomycetaceae > Streptomyces > Streptomyces vietnamensis. The sequence goes on along the minus strand of NZ_CP010408.1, from coordinate 258,277 downwards.
GGTCTCCATCCGCTCCAGGATGACCAGGGTTGCGGGCTGCCCGATCAGGGCGTATCGGCCCTGCGAGGCGGGCATGCTGCCCGGCCCGTACACGCGCAGCAGCTCCTCCAGGCGGGCGCGGCGCTGCTTCACGAACGCCTCCAGGCGCTCGATGTATCCCTCGCGTTCCTTGGCGCGCACCGCGCTCAGGGCGACGTCCAGGAACTCCCCGTCCGGCCAGTGGCGCTCGTCCGGCGCGGCCAGGGCCCACGGGAAGCGTTCCGCCGCCGCCAGGACGTCCTTCGCCTCCAGCGGTGGCGCCGGGGCCTGTTCGTCCGTCGGCGCTTCCTCCGGGGCGGGGGAGACCGGCTGCTGAACGTGGGCGAGCAGCATGGCGCTGGAGGCGGCGCGCCCGTGCCCGGTGGTGGCGGTGGTGTCGGCGATGCGCAGCAGGTAGCTGGCGACTTCGCGGACCCCTTCGTGCCAGCCGTCCTCGAACCGCGGGTCGGAACCGTGCGGGGCGCTGCTCTTGGAGATCCAGGTGTGGGCGCCGGCCACCGCCGCGGCCTCCAGCTTCGACACGATGTCGTCGGCCTGCTCGTGTCCGATCCCGGCGGCGGCCAGGGCCTGGAAGACGGTGAACCGCGCGCTCGTGGCCTCGTGCTGGTGGTGGCTGATGCGGGCCAGCTCCTGGCCGTACGCGTCGGCGTCGTGCTGCTTGGTGATCACGCTGTGCCTTCCTTGGCTGCGTGGGTGTGGTTGACGGTCTGATCCGGATTGCGTACGGGCGTCGGCGCCCGCCTCTCGGTGACCGGAGCGCGGTTCAGGGCGTGGTGTGGGGACGCTTGGTTCCCTTGCGGCCGTCGCGCAGGGCGGCGAGGAGCTCTTCGGGATCGGGCCGGAGACCGGTGCCCAGGTAGCGGATTCCCTCACCCTCGGGCGGGGTGTCGGTGGGCTTGCCGATGGGGTGCCGGCGGCTGGTCGCGGTCCGCCATCCGAAGCGCTCGTCCCACACGAGGGCCGGCGCCGGCTGGTGGGTCTCGAGCGGCACGGCGGCGGCGAGGTGCTCTCCGTCGGGCTGGCGCATCTCCACCTGGGCCTGCTGGGCGATGCCGGCCGCAGCCAGGAAGTCCGCGGTGTGCTGCAGGTACGGCTTGGCGCTGCGGGCGTGCAGTTCCCGCTCGGCGATCGTGATGGCGCCGCGGTGGGTGATGGTGGGGTAGCCCAGCTGGAGGGCGGCGGCCTTCGGGTCCAGACCGGGCTGGGCCTCGACCAGGTCGGCGATGCGCCGGCCGCGCAGGGTGGCCAGACCGGACTGGGCGGTGGGGAACTTGGCGATGCCCAGAGTCTCGGCGACGGTCTCCAGGGTGATGGCGGGGTCGGCGTCCAGGAGCTCGGCGATCCGCGGCAGGATCTGGTCGCGGGGGATCATATCGCCGCTGCCCGCGGGGCGGCCGCCTCCGGCTGCCCTGCCGGGACGCTTGTTCTTGTACGCGAGGACCAGGCGGCGGGGCCAGTGCTCAGTGCCCTTGGGGCCTGCCGGCACGAGGACCATACCGTCGACCAGGTCCGGGTCGTTCTTGTAGCCGTTCCAGGTCACGGGGCTGATGCCGAGCAGCTCGGCGGCCTCGTGGCGGTCCAGGAGGTCCTCGTTGTCGTCGACCTGGGGCAGCTCGGGGATGGGCTGGCCGGCGTAGTAGGCCTTGGTCTGCTCCGCGTCCCAGAGCTGGGCGCGGGAGTTGGGCGAGCTGATCGGTGCCGGGTGGCCTTCCGCGGCGTACGGCTTCTGGTTGCGGACGGTGGTGAGCTTCTTGCCGAGGGTGTCGGCCAGGTCGGCCATGGTCTGGACGTACTCGAGGCGTCCGGCGCGGATCATTTTCTTTTCCTCCATCACAGGGTGGCGGGGCGCTTGCGGCGCCCCGCCGGCGGGGTGTGTCAGGTGGTCGAGGGGTCGGACTGGCAGTTCGGGTTGCACGGCACGCCGGCCTCGGCGCCGCATCCGTCGCAGGAGCGGGCCGCGGCCTCGAGGAGCGGGCGGAGGTGGGCGAAGACGCTGTCCGCGCTGGTGTGCGGGGTGAGTTCGCCGGCGGCGATGACGTACAGGGCGTGCGGAGGGTGGCTGGTGGTGCGCACCCGGATGCCGGTGGTGTCGCCCGGGCCGTAGGCGAGGTCGGGAATGGCGAGGACGCCGGCGGCGGGGATGACGGCGGTGTCGGCCTCGGTCAGGAGCTCGGCGAGCCGGCCGAGTTCGGCCTCGGCGGCCTCCGCGGTGGCCGGCCACACGGGTGTGGGAGCCGCGGCCTGGGACGGGCTGTCGGCAGGGGCGCCGGTGGCGAAGGACATGGAGCCTCCAAGGGGTTGGTGTGTTCGGTGTCGACGGGCTGCCACGACCCATCGACAAAAAAACATTACCAAGCTTACATCACCGACAGCAAGCGGGGTGAGACCGCGACCGCGCGTCGTACGGATACACTCGGAAGCGAGATACGCCTCTCGGGTCTCCCGGAGTGTGTGTTTTCGGTTGGCCGGCGCCCTTGCCACCCGCCTCGGCGGAAGTGGGCGCCGGCCGTTTGCGTTCCTCCCGCTCAAGCCGGTGCCTGGAGGGCTTGCCGCGAGGGAGATCCTCGACCTCGGCTAGTAGTGCTTTGTTAAGTGGTCTTGTCACGGCTTGTGTTCGGCGGTTCGCTGGTCGTATGAGGGCTGGGGAACTTGCTGCGGTCCGGGTCCGGTTGGAGGAGTTCGCCTCTGAGGTGTTCGCCCCGCTGATCCGGCGGGATCAGCGGGCCAAGGGCTTGTTGTATGTGCGGGGGCTGCTGCTGGACGGCCGGCGGAAGTCGATGCAGCCGATGGCCGAACGCCTCGGTGTCGATCACCAGCAGTTGCAGCAGTTCATGACGTCCTCGACCTGGCCCGTTCAAGAGGTACGGGCCACGTTGGCATGGCGGGCCGTGAGGACGGTCCGCCCGCAGGTGTGGGTGGTGGACGACACCGGTTTCCCCAAGGCCGGGACCGCCTCGCCCGGGGTGGCCCGCCAGTACTCGGGCACCCTGGGCAAGGTCGGCAACTGCCAGATCGGCGTCAGCGTCCATGCCGCGTCCGACACCGCCTCGTGTCCGCTGTCCTGGCGGCTGTTCCTGCCCGCGAGCTGGGACGGCCCGGACGCCGACAACTGCAGGAAGCTCTGCCGCATCCCCGCCACCGAACACCACCGCCCGAAGTGGCGGCTCGCCCTGGACATGCTCGACGAACTGGCCGGGACGGGTCTGCGGCCCGCCGTGCTGGTCGCGGACACCGGCTACGGCGCGAACGCCGACTTCCGGCACGGTCTGGAGGACCGCGGCCTGGCATACGTACTGCAGGCCAGAGGGGAGATGACCGCCTACGGCGAGGACGCCGAACCGCACCAGCCCGACTATGGCGGACTCGGTCCCCGCCCGTTGCCGCGTTACCGCATCCGCCCGGTGTCCTTACGCGACCACATGATGGCCGTCGGCCGCGGTGCGGGCCGGACACTGGTCTGGCGCAAGGGCTCCAAAGCCGCGATGAGTTCGCACTTCGTGTTCCTGCGTGTCCGCCTCGCGGGCCGACGGCCCAAACCCGCCGACGACGGCACGATCCCTCTCGTCTGGCTGATCGCGCAGTGGCCTGAGGGCGAGTCGGAGCCGGTGAAGTACTGGGTCTCCAACCTGCCTGCCACCATCCCCGCCAAGGACCTGGTCCGGCTCGCGAAGTCCCGCTGGCGGATCGAGCACGACTACCGCGAGCTGAAGACCGGCCTGGGCCTGGACCACTTCGAGGGCCGCTCATTCACCGGCTGGCACCGGCACGTCACCCTCGTCACCGCCGCCCACCTGTTCCTCACCGAGCAGCGGAACTCCCCAAAAGCCCCTGCCAGGGCCTGACCCTCTACCAGGCCCTGGACCTCCTCCAACACCTACTCGCCACCTGGACCGGCACCTGCCCCACCTGCCGACAACCCGTCCCATGGCAGCCCTACGACACCACCTAACAAAGCACTACTAGTGTCCTGAGTCGGAGATTTGTCGTTGGTCTGGTGTGAGTCGTCCTGGACCGAAGATCCCGCCGGTGGTGTTGTCCGATGCCGAGCGGGCGATGTTGCAGTCGTGGGTGCGCCGTCGTTCGAGTGCCCAGTCGCTGGCCTTGCGGTCGCGGATCGTCCTGGAGAGCGCGGACGGACACGCGATCGCCGAGGTCGCCCGGCGGCTGGGCATCACCACGGACACCGTCCGGGCCTGGCGGCGACGCTTCCTGGAACGCCGGCTCGACGGCCTGTGCGACGAACCACGCCCCGGTGTCCCCCGGAAGATCACCGACACCGACGTCGAACGCGTCATCGTCAAGACGCTCGAGGAGACACCGAAAGACGCCACGCACTGGTCGACCCGGTCGATGGCCGCGGCGACCGGAATGTCGCAGTCGGCGATCTCCCGGATCTGGCGGGCCTTCGCCCTCCAGCCCCACCGGGCCGAGACGTTCAAGCTCTCCAAAGACCCGCTGTTCATCGACAAGGTCCGTGACGTGGTCGGGCTGTATCTCGACCCGCCGGAGCGGGCCCTGGTGCTGTGTGTGGACGAGAAGTCCCAGATCCAGGCCCTGGACCGGTCCCAGCCGGTCCTGCCGATGATGCCCGGGGTGCCCGAACGCCGCAGCCACGACTACGTGCGCGCGGGCACCACCACCCTGTTCGCCGCACTCGACACCGCGACCGGCAAGGTCATCGGCTCGCTCCACCGCCGCCACCGCACGGTGGAGTTCAAGAAGTTCCTGGTCAAGCTCGACAAGGAAGTCCCCGCGGACCTCGAGGTCCATTTGATCCTGGACAACTACGTCACCCACAAGGTCCCGGCCGTGAAGACCTGGCTGCTGGCGCATCCACGCTTCCACCTGCACTTCACCCCGACCGGCTCCTCCTGGCTGAACCTGGTCGAGCGGTGGTTCGCCGAACTCACCACGAAGAAGCTCCGCCGGGGCGTCCACCGCTCCGTCCAGGCCCTCGAACGCGACATCCGGGCCTGGCTCGCCGACTGGAACGAACACCCCCGGCCCTTCGTCTGGACGAAGACCGCCGACGACATCCTCGACAAAGTCGCCGCTTACTGCCGACGAATCTCCGACTCAGGACACTAGGGCCTGTCCGGCTGATCATGTGGGGGCCGGATTGAGTGCCTCTTGCCGGGCGTCAACGCCGGCTTCATTCTGGTCAGCGAACCGGCAGTCAGTGTTTCGGGAGGAACGTGTGACAACTGGTAACGGCACGGCGCAGCGCACGACATGGGTACGGATGGCCTTGGTGTACGGCCTGCTCGGGCTCGGACTGTTGGGGCTGATCGTTTCCACCCCGTTCGTACTGGCCGCTGTGGCTCCGGCGAGCACGGACTGGGGGAAGCTCAGTGACATCAGCCAGACGTACGGGGCTGTGTCCGTCGTACTCTCGGCTATCGCTCTGGCCGGTGTGGCTCTCTCGCTGCTCTACCAGGTCCGGCAGGCGCGCACGAGCAACGAGCAGGCCATCAGGGACAGTCATCTCCAGCTTGCGACGCTCGCGCTGAGCGACCCGAGTCTGCTCCAGGCGTGGTCACCGCCCGTTGCACCGGTGACCTTGAAGCGGCATCGGCAGCATCTGATCACGTCTCTCGTTCTCGGAGAGCTGTTGCAGCGCTTCCGCATCGGCCATCTGTCCGTCGAGAAGCTCGCGGTGAAACTCGACGGGCATTTCCGCGGGGAGATCGCGCGGGAGCAGTGGGAACGTGAAGGGCCGGGGTGGCGTCGCACCATGGGGGCGGGTGATCGCCGTGACCGTGTGTTCGTTCGCCTGGTGGATGAGAGCTACCGGGCTGCTGTGGCGGCGGGGCCGGCGTCCGCTCTTCTGGAGTTTCAAGATCGGCCGGACAGGCCCTAGGGCCTGTTACGAAAGTGACTGAAGATGCAGGGTTCGTTCAAAGACTGCGGATGGCCTCGACCAGGTCGGATCCATAGGAGGCCCAGCAGATCACCGAGCCGTCATCGTCAAGCTGCCCCATGAACCACTCACCGTCGTCCCGCACGAGGCACAACTCGTGGAACGCAAGAATCACATCGGGCCGGAGCGGCTCGTAGTCGCCCTGACCGGCCGCTTCGACGACTACGAGCCGATCGAGGGAGAGCGGGACGGCGCTTGAGTCTCCGGAAAGAGCGCGCACGCGCTCGATCGTCCATCCGGCCGGGAGTCCTGAGTTCACCGACGCATGGTCCCAGTAGGGCGCCTCTCACAGCCACTCGTTAAGGGCCGCGACCAGCACGGTCGCCTCGTACCGGACGGCGAGCTTGTCGTACCGGGTGGCGACAGCGCGATGTCTCTTGAGGCGGTTGATCCCGCACTCGACCGCATGGCGCTGGCGGTAGTCGACCGGGTCGAAATGTGGCGGCCGGCCGCCGCGGGAGCCGAGCTTCTGCCGGTTACGCGCCTGGTCAGCCTTGTCCGGGATGGTGCAGCGGATCCCGCGGCGACGCAGGTAGGCGCGATTCTTCCGGGAGGCGTACGCCTTGCCGGCCCGCACCCGATTGGGGCGGACGCGTGGCCGGCCCGGCCCGATGCGGGGCACTCGGACCTTCTCCAGCACGGGTTCGAACTGCGGCGAGTCGCCGCGCTGCCCGGCCGTGACCACGATCGACATGGGCTTCTGCCCCTGCTCGACGGCCAGGTGCAGCTTGGTGGTGAACCCGCCGCGCGAGCGCCCCAGCCCGTGATCACCAGGCTCGGCGAACACGCCACCCGGCGGCTCCTTCTGCAGGTCGCCCTGCTTGCGGGCCCCGGCCGCATGCTGATGAGCGCGGCACACGGTGGAGTCGACGCTCAGGTCCCACGTAATCGCACCTTCCGCGTCGGCCAGGGACTGGAGCCGGGTGAGGATCCGGTGCCAGGTGCCGCTGCGCTGCCATCGGCGGAACAGGTCGTAGACCCGGCTCCACGGTCCGTACTCGACGGGCACGTCCCGCCACGGCACACCGGTCCGAACCCGGAACCGTATGCCGTCGATCAGCCGCCGCCGAGGCCAGACCGGCGGCCGCCCCGTCCTCGTGCCCCTCGGCAGCAACGGCTCCAGCACCGCCCACTGCTCGTCCGTGAGATCTCCCCGACCCATGACCCGTGATCATTCACAGCTCAAGATCCACTTTCGACACACGGCCTAGCCGCGGAGATTCCGCGGGAGGCACGAGTCGCCCTCCAGCCCGACATGGATGGCCGGGGTGGCATCGGGTCAGGTCGGCCAGGAGCGGAGCTGCCTGGTGATGCGTTCCGCCGTGCAGCGGGGATCGTAAAGATCAGCCGCCAGGGCGGCGAGATGTTCGCGGGTGGGGTTGGCGGGAATGCCGCTTGCGTTGAGGTACATCACGGCGACGGCGCAGGCGACAGTGAGGTTGGAGCGTTCCAGCCAGCGGCAGCGGCCAAGGGTATGGGCGAGGGCTGCCGCTCTGGCGTAGGGGCTGCCGTACACGGACTGCTCGAGGAGTTCCGCGCGGTGCCGGGCAACGGCAGCGAGAGGCACGCCGAGGTCGTCGACCGCCGGATCATGGAGACCGGTGCGCTCGGCGACTTCCAGGATCCAGGAAAGGTCGACGTGGAGAGACATGCTCACGCAGCGGCATCCCGGTTCCGGGGAGCCGGAGCGTGTTGCGTGTCGAGCTCTGCTTCCAGCTCGTCGAGGAAGCTGCCGTGGGAGTCGATCAGCCGCTGGGCCGCGGCCATGCCGGCCGCACGGGCGCCGGTGGTGTCCTCGGCGATGAGCCGCTCGACGTATCTGTTGAAGTCGAGGCCTCTGGCGGCAGCCGCCTCCTTGCCCGCTTCAAGGACGTCGGGGGTCAGCCGAAGCTGCGTCTGCTTTCTGCTCACACACTCAAGGTAGCAGGGTGGTAGCAGATGGGCGAGGGCTGCGACAGGCAGCCCTCACCGACCGGACACGATGTCGCCCGAGTGTGACGAGGTGCGATAGGTATCACCTGAGCGCGATGGCTGTCACCGAGGCCCATCCGGGCACAACGATCCAGGCAGTGGAACTGTCCTGTCGCACTGAAGCCGTCGGATTCTCACTGCTTCTCGTTCGCGCTGTCGGATTCTCACTGTGCCGCGCGCTGAGCATGCTGTTTGCCCAGTCCGCGGGGTTTGATCTTATTTCTCTGGTCCGGTTCTCGCTGTACCTGTCACGGTCGTTTTCGGCAGGTACGTGGAGCCGGGGGCGAGCCGTCCTCGCGCAGCCGAGGCGCCCGACTGATCAACCTTTGGGCTTTCGGTGGGCTCGATGCCATGCCGCCTCGAAGTCATCACGGCCGATCTCCATGGCCACATACTGCGGATCGTGAAGATCGAACGGCGCGTTGAACGGCCAGTCCTCGACGCTCGTCTTGACTGCACCGCCGCCGGGACCGATCTCAACCTGCCGCAACCGCCGTCCGTCCGGCCCGAGCTCCATCAAGAAGACCGCTCCGTCCTCGAACTCCGGCCAGCGCAGGTAGACACGGTCCCGTCCCACCAAGGCGGCGAATCCCGGCTGTCCACGCTGGGCATCCCTCTGCGCGCGGAAGCCGGACAGCGGATTCGGATCAGGATCGTCCAGGTGGACCTCCTCTAGGTCCCACGTCTCGGCACGTCTCACAGCGTCCGGGTTCGTGATCACCTCAATTTCGGCGCAGGCACTGACGATCTCCTCGGCAGAGTCCGCCCACACCCACCACTGCAGCCATCCCATGCCATAGTCATGAAGGACCAGATAGCGCGTCTTCCCGACCTCACCCAGTTGGCTCACAGTCCGTGATCGTACGTTGATCCACGACCAAGCCAGAGGGCCTTCCTGGCAGTGCTGTGAGGGCTCGGCTCGCCTCCCCCGGATTCCGCAGAAGCCAGCTGCCCTGAGAATCCCGAGCCGAGCGTTCTCACTCGACATGGCAATCCCCATAGCTCGTCGCAAGATCCACAGACAAGCTCGATGCGACAGGACAGGAACGGCGATCAGGCGGTCCGGGCCGGAGGTCAGACCACCCGATCGCCGCGGAGCTGGGTCAGTGTGGGGTGGCAGTGCTGTGCTCGTTGGCGTTGTCCTGCTTCGCGTAGTTGGCCAGATCGCTGTTGAGCATGGCGCCGAGCGCGTTGACGTTGTTCGCCGCGCTGGCGGCGTCCCCGAGGCCGCCGAGGACATCTGCGTGGGCCGGACCAGCCATGAGCAGGGGCAGGCCGGCGGCAAGCATGGTGGCGCCGAGGAGAGCGCGTGTCGTCTTCATGTCGTGATCAACGCGCCTCGCGCAGGACGGGACACGCCTTCACGCTGGTGACAAGTGCCCTGGCGAAACGGTGACAACAACTGTGCTCACGGAAACGGAGAAGACCAGGTCACGCCACGTCGGCGGTGACAAACATCGCGCTCCGGCACACCGAGCAAGGTCTGCAGAGCCTGGGCCACCGCAAAAATCGGCGGTCTCGTACGATCAACGCGGCGCCCGGAGTCACTTTCCCTGACTCCGGGCGCCGCCTTCGGCATGGACCATCAGGGTCAGGAGCGGGCGCGCAGGTGCCGGATCCGGGCGCACGGGCCGGTGGTGGCGCAGCGCGATTCCCAGGTGACCGTGGGGTTACTGACGCCGTACTTCTCGTTGGCGACCTGCTGCACGACTTCGGCGATGCGCGGGTCGACGGGCCGGCACCGGTCGGCGTGGCTGCGGATGTGCACGCGGGCGTTGCGGGCGCTCCAGCGGCGGTCCTGGGGTCCGCGGTTGGGCATGCTGGCCTCGTGGTCGATCTTCGGGTCGGGGTGGCAGCGGTCGCAGTGGAAGCCGACCATCGGGACCTTCTCGCCGTCGCGGTTGTCGTAGAGGTACTCGTAGACGGTGACCTTGCCGCCGAGGGGGTGGTCGAACTCGGTGACGATGCCCTCGCCACCAGGGTTCCACGCGTTGTTCGGGATGTAGTCGTCCCAGCCCTTGCCGTGCGGCCAGAACGCGTACATGACGCCCTGGGCGGGGTCGAGGACGGCGGTGCCGTCGGTGTTGGCGGTGCGGTACTCCTGGAGCTGCCGGACGGATCCGATGTAGAGGACGTGGTGCTCCTCGGACTCCAGGAAGGCCAGTCCGTACCCGTCGGAGCGACGGTGTTCCGGCTGGATGTACTCCTCCATCACCGTGAACTGCGGGTTGTCGGGGGTGAGGAAGCCAGTGAAGGGGATGCGGTAGCGGTCGGCGCCGGTCACGTAGGTGGGGTTCGTGTCGCTGACGGTGTGCCTGGTCATCTCGGGGTCCTGTCTGTGGTCAGTGCGAGGACGTGGGGGCGGCGTTGAGGGTCTGGGCGGCGAGCACGATGCGCCGATCGTGCAGGGTGGTGAGCTCCTCGGCCAGGCACCGGGACTCCGCGTCGGCGTCCACGGCCAGGCGCTCGACGGGCGGGTGGCCGGCGGCGAGGATCCGCTGCTCGTAGAACTCCTCGGCGCGCCGAACGGGGAACCAGCTGGTGGAAGCCTCGCGGGCGGCGGTGGCCCAGGTGGTGATGGCGGTGTAGGCGGCGTCGACCGCGACGACGTAGGCGTGGTGGGCGGCGTGCCAGGCGGTGGCCGTGGTCAGGGCTTCCCAGCGGACCTCGACGAGGTGGAGGGCGCGGTCGCGGTCGCGGCGGGCTGCCAGTTCGGCGGCGAGCAGCGGGCGCAAGTTGTTGTAGAAGCGGAGGACGAGCTGAAGTTCGAGCAGCTCGGACACGGCGAGGCCGATGCCGTCGCCGTCGGGGTGCTCGGCAAGGTAGCGGCGCTCGGCCTCGTGAATGGCGCGGGCGTCGGTCTCGTCGTTCAGGCCGGTGATGCCGTCGATGGCGAGGGGAGTCATGGTCATGGGGTCCTCCTTGGAGCGGTCGTCGGGGTCGATGCCCTGGGACCGTAGGTCGGCGTAGATGGTGGGTCGGGAGGTGCGGGCGGCCTCGGCAAGCGCGGACACGCGGGTCTCCCCAGCGAGCCATGCCGCCGCGACCAGGCGCGGGCGGAGTCCGGGGGTCGACAGCTGGTTGAGTGCTGCCGACCATTCGCGCAGTGCTGCTATGGGTTCCTGATTCGCCGTCACATCACGAACCTGGCGTAAAGAGCTTTACATGGAAGGGGCTTTACGGTTCGTCGGCTGATTCTGGATGAGCGACGGCCAAATCAACGCGGCCATGTCTGCCGGGCGGGTTCGGTACCGGGACACCCGATGCCGGTGATGCGGGCCATCGGTACTCCCTTCGGACAAGCAGGCGGACCGCCGGCCGCAGCCGGATGCGCCTGATTGCGCAGGCGCCGTCGGGGCCGTCCGCCCGGTACGAGAGCAGGCCCGGGCGGACGGGTGAGCGGCGTGCTGGCCGCTATGCCGTGGCAGCGGTGCTGCGCTCGGCGCGCAGTCGGCGGCGGTCGCTGCAGGTGGTGCCTGCCCAGATGGCGGATCCGGCGTGGGTCGGGTGGTCGAGCGCCCAGGCCAGACACTGCGTGCGGGTGGTTTCGGGGCATTCAAGGAGGCAGGCCAGCTGGCCTTCCTCACGCTGCTTGGGGGCGCCGGTCCAAGCCTTGGGGTCAGCGCCGGGCGCCTGGCACGGTTCGCTGCCGGTCAGCCGCGGCCACGGGGCGAGGTCGGTGGTGGTCACTCCCCCACCCCCGTGGTGCGAGCGGCCGGGACGGCGACGGTGGGCAGCAGGTGCTCGAAGGGGTCCCACGCCGTGAGGTCGTACAGGTTCAGCAGCTCGACATCGATCACGGCGCCCTCGTCCTCGTTTCCGAGTTCCTCGTGCCGGGGCCGCAGACCGGAACGGGAGTGGGCAGCGGGGTCCTCGTCGATGTCGAGGTCGGCCACCACGACGGTGTCGCCGACGCGTTCGAGGACGTGCAGGCGCCGGATCGGGGCGTCGTCCCCGTCGGTGTCGGGGCGACGGGTCCAGGTCTGGCGGGTGGCGGCGATGGCCCACGTCTCGCCGGCGTCGGCGGCTTCGGTGACGGTGGCGCAGGCCTGCGTGTACTCGGCGCCCTGGCCGACGAGCTCGTTGACGCGGGCCACGATGTGGCCGCTGAGGGCCTGGGCGCCGATCAGCCAGGTCAGGGAGATCAGGCCGGTCACGACGCCGCTCCCTTCGGGACGAGGGCGGCGGAGGTCGTGGCGGCGAAGAGACGCTGGAGCGCGGAGCCGTAGCGGTGGGAGGAGAAGGTGGCGGGCAGGCCGCAGTGCCAGCAGTCGGCCTCGGCGCCCGCCCAGGCGGCGTCGCAGCGGTTGCAGACGAACTCGCGGTCGGCGAGCAGCGGGTTGGCCTTGGCCAGGGACTTCAGGAATCTGGCGGCGGTGCCGTGTGCGCGGGTGGTGGGCGGGGTGTGCTGCTTGCGGCGGGTGGCGTGCATGATGGTGGCCTCTCTCTCGTGTTTGCGGGTGAGGGGCCCGGGGCGGTCGGCGGTTTCTCAGGCCTTGGCGGCCGCCCCGGGGCGGATCTATCGGCAGATGTCCTTGTGCGTGGCCTGGTCCCAGAGCAGGACCCATCCGGCACGCAGTCCGCGAGCGGACCAGTCCGTGCAGCTGGCGGCAGTGGGGATGTCCTGGTTGGCCATGGTGTGCAGAAGGGCGGTCTCCCAGACACGCTGTGCGGCCTGGCGGGCTTCGCGGCCGTTCTCGGCGAGGCCGGTGAAGACGTGCACGCCGCGCTCGCCGGTGCCGGCACGCTCTATCGGGACGTCGACCTCCCACATGAACTGGGGCATCGTCATCCCTCGGCGTCCGGGGTGTACAGGACGCTGATGGCCTGCGGGTGGACGAGCATCCCCGTGCTGTCCTCGTCGTCCGGGCCGGGGCCGAAGAGCACGAGCTCCTCGGAGGCGTCCTCGTCGCCGGACTGCGGCACCCAGAAGGTGGACGCGCCTTCGGGGATGGGACGGTGCTGCTCCAGGGAGTCCTCGCAGCAGGCGCGGGCGGCTTCGCGGGTGGTGTAGGTGCCGTACGGGATGGCGTTGAAACCGGCGCGGTAGACGGTCAGTTCCGCCGGCGTCCCGTCGGTGAGCTGGGTGATGCCGGGCAAGGCGGCCTCGGCCACGGCCAGGCGCTGTCGGAGGGCGCGGACTTCGGCCTGGAGGGTGGCGGCGTCCGGGATGCCGCCGGGGCAGTGGTGCTCGGCGGCGCGGGGCGGCAAGGACGGGGGGATGGTGTGGCGCATCACGGTTTCCGTTCTGGTGGGTGTGACCGGGCTGTCCGGTCCCCCGCGCCGCCCGGTTCGTCGGGAGTTCGAGCCGGGTGGCACGGCCGGGAGGGCAGCGTCGTGAACGGGGGTGGTGCGGGCCGTTGTGGCGACGGCGGTGGGATGGGCGCGCACGTTGGTGGCGACGGCGCGGGGCGCGGCTCAGGCGGAGGAGGGGGCCTGGGCGGTGGGCGCGGGGCCCGGGCGGCCGGCTGATGTGTGGGGTGTCGGCCGGCCCGGGCAGTGGTGCGGGGTGTTACGGGGCGTACTTCTTGGTGCGCTTGAGGATGTGGTCGCGGGTGACTCCGAGGACTTCGGTGGCGTCCTTTTGGGCTCCGTGGTAGGCCCCGTCGAGGGCCGCGTGGACGGTGCGCCAGTACTCGGACTCGACGGCTTCCTTCTGCTTCTCGAGGTTTTCGAGCGCCTTGTCTCTGGCTTCCTTCGCGGTGGCGAGGGTTTTTCTGAGGTCCTCTCGTGCCTGGTCTGCTTCTTCGGATCGGGGGGTCACTTTGTGCTCCTTGCGCGGTGGGGGACGATGTCGCTGGCCCTCGGCTTCGCTTGGAGCGGACGGGAGGCCCGGGGCGGCTGGCGGAGTTTGGCGACCTGGCGGCCGTCCCGGGTACTGCACACCCATGATGCATTATCGAGAAATGCATTTCAAGAGAATGCGTAAAATAAGTGGCCTCCGCCTGCGGGGCAGGGGCCCCTCCATTCCCCCTGGCCTGCTCAGAAGGGCGGCTCATAGCTGTCGTGGGTCTGGTCGGCGTTGCTGTCGGAGCGGATCCGCAGCCGGTGGTTGCAGTCGACGGGAGCTCCGGGTGCGGTGTCGAGCTCGTCGAGCATGGCGATGAGCGCGTCCTCGTCGGGGATCTCCACGTGGAAGTAGGTTCCGCAGGCGCAGGGGGCGATCAGGGTCAGGATGTGCCGGTGCTCGCCGAGCTGATCGGTGCGCTGGGTGTAGTGCAGCCACCAGCTGCGGATACCGTCGGCGGACCCCAGGCGGGTCACCGCGCAGGCCGCGTAGGAGTAGCAGTAGCGGTGGTGGTCCGCCGGCGGGTAGCCGGTCCAGCTCCGTGGGGCGATCGCGGCGTCCAGGGTGCTGGGGAAGGAGCCGACCACGACGGCGTCCGCAGTGAGGACCGCCTTGAAGGCGTCGGCGCTGCCGGTATCGCGTCGTCGGGAGCAGGGATCGAAGTCGGCAACGGCCTGATGGAGAGTGGCGATCGGCGTCGGCGCCGTGTCGGGGGCACGGTCGTGCCGGGCGTCCGCGGTGTGGATGGTCATGCGGGTTCTGACTCCAGTCAAAATACGGGCCGGGGACTCTGCCCGGCCGGCGCGCCGCCTCAGCCTCGGGACGGGCCGGGCGGCACGGGGGCGGTCGTTCCGGGTCGGACGGGCGCGTTTACCGTCCGCCGCCGCCGGGCTGGTCCAGGAGAGCCAGCACCTCGGCTACCAGATCAGGCGCGCTGTGGAGGAGGCGGAACAGGTGGATGACGACGTCTCGGTCGGCCGGGGCGAAAAGGTCGACGGCGGCGTGCGCGTCTTGGTGAAGGCCGACGCTGTGGAGGTAGGCGTCCTCGGTGGCTGCCGCGCGGACCGCGAAGCAGCGGCCGCAGCGGAAGGCCGCCTGATCCCACCCGGAGGAGCTGTCTGGTCTGCTCGGGGATTCCCTGTCGGCGACCGCGTCGGCAGGGGCTGATACGCGGTCCATGAGCCGGGTGAGGGCGCTGAGGAGCCATTCGATGTCCGCGGGGGCCCGGGCGATGAACTCGGCTGCGGGTACGCGGGCTTCTCCGCTTGTGCCGAGTACGGCGATGGGGCGGCCGGCATCGTCATCGACGATTCCGGCGTCGTGGTCCCGCTGACGCCAAACGGCGTCGGGCAGAGCGCTGCGTCGGGCGGTGATCTCGGCAATGCGCTGGTTCCAGCCTGCGGGTACGGACGGCCGCGTCGGGTGCGGGGAAGAGTGGCAGGTCACGGTCGTTCTCCCTGCGGGTGGAGGGTGGAGGTCGCCTGGTGCAGGAGCATTCCGGGGGAGCTGGCGGCGAAGACGGCAGCTTCTTCGAGCGCGCAGGCTGCGGCTTCGGCGTCGTCGCGGCCGAGCACGGCAGCCTGGGAGGCAACGGTGAGCAGCTGCTGGAGCGAGCCGAGGAGGCCGCCCTTGGGGTCGGCCTCCTCGAAGAGCTCACGCAACACCCTGGCGCGGAACACCGGGTCGGGCAGGCCGGCGGGTTCGTCCTCGGTCTGCTGGAGGGCGAGCTGGGCGATTCCGGCGGAGACCCGGACGCGCTCCAGTCGGGTAAGGGCGGTGGCGTTCATCGGCGGCCGCCGTTACGGGTGGCGAGCCAGGTCGTCAGCGCTGCCGCGCCGATACCGATCGCCCGGTGGAGCGCCTGGTCTGTTAACTGCACCAACTCCCTGATTCGTTCGGCCCGGGGGCCGTGAGTTCTGATCATGTGATCGTGCATGAGACTCCTTCGCTTCATCGAGATCTGATTGACGGGCGGGTACGGCTGCCCCGGGTCGGGGCCGTGGTCGCGGGTACGACGCCGTCGCTGCCGTGGCGGGTGGTGGACGCCGCCGGCCGTGAGATCGAGCCGGTCAGCGTCTACCTGCGGGACCGGATGCTCGGCGACGCCAGTACGGCGACCTGCCGGAGCTACGGCTACGACCTGCTGCGCTGGCACCGCGTGCTCTGGGCCCTGGACGTGGGATGGGAACAGGTCACCGAGGCCGAGACCGCCGCCCTGGTCGGCTGGCTGCGGCATGCCCGCAACCCCCAGCGTCAACGGCAACGCCCCGGCAGTCACCCGGCCGGATCCGTGAACCCGAAGACGGGCAAGCCCACCCTGCGGGCCGGATACGCGCCGTCGACAATCGCCCACAACCTGACCGTGATCCACGGCTTCTACGCCTTCCACCAGCCCTTCGGCCGCGGACCGCTGGTCAACCCGGTCCCGGAAAGTGCGGCCCGCCGCGCGGCACTGGCCCACCGGTCGCCGCTGGAAGTCCGCCAGCAGCACCGGCGGGCCCGGCTGAGGCCGAAGGTTCCCGTCCGGCACCCGCGGTCCATCCCCGATGACCAGTGGGCCGAGCTGTTCGCACAGATGAGATGCGTCCGGGACAAGGCCCTGCTGTCGAACTACCTCGCCTCCGCCTCCCGGGCATCCGAGCTGCTGGGAGTCGGCCTCGGAGACATCGACTGGACCAAAGGCCAGCTCTGGGTGATCTCCAAGGGCACCCGGGCCCGGCAGCCCGTCCCGACCTCCCCGGAGGGCTTGGCCTACCTGGCCGCCTACCTGGAGGAGGACGGCCTGCCGCCCGAGGGGATGCCGGTCTGGCGGGCCCGCCGGGGCAAGCCCCGCCCACTGACCTACTGGGCGGCCCGTCGCATCTTCCAGCGGGCCTGCGAGGCCCTCGGGGCGAACTGGACCCTGCACGACCTGCGGCACACGGCCGCGAAGCGGATGGCCCGCGATCCTGGGCTGAAGCTGCATGAAGTACAGACGATCTTGCGGCACGCGCATATCAGCACCACCGAGCTCTACACGGCCGTCGGCCTGGACGACCTGCTGGACAAGCTCGGGGCCTACTACACCCGGCCGGTTCAGCCGGTGTCGTGGCCGACCCAGTACGCCGCGGACGACATCGAGGCGGTGTTCGGTGCCGGGCAGTAAGGTCGGAAACAGCATGCGGCTCAAGGGCCCGACGACGAACCGGGTCCGCCGCCACGACGCCGAGGCGCCTGTCCTGGACGGCATCTACACGCCGACCGCGATCCTCCCGGCTCCGCCTCCGCCACCGTCCCGGCCGCCACGCTCGCTGGGCGACTTCAGCACGGCACCGGCGGAGGACATCGTCAACGTCACGGCGGATCACTTCTCCCAGTCCGAGGCCCTGAAATGGAAGCAACGCGGCTCCATGCGGGCCTTCCTCGGCCACCTCGCCACCTTCCCCGGAGACACATGGCAGGAGCGGTGGGAAGCCTCCGGCCATGACGAGGGGCGGCCGGTCGGGGACGCCGCTGGGGACAGCAGGATCCTTCGCATGAAGCTGAACTGCGCCGCCGGTCAGGCGTTCGCCCTGCGGGTGGTACGTCCCACCCTGCTGGGCTTCCGCTGCAACCGTTTCTTCCACTACTCGCCCTGGTTCCGTGGCGTCGCCCAGGACCCCTTGCTGGAGGAGTTCTGCCGGCGGGCCGACCTTCTGCCGATGAGCCAGGCCCGCCGGACCCGGGCCAAGTTCGATGTCTGCTGCGCGTTGACCATCTTCGGCATCGACCTGAAGGACCTGACCCCCGAGGCCCTGCTGCACTACGCCGTCGAGTCCCGCAGGCATGAGCTGGCCGGGGAGAAGACCAGCTTCGCCGGCACCCTGGCCTGGCCAATCCTGCACGAGATGGGCCACTTCCCCGCGTCGGCTCCCCGCAGCCTGCGCGGCGCCGTCACCCGCGGGCAGGTCTCTGTCGAGGAGGCCGTCGACCGGCACGAACTCCACAACGGTGAGGTCAGAGACCTGCTGGTCGAGTACATCCGCCGCCGCTCGGCGGGTCTGGACTACTCGACCCTGCGGCAGCTGACGAATCTCCTGGTCAGGACCTTCTGGAAGCAGATCGAGAAGATCAACCCCGGTCAGAAGGACCTGAAGCTGTCGGAGGAGACGTTCACGCAGTGGAAGGAGTGGCTGATGGTTCTACCCGACGGCAAGCCCCGGCTTGACGTCGACGGGCCGCTGATGGCCGTCCGCGCGCTCTACCTCGACCTGCAAAGCTGGGCGGCCGCCGAGCCGGAACGCTGGGCGAAGTGGGTCGCTCCCTGCCCGATCCGGGACGCTGACCTGCGGTGGTTCCAGGTCCGCCGGCGCCGGCTGCAAGAACGCATGGCCAACCGCACCCGCGACCGCCAGCCCCTCCTGCCGATCCTCACCCAATACGTCAATGACCGCTGGCATCGTCTGCGGACCCTGCTGGACGCGGCCCTGGAGGTCGAGAACGGCGAGGAGTTCACCGCCGAGGGCGTTACCTGGCTCCGCGTCTCGACCAAGGACCAGCGGCACAACCGCCCGCCGGTCCGCGCGGTCAACCGCGCCACCGGTGAGCTCGTGCACCTCTCCAGGGACGAGGGCTATGCCTTCTGGCGGTGGGCCATCGTGGAGACCCTGCGGCTGGCGGGCCTGCGGGCCGAGGAACTGGCCGAGCTGACCCATCTGAGCGTCCGGCAGTATCAGCGGCCCAACGGCGAGGTCGTGGCTCTGCTCGTCGTGACCCCGTCGAAAAGCGACCGCGAACGGATCATCCCCATGTCCACCGAGCTCTTCCACGTCATCGCTCAGGTCATCCGCCGGCACCGAAACGAGCACGGCACCGTCCCGGTCTGTGTCCGTTACGACAGCCACGAGAGGGTCTGGAGCGAGCCCATGCCCTACCTGTTCCAGAGCTTCCACGGCGGCACTCAGCGCGGCATGTCCGGCAATACCGTCTGGCGCCTGATCGGCAGGGCCTGCGACGAACTCGCGCTGACACATCCCCAGTTCAAAGGCGTCAGATTCACACCGCACGACTTCCGCAGGCTGTTCGCCACCGAACTGGTCAACAACGGCCTGCCGATCCACATCGGTGCCGCTCTGCTCGGACATCTCGATATCCGAACCACCCGCGGTTACGTCGCGGTCTTCGACGAGGACGTGATCAGCAGCTACCACCAGTTCCTCGCCCGACGCCGAGCCGAACGGCCGAAGGAGGAATACCGCGACCCCACCCCGGAGGAGTGGACTGACTTCCAGGAACACTTCGACAAGCGCCGCATCGAACTCGGCTCCTGCGGCCGACCCTACGGAACCCCCTGCGCGCACGAGCACGCCTGCATCCGTTGCCCGATGCTCAGCGTCAATCCCAAGATGCTGCCCCGCCTCGACGAGATCGAGGAGGACCTCCTGGCCCGCCGCAAGCGGGCCGTGGCGGAGGAATGGCAAGGCGAGATCGAAGGGATCGATTTGACGCTCAACTTCCTGCGGAGCAAACGTGCGCAGACCAGCCGCTTCCAGCGAGTAGGGGCTGTGGACTTGGGACTTCCTCATCCTCGTCGCTCGCTCTCGCCATAATTATCTGCAGGGCGGATGCCAGTAGAGCGATGTGGTGGAGAATCAGTTTTCCGCAACACTTGGAATCTGACTAACTCTCAGCGCAAATTCGACCGAGATAGGCGCAAGGGTGGAAATTTTCGCAGGGGTGTCAGCCGAGAGAAACCCGCCACCTCTGCATATATTTTCGCTGCCCCTTATGCCCTTCCGTGGCCAAGCACGAAAAGACTCTCCTTGACATTCACGCAATCGACAGTGTGTCCTAGATCTCACTTGCCGGAAACTCGGCAATTAGCGATCAAGGGGAACCTTGTCGCTGGAGATCAACCGAAGGAGTCGACCAAGATGCCTCGACCTCCCAAGGGTGGCGGCCAGCAGAATCCCTTCGCCAGTCCGTACGGTCAGCCGCCGCAGCCCCGGTGGCCGAAGAACCCGCCGCGCGGCGTGATTCCGGACTCCCCCCGGAAGGACCGGAAGGAAAAGTAACGGAGGCGCACCCGTGAGTGACTACGAATACGAACAGCTTCGGGAGCAGGCTGCACGGCTCTCCGATATGGAAGCCATGATGGAGGAGGCAGCCAACAGGAACGGCCGCCTCGCCCAAGAATGGCACAATCTGCAGTACGAACACCAGTCAGAGATAAACGCCTACCTCGAAGAGCCCGGCCCGGAACTTCCGGGCATTCACGAGTAACAGCCAATATCACTACTGACTGACCCAATATAAGCAAGCGGCCCGCTGATATCTCGGGCCGCTTGCCCTCTACTCGGCTGTTGCGTTTGAGTGTCCCGATCGCAACGGCGTGCTCAGCACCGACTTGGTGCAGAGAACGTCGAGCTCCATCAGTGCAGTGCCCGGCCCGAACAGTTCGGTCGTGACCTTGCCGTCCTGGCCGACGCGGGTGGCGGTGCAGTGGTCGATGTAGCCGCGCTTGCCGAACCGGTCGGCGAGCTTGAGGAGCGGCTCGCGCCGGTCGATCAGCAGGTGCGTCGCCGCGTTGACGGCGGCGCCGGCGAGGAGCGCCCGGAGCGGGACGCGGTGCCCGAGGACGCGGGTGATGGTGAGGGCGGTGGCGAGCTGGACGGTCGTGTAGGAGCGGACGTGCCGGCAGACGGCGGCCCGGCCCAGGACGCTCGCCCGGTACACCGGGACGTCGGAGTCGGCCGGGTCGGCGCCGTCGGGGAGGGGGGTGCCGTCGGCGTAGACGTAGTGGTCGCCGTGCAGGCCCTTGAGGCGGGCGTCGTCGCTGGGCTGGACCCAGTGGTCGCACAGCGGGTGGACGGCGTCGAAGACGCTGAGGAGGGTGCCGAAGAGGGCGAGGCGGTCAGCGGCGCGAAGCGGTAAGGCGGTCACGAAGGACTCCTGGTCGGTGAGGTGGTGGCGGGGCCGGGCGGCTGTCCGGTCCTCCGCGCCGCCCCAGCCCTGTACGCGGTCGGGGCTGGGGCGGCGCAGGGAGCCGTCAGACGGTGGCGGGGGCCGGGTCGAGGTCGGTGCCGCGCAGGGGCCGGAGGTTGTACTCGCCCATCCGGTCGCCGATCAGCACGGCGCTGACGAGGTTCTCGGCGCGGCGCACGGCGTAGTGCTGGGCGCCGTGGCTGGCGCCCTCGGCGCGCGTCCGGTCGAGGGCGGTGTCGATGGCCCGGCGCCGGACGGTCTGCAGTGCGGCGGAGCAGCGGGCGTCCCGGGCGAACGGGCCGACCCACATCTCGGCGTTCATGCCGCTGTTGCACTCTTCGGCGCCGGTCAGACGCCAGAACCGGATCCGGTGCTCCATGCTCTTGGGGTCGGCGTCGTAGTCGCGGGCCCATTGGGAGGCGTGGCCGGGCAGGTCCTCGGCCAGGAGCTTGGCGACGTCACGGCCGGTGGGGCCGAGGGCCTGCCAGGCGTCGATCTCCTCCACGACCCGGATCTGGTGCGTCAGGAGCCGGTAGCGGTAGTGGCGGGGCGACCAGTTGCCGGTCTCACCGAGCGGTTCGACGACGAACAGGCGGGCGGGCCACTGCCAGAAGTCCTGCAGGACCTCCCCGAGGCGGTGGTAGGTGCGGAAGTAGGAGAACGGGCTCTCGTCGTACCACTTGTTCTGGCAGGGGTTGGGGTGGTCGATGGCCTGGCCGATGTGGTCGGCGAGGTTGACCGGGGTGCCGGCAGTGGCGCTGTCCTTGATGGTGCCGTCGGGCAGGGTCGCCATGTAGTAGACGCGGGGCTTGCTCACGGGCGGGTCCTTCCGGGCGATGGATCGGGGCCGGGCTGTCCGGTCCTCCGCACCGCCCCAGCCCTCCAAGAGGGGGGCAGGGCGGCACAGGGGGTCGTCAGACCGCGCTCGGCACCTCAGTGCCGGCCGTCAGGGCCACCGCGCGCCGGGCGAGGTCCTCGTGGATCTGCCCGACGTTGGTGATGGGCACCGGGGTCGGGTCGTCACCGGTGAGCAGGGTGAAGCGGTGCCGGGGGATGCCGTGCTCGTCCTCGTCGCTGCAGTAGTGCAGGACCATGGCGGGAGCGAGGTAGTAGACGGCCTCGCCGGTGGTGTAGCCGCGCGGCGGGCGGCGTCCTCCTCGGTGGCCACGGTGACCTGGTCGAGCGCCTCGCTCAGGCTGTCCGGCACGAGGGCGCCGCGCGCTTCCGCGGCCTGACGTGCCTCGGTGATGTCGGCCTGGGCGAGACGGCGGCGGACTGGGGCGAACACCATGTCGACGACCGTGCTGAAGACGAAGGAGGCGCCGAGCGCGACGGTGCCGGTGGCGGGCAGCCGCAGGGTGGTGTCGAAGGCGGCCGGGTAGTAGGTGTATCCGACCCAGGCACCGGTGGTGGCGCCTGCCAGCAGGGTCACCATGTCGATGCCTTCGATCAGTGCCTGGACGGCGCGGCGTACGGATGTGCGCATGGGTTCTCCTTCTTCGGAGTGCTGGGTGTGGTCGCCGCGTTGAGCGGCAGGCGGCCGTCGACGTGGCCGGGGAAGGGAAAAGGGGCGCTGTCGAAGCGGCTCTCGGTTCGGGCGGTCGAGGTGCTGACCGGCTCCCCTCGCCCCGTCCGTGCCGGCACGCGGTCCGGAACGGACGGGGGAGGCAGCCGACAGAGGCTTCGCCGGGGGTCAGCCGAGGCCGCAGCGGCAGTTCGGCCCGTGGTTCTCCGCGAGCGCATGGAGGTCCTTGACGGTCAAGTCGCCCAGGCGGTCGCCCTGGAAGCTCATCCCGCCCAGGTCGCCCTTGGGCAGCTTGTCCGTGGCGAACTGCCAGCCGCCCTCGAGGATCACGGTGCGCCCGCGGCGGCGCAGCGTGCCCGCCCGCGTCACCTGCTGGCGCCTGGTCTCCGTTTCGGCGCGCTCCGTCTCCTGCTGCTGCTGCCTGCGGTAGCGGGACGTACGTGCCTCGGACTGCCGGCGGGTGTCCTCCTCGGTGTGCTGGTGTGTGCCGGAGGCGAAGTACTGCTGCTCAGGGGTGAGCATCTGAGAGAACTTCTTGCTGGGTCCGAACAGGCCCATCGGAATCTCCTCGTGCTGGTCTGGCGGCCATCGGCGTGGCTGGGGGATGTACGAGTCGAGGTCGGCGGGGATGCCGGCGTGGCGCTCCGAGGGGCTTGGTCCTCGTCCTCGGGGCGTGGGGTGGCGTGGTTTCAGGGACCACAACCACCCTTAAGCGATACTGGAAGTATGCATACTTATAGAATGCATTTCAAGGGGGTAGTTTCGCCTGTCCTTCCGCGTCCCCTCCCCCGGGCCCGCGCCGCATCACCGGTCTGTCAGCGCCGCTCCCGGCACAACGGGCGTACACGGAACGTGCTCGGGCACGGGACCTCAGGAGCCGTCGGCGTCCCTCACGAGCGGCGCCTTCGGCTGCCGGCCGTCGGCCGTGGCCCCCTTCCGAGCTGCGGCCGCGCGCTGCTGGGCCCAGCGCGCCTCGTCCTCCTCCCGCCACTTCTCGGGATCGTGTCCGGCCAGGGACGCCGCGTCCGCGGCGAACTCGCCGATCTCGCCGCTGTCGAGCTGCTCCGCGACGTCGGCGACGATCTGGGCGGCGAGCTTCGGGTCCGCGGTGCGCAGGGCGTCGAGGAACCGGTAGGCGCTCCACGCCATGACGCCGGAGGACGCGTGCGAGGCCGCAGCGGCCACGGAATTGCTGTCCTCCTCGAAGAGGTCGCACGTCGAGCGCAGGGTCTGGCGCAGGAGGATCTCCACGGTCTCCGCGGGGTCCTGGGTGACCTCGTAACGGAGCCGGCGTTCGGCGGGGATGCCGTCGGGCATGGCCACCGGCCTGGCCCCGGTGAGCGTCGGCGTCCAGTCGGCGAGGACCTGCTCGACGTCCTCGGCCAGGTGGACGCCGAAGCCCTCGCTGCGGGACCGGAGGGGCGTCTGGGCGCCGAGGAAGTCCTCGCCAACGATCAGGGTGGCCCGCCCGTCGGCGGTACGGACGCGGACCTTGTCGTCGGCGTCAGCGAAACGGCTGAGGAACCGGGTGTCGAGGGCGGGGAAGGGGACGCTGCCGGCGGGGTCTTGCAGCAGCACGTCATGGAGCACGCCTCGCCAGTCGAAGAACTTCTGGTCGTCCGTGACGGCGAAGGCGAGCTCGCCGTGCGGGGCGGAGAGCCGCAGGCGTCCCTCGGCCGTCGTGAGGGTGATGGTGTCGCTGCCGTGCTGGGCGTCGGTCCACTCGCGCAGGGAGCGCAGCGCCGAGGCCGGGACGGTGCGGGCGAAGGGCTCGCCGTCGAGGCCGTGGTGACGGTAGCGGGCGACGGCGATCGTGTATCGGTCGGAGGCGATCGCGTAGAGGTGCGTGTCATCGGCCTCCAGACGGATGCCGTGCAGCGGCTCGACGAACTCGCTCCCGATGTGGCGGGCCGTCCGGGAGAGCATTCGGCCGAGCTGGTGGGCGTTGATGGCGACGGGCATGTGTGAGTCTCCTCGCAAAGGTGAGGGGGACGAAGCGGAGCGGGGCTGTTCCGGCTCCCGGCCCGCCCCGCGGCCGTCAAGGACGCGGGGCGGACCGGCAGACGTCAGCTCGGGTAAGGGCGCCGCGGCGGTCCGCAGTGCCTTGCTCGGGCGCAGTCGAGTTCTGGGAAGGGAGTTGTCGGTGTACGGCGCGTCGTTTCTCGGATCCGATGCCGTGAACTCTCCTCAGGCCCTCTTGCCCAAAGGCTTGCCCACAACCCAGTTGGGGCACGTGGCGGGCGAAGACGCAGGCCACGTCTGGTCTGCCGGTCAGATGAGAGGGCCTGCGGACGGGCCGGGCAAGCCGTATGCGGCTGGCACTTCTCCGGTGGGCAAGCCCCCTTTGAAGGGTGGGCAAGCGCTCCTCGTAAGCATGGGAACCTGCCAGGGGGTCTTATCGATGGGTCAGTGGCCGCGGCGCTCGTCGGCCGAGGTGGCCATCTTGGCGATCCGAATGAGCTGCGCATGGGTGCCCTGACGCCGTCACCCTCGTCGGGCTCCGCCAGCAGGGCCGGGGGCTCGGCCGCCGCCCCCGATGAGCACGGCATCCACCGGCTTACCGATACCCCCTCTCGGGGCAACGCGAGAGTGCGATAGTCCTGTGACCGAAACACCACGTACCCCCGGAGCCACCATGCGTCAGCCCGCCCTGTCCGCCGCCGCCCTCGTCATCGCCCTCGGCGCGCTGACGGCCTGCGGGGCGGGCAGCGACCAGAAGAACGACGAGACGAAGAACACCGGAACCGCGAGCGCCGCCCCCACCAAGGCCCCGACGAAGGCGCTCACCGCCAGCGACGCGTTCAAGCAGCTGTCGGGCAAGGTGGCAACCGCCAAGCTCTCTGGCGTCGTCACCGAGGACAACGACCCGAACAAGCTGCTCGGCCGCCCGAACCAGTACACCAGCAAGATCACGTTCACGGACTCCCGGATCAAGGCCGAGGACGTCGCCGGCACGGAGAAGGGCAGCGTCGGCCTTGGCGGCGCCATCGAGGTCTTCCCGACCGCGGCCGACGCCCAGGCTCGCGCGGACTACATCCAGAGCGTCACCAAGGGCATGCCCATGCTCTTGGAGTACGACTACGTCAGCGGCACCATGCTGGTTCGTGTGAGCCACTACCTGACCCCGACCCAAGCCGCGGACTACAAGACGGCCGCCGCTGCCCTTGGGTAGTCCTGCCGGGGGGGGGCACAACCAGCAAGGAGCCAGCCGTGGGAGCCGTCCAGGAGCCCCGGGAGGCGAGGCTGGGGATCTCCCGCCGCACCGGACGCGTCCGACCGGGGCGGGGCGAGAGCCAGGCAGACACCTCACGTTGCTATGCCGTCAAGCCGGTCGGCCGTGAGGGCCGGGGTCTTCGAACAGCTCCGACCGCGCTTGGAGAGAATCCAGGCATGGTGATGGCACGGCACTGGTACTCCTCGTCGCCCGTCGTGGACGGGCACCCGCTCCTGGATGAGCCGGGCTTCTGGCCGGCGTACTTGGCGGACCTGGCTGAGGGGTTCAGGCCGGAGGCCTTCGGATCAGACGCGGGTGACGCGGAGGCCATGCTGGACACGCTCCACAACCCGTCGGCGTGGCCCATGTTCACGGTGCCGCTGGCCGGCGGCTTCACGATCGTCGTGCACTTCAACAGCGGCGAGGAGTTCACGACTACGGACTACTTCCTCACGCATCCCGACTGGAGCCAGGATCTCGTCCTGGCCAGCGACGATCAGGACCGCATCGGCCCCGGGCTGTGCTGGCCCGAGCTCGCAGCCCTGCTGGAGGCACCACCGGGTGCGGCAGGCGTCACCGACCCTCACGCCCGTCTCCTCCTTCTTCTGCCGGTCCTCGGCGAAGCGGCGGTTCCGGAGGAGGCCGTTTCGGCAGTGGTCGAGGCTCTGGTCGAACAGGGTGCGCCCGAGGCGAGCGAGGCGTTGGCCAGACAGCTGCTTCAGGGGCATCCCATGTGGGGTGCCGAGGAGTGGTGGTTCGACGATGACGAGCAGAGCTGGATCTGTGATGGCAGTCACAGTCCGCGCAAGGTCCCGCTGGGCGACCACCTGCCGCCACGACAGCGAACCGCCCTCGAGGCCTGCCTCACTCCCCGCTGACCGGCTCAAGCCGCAGCGACAACAGCCTCGGCAGGAGGGGTCCCGAAGGCGAGCGCCTCGTCGTAGGCAGTGCCCTGCTTCAGGCAGTGGTAGAGCTGTCCGATCATGCGGTTGAAGAGGTTGCGCTGGGCGGCCGCGTGCCAGTCGCCTTGTTCGCGGCGGCGCCGGTAGTGGGCGTTCGCCCCGGTGGATGCCCGTAGGGAGGCGAAGGCCCAGAGGTAGCCGGCGTGGTTGAGGCGGTCGTTTTTCACCCAGCGTCTGGTGATGGCGGACTTCTTGCCGGAGGCGCGGGTGATGGGTGAGGAGCCGGCGTAGGCCTTCAGGCCGCGGGCGTCGGCGAAGCGGGTGCGGTCGTCGCCGATCTCTGCCAGGAGGCGGGCGGCGAGCTGGATGCCGAGTCCGGGGAAGCTCAGCAGGATCTCGGCGTCCGGGTGCTGGGGGAAGGTCTCTTCGACGGCTTCGGCGAGCTGGTCGGCTGCGGTGCAGGCGGCGTCCAGTTGGATGAGGAGGGCGAGCATCTGCTTGCCGAGTGCGTCCTCGATCAGCGGGGGCTGGTGGGCCCACTCGGCGCGGAAGACTTCGCGGAGGCGGTCGGCCTCGGCTTCGATGCCGCGCTGGCGGCCGGCTCGCTTGAGCGCGGCCTGGATCTGGGTGCGGGTCAGCCGCGCGGCCCGGGCCGGGGTGGGGGCGGTCTTGAGGAGTTCACGGGCTTCGGGGCGGCACAGGCCGTTGGTCCAGGTGGTGAAGGCGGCCAGGGCGGCGGGGTAGTACTCGCGCAGCAGGGACCGGAGTTGGTTGGCGAGCTGCTGCCTGTTCCAGAGAGAGTCCTGCTGGGCTCGGGCGAGGACGGTGATCGCGCGGCCGAGGTCGGAGTCGTCGGGCAGGGGCCGGTGGGCGTGCATGTCGGTGCGGAGGATGTTGGCCAGGACCAGGGCGTCGCCGGGGTCGGACTTCTTGCGCGAGACGCTGTGCCGGTCTCGGTAGCGGGCGGCGGCCATCGGGTTGATCGCGAACACCTTGCGCTTGCCGGTCCGCAGGACGGCCACCAGCAGGCCGCGGGAGGTCTCGATCGCTACCGGGATCGGGTTCTCCTCGCTGTCGCCGTACTCGGCGAGCAGTTCCAGCAGGATCTTGTAGCCGACCGCGTCGTCGGTGATGTGCCGTTTGGCGAGCAGCTGGCCGGTGTCGTCGACCAGGGCGACGTCGTGGGTTCGTTCCGCCCAGTCGATTCCGCAGTAGATCAAGGTTCCCCTCCCCGGAGTTCGGCGTTTACGCTGGTCACGAGCGCATGCGGGCCACGCAGCGACCTAATCCCAGGCCTCGGCCGCATCACGGCCGGGCCGCCACCTCACTAGCCGTTCGTGACACCAGCGCACCCCACGGGCCTCGGTCTATGCGGGAGCTCACGTGGCTCGGGCGTATCGAGAGGTCACCGTGCGATGGGCTCGCACCACCAACGCAAACGAGTGATCAGGTCGAGAGGTGTTGACGCGCGACGGCCCTAGACGCCGCCGCTCTCTTAATAGGCATCGATGCCGGGTGAGTTTTGGGCATCCGTCCAGCGCCGACGGGCGCCAACACCGCTCGTGGTGGCGGTCACGGAGACGCCGGGCGCCACCGCTCTGCCTGGAGACCTCGAGGTCTGGGCGTTAGAAGGCATCCGCCCGACGCCCACGTGACCGCCACCACTCGCACCAGACCGCGCACCGATCTACGTTGAGGCCTCCGTGAGGCCCGGCTGCACCTGGATGTCACGGTCTGGTACTCGAACGCTCCGAGAAGCCCCTGCTCCTGCGGATCGCTCATAACTACGGATTAGGGCGTCAGGTCAACGGGCGGTGCGGGCGCTGAACAGGCGGGCGGCCCACGACCGCAGCCGATCGAAGCGGGTCGGGTGGGTGTGGCGCCAGGCGGTGGGCCACATGCCGTCTACTGGTGAAGGGGCGGTGTTCCAAAGCTGCGCTATTCGGCCACGCCTGGAGAGACGGTGCCACCAGGCGCATACGGCGCTGGGTTCTACGCACCACAGGTGATGTTTGAAGCTTGGTCCGTGCCGATGCCTGGCGTGCTCGCCTTGTGCTGGTGACATGACTGCATGTCGGATTCAGCCCCAGGTAAATCCAATGCCCGGTGGTGGCTTGGTGTAACGGCAAGCACCTTGGCTGCAGTCGGATTCGTGTGGCTGTTTTGGCAGGGCCCGTGGATCCTCGATCGTGCCCGGTTGGGCGCGGGCACCACAACCGGGGTCGCTTCCGTTGTGACCGGCTTCCGCACGGCAGTCGTGGCGGTCGGAGCGGGCATCGTGGCCGGCATCGGCCTCGTACTCAGCCACCGATCCCTGCAACACACCCGCACCAACGACAACCGACAGGCCGAGTTCACCCGCGGGACCCTGGATCTTGCCCACGAGGGACAGGTCACCGACCGTTTCGCCAAAGCGATCGGTCAGTTGGCCTCACAGGTCGATGTCGAGAGGCTTGGCGGCGTCTACTCCTTGGAGCGGATCATGAGGGATTCGGAGAAGGACCACCCCACCGTCGTAGAGGTTCTGGCCGCCTTCGTCCGCCACCACGCCCCGCTGCCCGAGCAATCCGGAGGCCAGGCAGGTGCCACCCCGGACCGACGCCTCAGCGAGCCGGTCCAAGCGGCCCTGACCGTCCTGGGTCGCAGACCACGGCGCCATGAGCCCTTCAACATCGACCTTCACCGGACCGACCTTCGTGGCGCGGACTTCAACGAAGCCAATCTTGCAAACACGCAGCTCTGGGAGGCCGACCTCAGAAGCGCCAACCTATTCAGCGCCGACCTTCGCGGAGC
The DNA here is from genome assembly GCF_000830005.1 of Streptomyces vietnamensis. NCBI lineage: Bacteria > Bacillati > Actinomycetota > Actinomycetes > Kitasatosporales > Streptomycetaceae > Streptomyces > Streptomyces vietnamensis. The sequence goes on along the minus strand of NZ_CP010408.1, from coordinate 229,183 downwards.
GAACCTCTTCCGGACGGACTTGTCGGAAGCCAGTCTGCGGGAGGCTGAGATCACCGGAGCGAATACGCAGCAGGCTTTCTTGAGGGGCACGCTTCTGGAAGGGATCGAAGGGCTGACGGCGGAGCAGGTCGTGGCCGCATACCCGTCGAGTACGACGCGGTTGCCTGGTGCCCTAAGGGACAACCAGGAAGTCCAGGAGCGAATCGTCGATCTGGAGATGCCGTAAGACCTGGGACAACCGTTTCTCGGTGGGAAGGAGCGGGACGCGCCGCACGTGCACGTCCAGGCGTACGGCTCGGGGCGGGTGTCGTCACGGGTCGCGGTGATCGTGGCCGTGGTGCCGTCGTGGCTCCCGTGGAAGATGCCGACTCAGAAGTCGGTCTCCTCCAGCTGCGGCTTCATCAGATTCCCTTCGGTGCTCAGTGGGTGGTACCGGACGAGGTGGGATGCGTGTCAGCGCTGGAGCCGATAGGCCGGCGCGGTGCTGTGCCGCGGGGGTCTGGGGCGGGGTTCAGCGCGGACGGGAACGGCGCGCCTCCCGTGTGGGAAGCGCGCCGTTGTGTGACAGCGGTCAGGCGGCCTCTTCGCCGGTCTCCACCGGCCGGGCGCCCAGGGCCACCTTCGAGGTCTTCCCTTCCTTGATCCGGTGGATCTTTCCTGCCTTTTCCAGCTTGTTCAGCACGTTCGCGAAGGTCGACTCCGCGACCCCGCAGGCGGCCTGCAGCTGGCCCCGTTCCACGTAGTCGATGTCCTCGGGGTCGATGTCGTCGCCCTCGTCGAGCATGTCGACGTACATGGGGTCGGACTCGTCGCGGAGGGCGGCCAGGACCTTCTCCTCCGAGGTGAGCTCCTTGGCCTTGGGGAGGTCGACGCCGGCGAACGAGGTCCCGGCCTCGCCGGTCCCGCCTTCGCCGTCCTTCTCCTCGAAGCCGGGGATGGGAGTCATGGCCAGCTCCTCCATGTACGCCTGATCGCCCCACCAGGGCACGTCGACCGGCGCGAGGATGTTCTCCGGCCGGATGTGGGGGGTGGCGTCCTCGAGGGTGTCGATGCGCATCATGCCGGCGCGGCCGCCCGGTGCCGCGACGTAGCCCAGGCCGAAGGTGCGGCGCGGGTCGGACTCCGCCATGGTCGGGTCGTACACCAGCGCGTCGTCCTCCTCCACCCACACCGGCGGGATCAGGGAGGGGTCGATCCCCTCGAAGCCGGGGGGAAGGTCGCCCAGGTTCACCTGGTCGCTGTCGGTGCGCAGGATGATCCAGGTGCCGCCGGCCAGGAGGTTGGCGCGGATCGCCTGCTCTGAGCCCAGCTGGTCCAGGTTCACGGTCTGGTTGATCAGGACCCAGGGCATGCCCATGGAGCGGGTGAGCGAGGCGCCGTCCTTGACGATCTTCACTGCCTCCTTGCGGTTCTGTGCGCCCGGGGCCAGCATCTGGGCGGCCTCGTCCAGGATCGTGGCGCAGTACGGCCGCATCGCGGACGGCTCGAAGTTCTTCAGTTCCAGGCGGGCGGCCTCTTCGATCCGGTGCTGGAGGACCCACCAGGACAGCCGCATGGCGCCCAAGGCGCCGTACTGCGTCAGGCCGCTGTAGGCGGCCATCTTCGGGATCGCGGGGTTGCTGGCGCCCTTGGGGTCGCCATAGATCTGGGCCATCTTGTTGGCGTGGTACGCCAGGCTGATCATCTGGCCCGTGCCTCCCTTGCCGGAGCCGGTGGTACCGGCGATCACGACGTGGAGGGCGCCCAGCTTCGGGTCGAACAGCTGGATCTTCGCGGGGAACCCGCTCACGATCTTGCCGATGTTGACCCAGCCGCCCGGGGTGGCCTTCAGCGAGTCCAGGCCCTGGAAGTCGTGGCCGGCCTCCAGCGGGTTGTGGTCCATGACGCGGATGATCGCGCGCCTGGGGTCGCGCCGTCCCGGCTCGTAGGAGACGAGGTCGATGGAGCGGCGCAGCGCGCCAGCCAGTTCCCCGAGGTTGACGACGCGGGGCAGGGCGTCCAGGTCGTCGTCGGCCACGACGCGCGCCACCTGGCCGCCGGTGTTCTCGTCCTTGCCGACCTCTTCCAGGTGCGTCTTCGGCAGGACCCGCGCCCGCACTCGCTTCCAGGCGCCCTGGAGCGTGGAGGGGTCCAGCTCCGCCCGCTGGATGTACCAGACGGTGATGAAGACCTCTCCGGAGTGCGTGCCCACCTTCATGTCGATGTCCGCTGTGGGGCGGCCGAAGAGCGAGGAGACGGTCTCCTTCGCCACGTTGACGGAGTCGCCGAGCGCCGCGGTGATCCGGCCCTCCCAGCGGTCGGCGTAGATCACGACGTCGGACAGGACCTGGTTCTTGTGCCGTCCGTTCTTCGGGTCGCTGATCACGCGCCCCCAGGCCGCGATCATCTTGTCGGCCAGGGACACCGGGCCCGGGCTGCCGGTATTGGCCGGGGCTGGGTGTGCCGCTGCCTGCTCCACCTCGATCTTCCGTCGGCCGAATACGCGGCGAAGGCGCCAGCCGGTGAAGACGACCGCGGCCCACCAGCCCAGCGACAGGATCCCGGGAATGGTGGTCGGCTCCAGGGCGCCGGCCATCAGCGCGTCGGACGCCTCGGCTCCGCCCAGCTGCCCCAGGGCCAGACCCATACCGGTGGTGATCGTGGAGATCCCCATGGTGTCGCGGTGCGCCCGCGCGATGTCGATCCCGGGGAGCTGGTTCGCCCAGCGGCCCAGGCGGTTCATGTAGTTGGCGCCGGCGAACGTCGCACCGGCCAGGAAGCCGGCCCCGGCGTAGGCCGCCGCGTTCGGGTCCAGGTAGGGGGCCAGGATGCCCACCCCGACGGGGAGGACGATCTGGAGCGCCGCGGCGGCGCGCTCCGCCGGCTCCGCGTTCGGCACGGTCTTGATGGTGGTGGACATCGGGGACTACTCCTGTCTGGGTAGGGGGTGATCCGCAAAGGGCGTGGCCGGCCCGGAGGGATGAAATCCCGGGACCGGCCGCGCCGGTGGTGGGCGGTGCTATTCCTGTTCGAACCAGTCGCGCGAGACCTTCTCCAGGCCCGACACGTCGGAGCGGTCGAAGGCTTCGTGGAACCCGGCGTGGGTGGTGCGGGCCTGGTCGCCCGCCGCCTTCGCGGCCTTCGCGGTGTCGGCCGTCTTCGACGCGTAGGTGATCGCGCCGTCCGACACCCCGCGGATGATTTTCGCGAGCTCCTGGCACTCCGCCAGGGAGTCGCGGTCCACGCTCTTGGCGCCCAGCGCGTCCGCGTCGGAGGCGGTGTCGTCGGCCAGTTCCTTGATGTTCTCCGCGGCCTTCTTGACGCCCTCCGCGTTGCGGGCCAGGGCCTTCTCCTTGGCCTCGGTCTTCCGGACGAGGACCTTGTACGTCAGCTCCGCCATGATCGGCTCTCCCGTCTTCTCCTACGCGGCGGGCGCGTAGGAGCCCTTGTCGTTGTAGAAGCGGAGTTCGGCCGGCTTCGTCTCGTCGCTGTCGACCACGGCCTTGTACAGCGGCGCGTACCTGGTCCCGATGTTGGTCAGGACGACCTTGCACATCTCCGCCGCCCGCTTCGCGCGCTTGTGGAGTTCGGCGGCCTCCGCCGCCTGGGCCTTCGCCGCGTCGGCCAGCTTCGTCAGCTTCGCGGCCAGCTTCTCCCCGCCTTCGACGGCCTTCGCCTGCTCGGCGAGCTGCTGGCAGTCCTTGGCCTCGTCCTCCGCCGCGGCCTCGAGCGACTTGCACGCGTCGGCCACCTTGATCAGGTGGTTCTCCTTGGCCTCCAGCTTGCGTTCGTACTGCTTGAAGTTGCGCAGCTCCTTGCGGCTGATCGACCCCCGGGCGCCGTCCGTGCCCAGGGTCAGCGTGTTCGCGTCGATCTCCTTGACCAGGAGGGGCTTCACGTCCGTGCTCACTCCGTCGTCTCCTTCATCCGGCGGGGCGATGACGAGCGTCTGGCCGCTGGGCCCGGTGACCGTCGTCCCCTTCGGGTTGTCCTTCTTCGGGTCCTGCTGCTTCGCCTTGTGGTCGGTGTGCGCCTTGTCCAGCCGCGCGTGCTCCTTGCCGTTCTCCTCCTTCTTGTCCTGGTAGCCGTCCTTCGCGCCCTTCGCGTACGCCTTCACGTGGTCGACCGCGTTCCGGACCGCGGAGCCGTCGCCGTGCCCCGTCTCCCGCGAACGCTGGAGCGGGGTCCGGTTGTCGGTCCCGTTCGAGCTGGCGCCGGCCGCGCCGTTCTTGCCGGAGCTGCCGTCCTTGCCGGAGGAGCCGCTCGAACCGGAGCCGCCGCCGCTCCCGGAGGAACCGCTCTTGCCGGAGCCGCCGCCGCTCCCGGAAGAGCCGCCCGAACCCTGGCCGCCGCCGCCCTTCTTCAGGTCGGCCTTCGTGCCCTTGTCCTTGTCGGCCTTGTCCTTCGAGCTGCCGGAATTACCGCCGGAGGAGCCGCCCGACGTCGATCCGCCGCCGCTTCCGGAGGCACCGTCCTTTCCGTCTTTACCAGCCTTTCCGCCAGCTCCTGCGTTCCGCGAGGAGCCGTCCTTTCCCTTTCCCCCGGAGTCCTTCGCCCCCTTGGAGCTGGTGTCCTTCGATGAACCTCCGCCACCGTTTCCGCTGATGCCGCGCCCGCCGCCGGATCCGCCGCTCCCATTCGAGCCGGACGAGCCGCGCCCGCCGCCTCCGGTGGCGCCACTGCTTCCGCCGCGTCCGGTTCCCGTGGAGCCGTTCCCGGTGGAACTACGGCCCGAATTCCCGCCGCTGTTTCCGCCGGGATTTCGGCCCCCTCCACCGGTCCCTCCGGAGCCGTTCCGGGTGGGAAGCCCAGGCGACTTCATGACCGTGGTGCTCCGGGTCTCTTTCACCTGGTGCGCACTGGCCTTGGCTTTCTCCAGATCCAGCCGCTTGTTCGCTGTCCCGCCGCCCTTCGCCCAGCGGGTCGCGCCCGCCCGGATCAGCGTTTTGAACACACCCTCCTTGTGCCGGGCACCGGCCGCGTCGGATCCGGCCCCGGTCAGGTCCTCCGGGGCCTTGAACGACTCGCTGGTGACGCCCGGGGAGGAGCGGCCCACCACGCCGTCAGAGTCCGCCTTCGCAGCCGGGTCGTCACCGTCCGGCCTGGCCCCGGCGCCAGTCGCGGTGACCGGTCGGGCGGGCTCCACCGCGGCCATCAGGGCGGCCATGATGCCGGTGTCGGCGGCGGGCGCTGGCGCGGTGCTGGCGGCCGACGCAGCGGGCGGATCGGGGGGTCCCGCGGGGACCGGAGGCGCCGTATCGGTCGTCATCTCTTACTCCCCTTTCTCGTGTACCACCAGCGACCACTGGCGCTTCGAATTGCTGACTAGCCTGGCGCTCTTGAGCTGGGACAGCTTCACGGCCAGATGGGGCACGGAAACGCCTGTTTCCGCGGCTACCTCATTCACCGTCATCGGGGCGCCGCTGGCCTCCAAAGCGGCCAGGATCTTCTCCTTGACCGTGGGTGTTGATGGGGATCGCTTCTGGCTTTCCCGGAGTTCTTCCAGCCCTTCCGCGGAAGGGAATAGCCCTTCGTCCCGGAGGGCCTGAACCGCGTCGGTGACCATATGGATGGGGTTCGCCTCCCCGAAGTCGAACCACTCCCCGATCCCCCGGAATCGCTTCAGGTGCTCGTGGATCAGCCCCTCCAGGAGGCGCCCGCCCTCGATGGTCGCCAGGATCCGGAGGGGGTTCGGGTTGCCCGATTGCAGCTCCACCAGGCGGTTGCGCGCGTTGCCCGCAGAGCCGATCTTTACCCGTCGGTCGGCCGCAGATCCGATCACGTAGACCACACCGTGCGCGTTGCTCCGGCCGGTCCTGTCGTGCCTCATGCGCTCCCTCGATCGTTACTTAGGGTGGTTACTCCTTACCTACTTCCCGGCCGGAAGAGCACCCAGAGCGCCCCGATGGGCGCCCTTTCGCTGTTCAGGCGATCGGGAGTGGGTAAGGAGTAACGATCTCGACTACGTTGCGTGACTACGCGTCAGCCTTCTTGCCCTTGCGTGCGAACACCGCGATGGCCAGGCCTCCGCCAGCGACGAGACCCAGTAGAGCGGGGGAGTTGATCCCGTCGCCTCCCGCGTTCCCGGCAGCATCCTGGACGTTTCCGGCGGCCTGCATGCCGGACCCGTCGGTGGTCTCGTACTGCTGCTTGCAGTCCGCCACGACGGCGCTCCTGGGGGGCGATCCGTACCCCTTGTCGGTCTGACCGAAGGAGTCCTTCACGCACTTGTCGACGGCCGCCTGGATCTTCTCGGCGGAGGCGGCGGCGGCCTTGTTGTCGCTGCTCGCCTGTTCGTTCCGGATCCTCATTTCCTCCAGTTCCAGCTTCTTCATCTGAATCTGGAGGGCGGCGGCCTCCTTCTCGTCCTTCGCGACGGCCGCCGAATGGACCTGGAACCAGATGGTTCCGCCGCCGATGACCGCCACCCCGGCCACCGCGATGGCGACCTTTCCCCGGCGGGTCAGACCGGCCTTCTTGTGCACGACCAGGGCCCCGTACGGCCCTTCATCGGCGTACGGGGAAGCGTCCGCAGCACTGTTCCCGAAGGCCATTCCGGCCGCCATTCCGGCCTGAATTCCTTCGAATGCCCTCTCTTCGTCCGGCGTCATTTCAATCTCCGTTCTTACGCGCGAGGTCGGAGGCCGCAGAGATCATGGCCTCTACACCCTGGAAAGTGTTGCTGGAAAGGTCGTTCCACTCCCAGAACCGCATGTTCACGCCCTGGCGGGCCAACTGGGACTGGAGGTAATTCACGGCCTTTCCCCGGTCGATCGCGGTGACGTGCCCGGTGGATTCCAGAAATTTCTGGGCACCCCGGATGCACATACGTCCGGTGGGGGAGAAATCGAAGGACTGGCACCAGCCGTAGCGGGTGAGGACTTCGATCACCTGGACCAGGTGGAACGAGGGCTTCAAGGGGCGCGGCTCCTGCCAAAGCCCCAGGTCAGCCATCGCGGACCGGACCCCCTTGGGGATCAGTCGCTGGCCCCAGGTCGGGGGGTCGGGCGCCCAGATCTCCAGGGCCGACGGGATCACCGCGGGGGGTGCCAGCGCGGGCGCCGTACGGGGGAAGCGCCCAGACTTCGGGGCGGGCCCGGTCGTCGTGGGTGCCATGCTGTGCTCCTTTCTTGCGTGAGCAGAAGACCGAGGCCCCCTGCTGATCACGCTTCAGCAGGGGGCCTTCGTACGCCTGAACCGCGTCGCGGATCTCCAGCCGCTCGGGGCGGCGCCCGAGCTCGGTGCAGAGGAGACGGATGCGGTCATGGCGCGGGGCGGGTGGCGCTCGGTTGTGCCTGGCCCGCTGCGTCCGTGCTCGGGGCGCGGTGCGGGCGAGCGGCCTGCAGGCCGTGGCCGTCACCGGTCCGCGCTCACGCTCAAGGGAGCGTGGGCGCGGGCCGGGGGCGACCATGAGCGGCAGGTGCGGCGAGCGCCGGTGGGCGCTCAGGTGGGGCGGTGAGTGCGGTGGGCGCTCAGACGCCCGCCGGGACGCTCGCCCCGGCGCTCACGCTCGCGCTCGCCGGGACGCCCGGGGTGCCCTCCTCGACCTGAGCGCGCAGGCGCTGGGCCGTCGGACGGGAGACCGGCTCGTCGGACAGACCGGCCTCGGTGAGCGCGTCGCGGATCTCCGTCCACTCCGGACGGCGTCCGAGCTCGGTGTAGAGGAGCCGGATCCGTTTGTGGCGGCGCTCGGTGAGCGCGTCGCGCTCGCTGTGGGTTCGACTGCCCTCCGCTCGGCGAGCGTCGTCGGCCTCTGCGGGGCGCTCACCTCTGTGAGCGCCTGCGGTGAGCGCCGGGCGCTCGCGCTCGCCCTCCCTCTTGCCGGGGATGAGCGCGCTCACCTCGGGGTGAGCGCCGCTCGCATCCGGGTGAGCGTCGCTCGCATCCGGGTGAGCGTCGCTCGCATCCGGGTGAGCGTCGGCGCTCGCCTCGCCCCGTTCGACGGTGTGAGCGTCCTCGGGGGTGAGCGTGTCGGCGAGCGCGGCGGGCGCCGAGCCGAGCTTGAGCGCCATCCTCTGCTCCAGCGGCGCCTTCCGCCGCCACAGCCAGCCGTACTCCTCGCGCAGCCGCGCTCGCAGCCAGGTCTCCTGCTGGAGGCGGGTGAGCGCCTCGTCGTAGGAGTGGATCTCCCACAGGATCATCCGGCGGCGAAGCCGGGCAGTGGGGATCGGAGCGAGTAGCCAGCGGCTGCGGCGCACCGTCTCCATCCGCACCTTGCCGGTGACCGCGCCGATCCTCGTGGCGTACACGTGGGAGGCGATCTCCGAGAACACCACCCACAGCAGCGTGAGGGCGGCGTGCCCGATGCGGCCCGAGGCGGAGTCCGAGGCGTTCCAGTTCAGGTACACGGTCACCGCCGTCAGCACCCGGGGAACCCAGCGGATCCAGCGCAGCTCCATCCCCATCCGGATCAGGATCAGGTTGGCGCCGGTGAACGCGGGGATCGCGACGTCGATGCCGACCGGCAGCAGCCACGGCCACTCCCAGCCCCACCCGGCGGCCTTGGCCTCCAGGGCGGTGTAGGAGGAGAGCAGGCCGAGGGTGGACACGGCCGCGGCCGCCAGGACGATCCCGACAACCAGGAGCAGCTCCTGCCCGGACAGCGGCGGAACACCGCCGGCGGGCCGGGCCTCGTCGCGGACCTTGCGCCGCTTGGCGCGGGACTCGGCCCGGATCTCCCGGCGCCGCGCCCGGCGCACGGTGCGCTGCGTCGCGGCCTCGAGGATCCGTTCGGCCTCGGCCAGGGCCTGCGCGGCGGCGGCCTGGTCGGTGGTGGCCTTGGCCGCCGCCTCCCGGGCCGTCCTCGCGTCTGTCTCCGCCTGGTCCCGCAGCCGGGCAACGTCCGTGTCGGTGGCGGCCCGCAGCTCCTCGGCGGCCTTGCGGGCGTCGCCCAGGGCGCGGTCGGCGTCGGCGCGAAGGCCGGCGGCCAGTTTCTCCGCCCCGGCCCGCACCTGCGCGGCCTGCTCGTCCGCGCTGCGGCGAGTCCGCTCCGCGTCGGTGCGGGCCCGGTCCAAGACCTGCTCGGCGTCCTTGGCCGCGGCCGTGCGGGTGTCGACCGCGGTGCGCTTGGCCCCGGCGAGGAGTTCGGCGCTCTTCTCCTTCGCCTCGGCAAGGAGCCGCTCCGCTTCCCGGCCGGCCTCCGTACGGGCCTGCTCGGCATCGGCGGCCGCGTCGGCCAGGACGTCCTGCGCCCGGCGGTTCGCGTCGGCCAGGACCTCCTCCGCCTTCTCGGCCGCCGTCGTGGTGAAGGTGTCGGCCTCGCCGCGGGCGTCGGCGAGCAGCTGCTGCGCCGCCGTCTCGGCGTCGGTGCGGATCTTCTTCGCGTCGGCGTCCGCAGAGATCGCGGTGTCCTCACGGACCCGGGCGGCGGCCTCGGCGGCCTCGGCCAGGAGCGCGTCGGCCTTGCCGGTGGCCTCGGTGGTCAGGGCCTCGGCCGCGGCCCGGGCATCGGCGAGCAGCTGCTCCGCCTTGGCCTCGCCGTCCGTGCGGGCCTGGTCGGCCGCCGTGGTGGCGTCGGTCAGGAGACGGTGCTGCTCGGCGGTGGCCTCCTCGGTGAGGGTGGCCGCCTCCGAGCGGGCGCCGTCCAGCAGTTCGGCGGCGCGGGCCTCGCCCGCGGCGACGATCCGGGCGGCGTCGGCGGCGGCCTGGTCGCGGAGGTCGGCGGCCCGGTCGGCGGCGTCGGCCAGGACCGGGTCGGCCTCCTCGAACACCAGCGGCACGGTCTCCTCGAGGGCGGCGGCCTGAGCGGGGATGGCGGCCGGAGCCACCGGCGCCTTGGCGCGGCCGGCGCCTCGGGGCTTCGCGGCCGGGGCGGGCTTCCGCCTGCGCCGGCTGGTGGTGTTGGCCACGGGGTGTCCTCTCTTTCCGGCGCCTCGTGCAAGAGGCCACCGCGGTCGGCATCGGGTCGGTAGGGTCGTGACCAGGCCCTCCGAGGCCCCGGCAGCTCGAATGCCGAGGACTCGGAGGGCCGTCTGCGTGAGCAGGTGGTCAGGGACGGGCGGGCAGCGCGCTGCTGTCCTGCCCGAGGTGCTGGCGCAGCCAGGCGACGGCGGCCGGGGTCATCGCCCCGGTGTCCGGCTCGCTGAGCGGCGCGGTGTCGATGTCGTGCATCGCGTCCGTCGCCGGGAGCAGCCGCATGTAGTCGGGGTCGATCCCGGCGCGGGCCCGGTTGCCGCTCAGCTCGGTCAGGTCGTAGAGGACCTTGCGGGTGTCGGCGTGCGTCCAGGACCGCTCCACCCGGCCGACGAAGGTGTGGCCGGGAAGACCGAGCCAGAACCGTTCGACGTCGCGAAACAGGACGATGTCGCCTTGGTGTAGGTGATTTTGGGGCGGGTGGCCTGCGTCTGGGGCTGGGTCACATGCTCTCCTCACATCGCATACACCGGCCCGAAGGCCGACGGGTCCGGACTGCCCGGCTCCCCCTCACCGCCCGCACCGGCCGCCGGGGTCGACGGTCGGTGCGGGCGGATCAGGCAGCCGTCAGACCTCGTCGACCGGAATGCGGGTCTGGGTCTGCTCCTCGTCGTCGCCCGAGGTCTGGGAGACGGCCTTGATGAGATCGCGCATGGGAAATCCCTCTCGTACTCCATGGGCCGGGCTGTCCGGCTCCCCGTCACCGCCCGTCCCGGCCGCCGTGGTGAGCAGCCGGTGCGGGCGGATCAGGCAGCCGCCAGAGCAGATCAGACGGTGTTGCGGGCCCGTTGGCGGGCGGCGCTTCATTGCCCGCCGCTCGGTCAGGCAGCCTCGGGCGCCGCGGTGGCGCCGGGCCCGTAGGTGCGGGCGAAGCGGGCACCGGCGGCCAGCAGGTCGAGGACGTCCTCGCGGGTGCGGTGCAGGCGCTCCGTCCACGCCGTGGCGTGGGCCTGGTCGTGGCCGGTCAGCGCGCGGACCACCCGGTTCAGGACCTGGTAGGCGACGTCGCGGGTGTCGGTGTCGCCGTCCTCGCCGCGCGCCGTGTGGTCCAACGCCACGGACAGGGTGCGCGGGCCGGGGGCGGTTTCCTCCCGGATCGCGCGGAGCACCTCGCGGACCATGGCCTGCGTGCTCATCGACTCGATCGCGGGCAGCTTCGTGCTCGCGGGCGAGGTGTAGGTGCTGGTGCGGGTCCAGCCGTCGGTCTCCAGCAGGGCGGCGGCCGCCTCCAGGTGGCGGGCGACCGACTCGCCGGTCGACTCCTCACCCGAGGCGCCGGTCCACACCGGCTGGTAGGAGTCCCGCGCGAGCTCGGCGGCCCGGGAGAGGACCTCGTCGGTGAACACGGCGGCACAGGTGGTCTCGTGGGTGTTGTCGCGCATGGCAACTCCTAGGGGATCAGGTGGTCCGGGCTGTCCGGCTCCCCTTCACCGCTCGGCCCGGCCGCCGAGCATGCGGCAGCTCGGTACGGGCGGATCAGGCAACCGTCAGGGCCGGTCATGCGGCCACGGAGAGCGGGCCGGGAGCCCTTCGGGCCGTCAGTTCGTGACGCTCGGCGGTGGACAGGCCGCCCCATACGCCGTGCTCCTCGCCGCGCTCCAGGGCGCCTTGGAGGCAGGAGTGGATCAGGGGGCATCGCGCGCAGATCTGCTTGGCCTTGGTGAGCTGCGGGAGCGTGGGACCGAGGTCGCCCTCCGGGAAGAAGATGTCGGGGTCCTGCCCGGCGCAGGCGGGGCGAGGCCGCTCGGGCACCGCGGTGGAGGTGGGCGCGTAGGCGCTGGTGACTACGATGTACTTCATCAAGGGCCTCCAGACAGGTCCTGTGCAAGAAGCAGCCCCGGGGACGCGCATCCCTGGGGCTGTTGCTGTGTCGACGGCCGTACGGCCGGAGCGGGATGGTCCCGGCGCTCTCCACCGGCCCCGCCCAGGAAGGCACGGGACCGATGGGCAATGCCGGAGTCGGCACTACTTCAGATGGTTGAGGTAGGCGGCCTGGAGAGTCGAGAACGACTCGTACAACCGCGCCCCGGTACGACAGTCCTGGGCGGGGGCAGTGGTCGTGCAGGCCGTACAGGCATCGGCGTGCCGGCGGTAGGCGGTGTCGGCAGCCATGTACCGGCGGTAGAGGTCACCAGAGCGGCCGTTCGTTTCTAGCAAAACGGGCACTCCTGGGTCTGGGACCAGCAGCCACACTTGGCGCACTGCCACATGTGGCGCAGAGCTGCGGTGAGCCTGGCGAGGCATGCGTTCATGCCGACACCGCCTCTCCGTTCTGAGCCCGCCGACCAATCGCCCGGCATTCACCAGTACCTCGCGTCGAACCCGTCAGCGTCAGGAGCTCGCGGCGCTGGTGGCCCGGGTCCATCTGGCCCAGGGTGCGCCGGGCCCGGAGGCCGGCCTGCTGGGCGCGGCGGTCACCGTCGGCCACCAGGCGCTGCACGAGCTCGTGGAGCCGGGCCTCGGGCTCGTAACCCTTGGCGTCGTCCTCGCGCTCGATGTCGTCGACGACCCCGGCCCGGACGGACAGACCGGTCCGGGCCGTACCCGGGCTCAGGATGGTGCGTGCGATGCTGATGGGCATCAGGTCCTCCATACAGGTCCTGGACAGCCCCGGGGGTCTCAAGTCGCCGGGGCTGTCGTGCCTTTCGACTGCCGTACGAGCAGCCGCGGCCCCGGCCGTCCCCGACATGCTGGGGACGGCCGGGGCCGTAGCGGTTCGTGCGGGGGTTCAGCGCGCGGGGCGCTGGGCGCGGAGCGTCTTGAACGGGACCGGCGGGGCACCCAGCGGGGCGTCGCCGCCGGGCAGCTGCGCGCGGCGGGTGTCGGCGTCGCGGACCGCGGACTCGGTCGCCGCCCACTGGTTCCTGCGCACCAGCCACAGGGGCCGGCCGTCGCCCCGCTCGTCATCCGCCGGTGCCTGCTTCTGCGCGGCGATCTGGCTGACAGCCGGAGCGATTTCGACCTTCGGCTTGCGCCGCACGGTGGTCCGGCGGCGGTGCGCGGTCTGCGCGTTGCCGTCCGTCAGGCGCTCCTCCCACTTCCTGGCTGTGACGTCGACCGTGATCAGGCGGTTGCTGCCCAGGCGGCAGCGGACGGCCGCGTCCTTGCCCGCGCGGCCGGCGTCGTGCGGCACGAGCTTGGGCTTCCTGGTCTGGAGACCGGTGATCGGTACCCACGTCTCGCAGTCGGGGCAGACCAGCGACGCACAGGCCGGGCGCAGGTCGTACTGGTTGGGCTTGAGGGTGGAGAGGGCCAGCGCCGGGCGGGCGTTGACGGTGCGGGAGCGGGTCCGGCTCCGGCGGGGCCGGGCGGTGCGCTCAAGGGTGGAAGCAGACATCTGGACTCCTCACGGACGGAGCGGTGGGGGCGCGGGTCGCGATGCTCTCTCCGCCCTTCGGGCCGCACGGCGCGAGGCCGGCGTCCCGCAGGACGGACAGCGCATAGCGCTGCGACGTGCACACAGTTGTCGCGGCCGTCAGGCTCCGGAGGAGTTCGATGGTGCTCTCGCGCCCTGGGTGACCCCGAGGACTACCCCGGCCGCCCCGGAGGGCGGACGACTACTGCGGTGATACGTGGTGACGGCTCTTTGGTCGTCACCCAGTCGCTGCCCTGGGGGCGGCGACAACGGCGCTTGACGTGCCTATATAGCGAACGCGACCGAGCGTTTTAGCGCCCTAAGCTCTCGACTACGGAAACCATAGGCCTCGTCACACCCCGAGTCAACCTCCTTGAACCGGTGCGGTTTAATGAGGTAAACATGACCCACGAAAGGAGGCTCACATGGAACGGCTCGGCGAGTACCCGACCCCACCGGGGGAGCAGCTGGACTCTGCTTTCGATGTCACCTTGTCCCAGCTGAAGGAAGTGTCCGACCCCTTGGAGCGGGCAAAGGCGGCACACGCCCTGGCTGGCCGAGCTCAGGACTACGGCACCGAGTTTCAGGTCGTCCGCAACGAAGCTATGAACGAAACGCTGCGTGCAGGCCAACTCAACAGCACCCAACTTGCTGCCGAGCTAGGGATCAGCAAGGGGCGTGTGAGCCAGCTTGCGAAGGGCGCTCCGCCAGAGCGGCTGTTCCTCGGTTCGGGGAAGGTCGTCGTGGCCCTCGCTGAAAAGCTCGAGGCCGGCAAGCTGCAGGATGGCCGTGACAAGCCCGTGCAAGGCCCGGTGATCGCCACTGAGGATGTCCAGACCTATGAGCGCCTGCGCGAGCTCGCTGAAGAAGTTGGTTTGGAGATCACGTTCGAGCGGATTCCGCTCGGTGGCAACGTCCGGCTCAACCGAAACAACCTGGTTGTCATCTGCGGCCCTCGTCTCTCTCCCTTGATCGAGCAGATCCTCGAGAGCGACCCTCACCTACGGTTCAGCCAGGACAACGACGGCTGGCACCTTGTCGACCGAAGCACCGGCACGGTGTACCGCTCCCCCATGGATCACGGCGAGAATGGCGACATCGCCTACTTCGGCCGGCTTCCCAGACCTGACGGGCAGGGCACCTTCCTCTACATCGCTGGCATTCACGCCCGCGGCTCCGGGGGTGTCATCCACTGGCTCAACGGAGAACTGGCCAACGTGCACCGCGAACTCAAGGCCAAGAGGTTCTCGACCCTCATCTCCAGCCGGTTCGATCCGGAGACCCTGGAGGTCGTCGCGAGCGAGCGCATCACCCCGTTCTATCGCCCGGAAGGGGTTTGACATGCAGGTATGCATGGCATCAGCCCAAGGTGTGGGCGTCGCAAACGAGGATTCCGTCTACGCCAGCCCTACCGCGGTCGTCGTACTGGATGGCCTGTCAGCCCCAAAGGATCTGCCCATGGGATGCATTCATGGCACCCCATGGTTCGTACAGCAGCTCGGCACGCGCCTGATCAACCTGATCAGCAGCGACACCGTGCCTCTCCAGGAAGCTCTCCGAACCGCCATCTCTGAGGTCAACGCGCTGCATCGCGACAGCTGCGCGCTGGACCAGGAAGCGGTCCCGGCATCAACTGTCGTGATGATCCGGAAACGGGTAGATGACCTCGACTACCTCGTACTCTCTGACAACGTCCTGCTGCTTGACCTTGGCGAACGAGGTGTCCAAGCCATCGTCGACAAGCGTGTCGAAGAGGTCGCTGGCGTGGAGATGCGCGCTGCCCTCCGGGGCCCCACAGGCACTCCAGATCACGCCACCCGGGTGTCTGCGCTCGTCACCGTCCAACGCCAGCTCCGAAACCGACCTGGCGGCTACTGGGTAGCAGCCACCGACCCGGCAGCCGCCGACGAGGCGATCACTGGCACCATCGCCCTTACGCAGATCCGGCAAGCAGCACTGCTGACAGACGGCGCCAGTCGCCTCGTCGACACGTTCGGAGTTCTGAGCTGGGGTCAGCTCCTTGACCTACTCAGCAGCGAGGGCCCGGCGGCCCTCATCGCTCGTACACGTGAAGCAGAGCTCGGCGACCCGGTTGGCGAGCGATGGCCCCGGTTCAAGCAGTCCGACGATGCCACCGCCGCATACGTGTTGCTTGACGGGACAACTGCGACAGCTGCCCGCAAGTCTGCGCGTCGCACCTAGAACCTCATGATCTCCAAGGAGAATCTCTCCGTGCCCAGCGAACCATCCCCATAAAACGGCGACGGCCGCCCTGCGGTAACAGGAACGGCCGTCTAGTTCGACTCCCCAGCCTGGCAGCAAACGGAGTCGGAGTCAGCGCGGTGACCGCGCCGGGTGCCTTGGACACGAGGCCCGTGTAGTCACCTGCCCAGCAGAATAGACAGATGCACCGGCAGAAGCCCAGCACGGGCCCACGATCGGTGATCCGCGTCACTCTTGATCGCTGACTCACGGCTCCCTCATTTAGGGACCGTACGTGTCAATTCGCACCACTTGCATGGATCTCGGCACCCTCGCCTCCGCGGACAGCCTCTTCTTCGCCGGCTTGCCCTCCTGGGGCACTCCCGGCTTGCCCGGCGTCCGGCAAGCCGAGTCCGTCCTCCGTCCGATTCCGGGGCAAGCCTTCGGGCAAGCCCGTCTGAGCAGTGTTCACGGCACAACATCCACTTGGAGGTGTGCCGTGCACGTCTACCCCGTGCGCCCTGTACCCGACAGCCTCCGTCCTGCCTTCCCGGCTGCCGGGGGGTGGGGCGCGAGCCAGATGACGCCCCGAGCCATCAGCAAGGCCATCGCCGATTCCCCCCTTGCGGACCCGGCCCTCGAAACCGTGCGCATTCTGCGGCGAGAGGGGGGTGCCCTGTGACCGAGGGTCTTCTGCAGGAGCCGGGGTCAGCCCGGGTCACCGGCCGGGCGCCGGCGCTACGGCCGTCGGTGCCGCTGTATCGGCACATGCTTTACGGCTCCGGCCTGACCCACGCGCTCGACTTCCTGGTCCTGGCGCACATCCATTTCCTGTGCGAGGACGGTCAGAGCTTCACCGTGGATGAGCTGGTGGAGGCGCTGCGGCGCGAGGGAGTCCGCAGCGCCAACGGCAAGGGCTTGATCGGCAGTAAGGCTGTCTACGAGTCGGTCGCCCGGCTGCGGTCCGCGGGCTTTCTGCACCGTACCCAGGAGAACGGCGGCAACTTCGGCGCGGTCGAGTACACCTTCTACGAGTTTCCCGCTCTGAACCCGAACTGGACCCCTCCCGGCACGTCCGTTTCAGTCCAGAATGGTCCGCTTCCCTTGTCAGGAGAAGCGGTTCCGACACTACCGCCCAGTAACATCATTTCCGCAGGTCAGACCGCTTCTCCTGACAAGGCACGCGCTGACAAGGCACGCGCTGACAGGCGAAGCGGAAAACGGCACGTTTCCGCAGGTCAGACCGCTTCTCCTGACAGGCGAAGCGGAAAGCCGTCCCCCCCACACCCCCCGGAGGAGGTAACTACCTCCTCCCCCAACCCCCTCGCGAACACCAGCAGCAGCACGTCGCTGCCGTCACCGAGGGAGGAGGAGGGGGCTGGCTACGCCGAGGAAGACCTTCGGGCAGCTGCGGACGTCCTGCAGCTGCTGCCTGACCCCTGGACCCAGGGCAGGCTGAACGCGAGCAAGCTGGCCCCGAAGCTGCTCAAGGTGATGGCCGAGCAGGGCTGGCCCGGCATCGGCACAGTCGACCGCGCCCTGCTGACGAAGCAGCTGACGAAGAACCCGTACAAGATCACCAACCCGTACCGGCTGCTGGAGCGCGACCGGATCCCGAACCTGCCCCGCTACGTGGCGGTCGCCGCTGCTGCGGAGAAGTCCTCCGCAGGGGCGTCCTCGGACGGGATGTGTCCCAAGCATCCGCAGTACCGCGCGGGGAGCCGCTGCATCCCCTGCGTCACGGCCTGACGCACAAAGACGGGCCGGACCGCTGACACGGTCCGACCCGCAGTCCTGCCCGAAGCACCGAACAGGAGCTCCAGTGTCCAGCACCTACGACTTTCCCGACCAGCGCCCCCCGGCCGGCTCTGACGACGCCGGGTTCCTGCGCACGCCTCCCCGGAGCCTGGAGGCCGAGCAGGCCACCCTCGGCACCCTGATGAGCAGCACGTGGGCCGCCGGGCGGTACGCCGCGGAGGCCCTGGAGACGGGCCTCGTCGCGGAGGACTACTACTTGCCCGCCCACGCGACGATCCACCGTGCGATCTGCCACTTGCGCCAGACCCAGCAGGCCGTGGACCCTCTCACCGTCGCCGAGGAGCTGAACAGGCTCGGGGAGCTGGGCAAGGTCGGCGGGGCCTCGTACCTGCACGCCTGCGTCCAGGCCGTACCCACGACCGCGCACGGTGCCCAGTATGCGGAGATCGTTCGGGCCAAGGCGTACCGCCGCAGGGCGATCGAGGCGGCGCAGAAGATCCTCCAGTACGCCTACAGCGAGGAGGGCGACGAAGCCGACGTGCGCAGCCTGGTCGAACAGGAGTTGACCGCGATCGTCGCCGGAATGCCCGGCCTGAGCGCCGCCCCGCCGGCCGTGGACGACATCTACCTCGACTACGTGGCCGAGCTGGAGGAGATCCAGAACGGCCGGCAGATGGGGCTTCCCTACGGGATTTCCGATCTCGACGCCGTCACCTCGGGGATGCGTCCGGGCAACGTCACGGTCATCGCCGCACAGTCCGGCGTGGGCAAGTCGACGCTCGCCCTGAACGCGGCCGTCGCGGCGGCCAAGACGGGGGCGAAGGTGATGTTCTCTTCGCTGGAGATGAGCGCCGCGGAGCTGATGCACAAGATCGTCGCGGCCGAGGGGTCGATCGCGATGCACCACCTGACCCGCCAGGACGGCCTGACGCCTGAGGGGTGGAAGGAGGTCGAGCGCCTGGGCCGCGAGCTGTTCAGGACGCTGCCGCTACGGGTCTACCGACCCGACAGCGCCGCCCTGGGAGACATCGAATCGGCGGCCCGCGCCTGCGTGCGCACGGACGGCCTGGACGTTTTGGTGGTCGACTACCTCCAGCTGGTCGAAGTCGAGCAGAACCGCAACATCAGCCGTGAACAGGCCGTCGCCGCCGTCTCACGCGGCCTCAAGAACCTGTCCGTGGCCCTGGACTGCCACGTCATCGCCCTCTCCCAGCTCAACGACGACGGGCTGATGCGCGAGTCGCGGGCCATCAAGAACGACGCGTCGGTGGTCATCAAGGTCGAGCGTCCCGACATGGACGAGCCCGAGTCCCCGCGCGCCGGCGAGGTGGACCTCGTGATCGAGAAGAACAGGTTCGGGCCCCGGGCTACGGTCACTGCCGCCGCACTGATGCACTACAGCCGTATCTCCGACATGGCCAACACATGATGAATGCCATGAGTGAGACATTTCGGGCTCTCTCTGTACGTCAGCCCTACGCTGACGCCATCGCCCATGGTGAGAAGCGCTGTGAGAACCGCAGCCGCCCCATCCCCCGGGCCGCCCTGGGCACCGGTGTCCTCATCCACGCCGCGCAGCAGGCCCATGCCTCCGGCATCACCGCCGCCGACCTCGACGGGTATGCCTGGCCGGACATCCGCGGTGCCATCCTCGCCGCCGCCGTCCTCGACTCCTGCCACCAGGCCACCGACGGCTGTTGCGGTACCTGGGGATTCCCCGGGTACTGGCACTGGATCCTCCGTGATGTCACGCCCCTCCCCCAGCCCGTGCCGGCGCGCGGCGCCCTTGGCCTGTGGAGGCCGCCGGCCGAGGTCCTCGCCGTTGTCCAAGACCAGCTGGAGGCTCTGGGCAAGCCAACCGCGACGGAGGCAAACCGGT
Source organism: Streptomyces vietnamensis (assembly GCF_000830005.1). Taxonomy (NCBI): domain Bacteria; kingdom Bacillati; phylum Actinomycetota; class Actinomycetes; order Kitasatosporales; family Streptomycetaceae; genus Streptomyces; species Streptomyces vietnamensis. Next base: position 210,098 of record NZ_CP010408.1, on the reverse strand, counting down.
GACCCTCACCCACACGATCGCCTCGGAGACCGTGGCGTACGGCGGCTTACCCAGCGCCATCCTGCACGTGGAGATCGACCCTGCTGAACACGCTCGCCGACAGGCCGCTGGCATCGGGGCCGTGAGCGGCTACGGCTTCGGCGGCCTCGCCACCCTCGGGACCCTCCCCACAGACCTGCCTGTACCGCTGGCGGCCCTCACACCAGCCCAGCGTGACTACGTCTCCCAGGCGCCGGCCGGAATCTGCACCGTCTCCCGCGGGCACGTCACCCGACATGCCATCAGGGCGTGCCGAGTCACCCTGGCCGAACTCACTGCCCCCACCCTCGGTCAGCTCGCTTTCGACACCGCCGACCGCTACCGGCCGTTCACCGCCGCCGCCGTGCGTATCGCGCGCCGACGGCCCCGCACGGACGACTGGCTCCATCGCTTCGTCCGCGCCGGCATCGGAGTCTTCCTCAGCGACGACGACCGGACCGTCACACTGGCCCGGCCGCGGCCTTGCCCTCGTGCGACTCCGGAGAGCTGGTGGTTCGCCGAGGCCGCCTACACCGCCTACCTCCACCACACAGGCCAGGCGCTGCCGGACCGCAGCTGACAAGCGGCGCCCGTGACCTGGCCGCACCGGGGGACGACCCTGCGCATGAATGAGGCCCGCGACCAGGGGCGTGGTCGCGGGCCTGCAGGCGGTCCGTCCTGTCGGATGCCGCTTTCGACGGTACGAAGCCCAGCTCAGGCCTGCATCCTGACCGGACCGCACGAGCTACCCCGAGCCGATCGGCCCGACCCGGACAGAGAAGCCCCGAGAGGGCATCTACGTGCCCGAAACACCTAAGCGGCGGAAGATCATCGCCGGAGCTCGTTCAAGGCGCTACAGAGCTGCTGGAGCTCCTGGAAGGGCCCTTGGGCCCGGGGGCCGTCAGGAGGATGAACGGTGTGCCGACGGCGGGCTGGGGAAAGTCGTCGTGGCGGCGGCGCCAGTTCACGACCGCGGCCCGGCCGACGCCGGCCTGGCGGGCGATCTGCATCAGGTTCACGGTTTCCACCGCCCCGGTCACCACTCGCCGTCCTCGTCGCCGCAGTAGTCGTCCTCGTCGTCCAGGTCCGCGTAGAAGCCCGGGTCGACGGGCTCCGCGGCGTCTGCGGCCATCTCGTCCCGGTACCGGGCTTCCTCCCCCTTGCGCTGCTCCGGGGTCAGGGAGTTCCACCACCGGTCGTGCTGCGCGCGGTGGGCCTCGCCCTCGGCCGTGAAGTAGCCGTGCCAGATGTGCACGGGGTAGTGCGGGTCGACCTCGCAGGAGGACCAGGGGGTGCCATCGGAGCGCTCGTGGCCTGCCAGCCGAACGCAGGGGGTGATGCCGAAAGGGTGAGCGAGCCCGTTGCAGACGCGGACGAGCTCCTTCGACGGTGCATGGGACGGCGTCGGCGCAGGGCGGCCGCGGCACAGCTCGGCCAGGACGTCGGGTAGCGGCGGCTGGTGGCCCGGGCGAGGTCGCGGACGCGGCGCTTGAGGTGGTCGCTGCCGGTCTTGGTCATGGTTGTCTCCACAGCGGGATCCCATGCTTCCCACCGGACGTCACATGCAAGACTGCCGGGCAGGACGGTGCATCAGGTGTGCCGCACGGGACCCGGCTTCGGCCCTTGTCCGGCGGTGCTGCCCTCGCGCGGCGTGGGCGCGGGCGGCGGCGGAAACGGCGGTTCGCGGCATGCCGGGTCGTGCATGATCCACCGTAGCGGAGCCCACCGACAACGGGGCCGACGCTGGGTAACTGATGACAATGTCATCAGTTGTGGGCACGTGGCAGGATCCGCCGTATGAGTGAGTGGGGGATCGCCCTGATCGCCGCCGGATCGGCCATCCTGGGCAGCATCGTGACCGGGTTCTTCGCGTGGAAGGCCGGCCACCGACAAGCCGTCGCAGCCGAAGTCGCCGGGCAGGCCCAGGCCCGGGCGCTCATATCGACCGTACAGGCCACGTTGGACGAGCAGCGTCGCACGCGGGTGCTCGACCACCGTCGGCAGGCCTACGTGGAATTCCTCGATGCCGCACAGTGCTGCCAGCTGGATCGAACGAATGCGACGCGAAGCAGACTGATGCGCGCGGAGAGCATGATGTACGTCGAAGGCCCCCAGTCTGTGGCAGCCGCAGCCAGCCAGTACGCAGGCCAGGTACTCACTTCGAACCATGAGGAAACTGAAGGCGCGCGGGTGGCTTACCTCATGGCTGTACACACGGCTCTCGAGCAGGCCTGACTGACAGTCCCTGAACGCACATGTCTATGGGAGTGGCGATCTCGACTTTTAGGCTTGAAACCACCAGCCCAGCTCGGGTGTCGGTGCCGATGAGGGCACGCTCACCGTAGGCGGCTGCGCTTCCGACGCATGAGAGCCTGCGCCTCATCAAGGAGAGCCTCTCGCTCTTCCCTCTGACTCCAGGCCGCTACCTGGCGTTGCGCGGCAGCCCCGAACATCACCAGCCAGAAGCCAGTGATGGCCGTCCACTTCACGTAGACCGCGAGGGCGGGGTCGGGGTCTTTTTCCGTGTAGGACAGCCAGAAGATCAGATTCATCTCCGCCCACAGGTGCGAGATCCACAGCAGCCCGAAGATGCAGTAGGAGGCTAGGTGCCAGCGAACTACTGCCTTGGGTAGGTCAGGCGACAAAACTCGTCCTTCACGCGCTTCTTCGAGAACCTTGTTCGCGCGCTGGAGTCTCACTTCATCGATCACGCTGCTGAAGCGACTCGTCTCGATGGCCGCTACCAGCAGAATCACGGGGATCACCGTGACCATCGCTGACGCGTAGGCCTCTGACATCTCGGTGCCCACCAGTAATACCCCCACCTGATGCCCCTTCTTGTGTGCCACGCTCCTGCGGGAGCAGGAGTCTATGACCGCCAGCTGGATCTGCTGGAAGATCCCCGCACGGCAACTGCACGCTGAAGCTCGGGGGTGGTGGTCTCGACCGACAAGGTCCGAGACCACCACCCCCACGCTGTTGCCCCAGGAAGTACTGGCCGCGGCCTACGCTGCAGGCATGACGCTGAACGCTGACGCACGCGAGCTGCTGCGCCTCATCGCCGAGTCCCCGGAGCCCGTGGCGGCCTCGAGCTTCTTCCACACGATCCACCCGCCGAACTTCCCGCGGAGCACGTCCGAGGATGACCCAAGCCGGGAGGCGTGGGCGGAGAAGCAGATCGGTCTCTACGGCGAGATGCTCACGCTGCACGAAAAAGGGTTGCTCCGGATCGTGCACCCGGCGAACGGCGAGCGCCCTGACCTCGTGGAAGCCACGGACGCCGGACACGCCGTACTTGCCTGACAAACTGCAGGGCCCGCCACCGACCGGTGACGGGCCCTGGTTGGTTGGTGGTGGTCTCAACCGTCAGGCTCGAGACCGCCACCCTCCACCCTGCTGTCCGCAGCCGCGCGAGCCCGAGCAGGCAGCTACGTGCCGGAATCCGTCATGTGGCCGTTCAAGACCCACTTGCTGCGCCTCGGGTCCCCCACGACGAGGTTCATCACGCAGTCGTCGTCCATCACCATGAGGCCCTGGATATGCAAGCTGTGGATGTGCCAGGCGGCTGCGTCGTCGGTCATGAGAGAGGGCTCGTCGGGCAGGCCGGCGTCGGGGGGCTCCTCATGAAGGAGGGTCCGCAAGTCAACTCCGTGACAGTTTGTCAACGCATTCAGGTGGCATGGTGCCCATATATCCCTTTTTCAGGGTTCGCTGTCTTCACGGTCTGCAACCATCTGCTACCGGCCTTGCGTACCTCGGCGCACTGATGGGCTCTGTGTTCTCCTCCAAGGTTTGTCATGTCGATTCCTTCCTCTGCCCGGTCGGCACAGGTGCCGCGTCCCTCCGCTCCTGCACGGGTGGATCTCAGCGCCCTGGAGCCCCAGGTGTTCTCTCGGCTGCTGGAGAAGGCGCGTGATGTCCAGCATCTGACCTTCGAGCTGGCGGCCGAGGCCGCCGTCCGGGCTGGAAACGGGCAGCTGGGTGTAAAGGAACTGCGTCTGCTCCTGCTTCAGTTCGAGGGGATTCCCATCGCGGAACAGGCGATGACAGCAGCGTGGACTGTGGTGCGGGCGAGGCCTGAGCTCGCCACGTCGCTGTTGCACTCCTACGCGCAGGACTGCGGCACCCCGACCGCGCTCGTAGTGCGGGACCTGCACCTGGGAGGACCCGACGTGTTCGTCGTGCAGGCTGGCTGGCACGACAAGGATCGACAGGTGCACGGCGCCGCTGTCACACGTGGTGTGAAGAAAACGGCCTTCCAAGGCGCTGTGGTCAGCCTCCTGGGCCACCTGTCCGGCCTTGAACTAGTGGAGCAGAGTGACTTCGCCGAGAAGGGCTGGCTGCCCGCTGCCCGCTACTCGGCCGGATCCGGTGCGACAGCCACAGATCAGTCATTCGCAGAACGACTGCTGCACGCCCTCGCACGGCCGGCTGTCGCCCCGGCCGTGGTGGCGGAAGTAGCTACCCGTATCGCCGCAGGCGCGCTCATTCCCCGTGATCTCCAGGCCGTGCTGTTCGACGCGGCGGCATCCGGCTGGGATCCGGCCCGCAAGGCCGCCCTGTACGCGGCCGGGGAGAACCCCGGGACCGCAGTGACCGTGCTGACGCTCTACCACTCCATGCGCAACCAGCCCAATCCGGTGTTCACCGAGGAGCAGAAGCCGGGCGGGGCGACAGGCCCGTTCCGGTCCCGTGTCACGTACACCTCCGATGACGACAGGGTCACCGTGACCGGACCGTGGCGCGGCAGCAAGCGCGACGCCCGGGGAGCTGTCGCTCTGCATGTCCTGGCCGACCTCGCCGGCCTGCCCGTCGAGATTCCCATGCCGCGACAAAGGGAGACTCCCGCTGCGGCAGTGAAGCCTTCGGACGCGGAACCGCAGGAGCGGCTCCTTGCTCTGCAGGAGACGGGAGCGATCGGTGAGCTGACGTTCAAGGAGGAGCCGAGCATTACTGGCCTGGAGCCCTTGTTCGTGTGCGTGGCCGCCTGTACCAGCCGCGGGCAGCTGCTGTCAGGGACAGGCCGCAGTGTGGGGAGGTCCGGCGCCCGCCGTGAAGCCGCGGCCCTGCTGCTCGCCGAGTGGCAGCGGACGGTATCGCCCGCGCTCCCTGTCTGGCGCGGGAAGGAACCCGTACCAGAGGCGAACGCGATGAACGCCCTCGTGCTGCTGAACCAGCTCAAGCAGAAGGGGCGGATCAGCTCGCTGGTCATCGGCCAGCCCCGCCTGAACCCGGAGACCGGCTACATCGCCGAGGTCACCTGCAAGGTCGCCGGGAAGAAACTGCGTGCCGAGGCGTCCGGAGCGGCGAAGCGGTCGGCCCAGCGCAATGCGGCGAAGGCCATGATGGAACTGCTGGCCGCACCTCCCGGCGCGGAGCCCGCGCCCGTTCCGGCGGAACCGGTGCCCGACATCCACGACAACCGCGCACGGCACGGCCCCGCGGGACCAGTCGCCCGCCGGGACGATGCTGACGCCGCTGAAACCGCCCTGGCAGCATGGCTGCGCCGGGGCGCGGAGATCACTATCGACATCGAGGGAGGGATCGCCCGGTTCCTGGTCTACAGCCCTGACGGGCTGCCGGCGCGGGAGACAGTCCACCGTCCGATCCGGTCGTGCACAGCCGGTCTCGTCCTTCCGTCTCTCGGGGCCGCAGTCCAGCTGCAGAGGGTGGAGTGCTGGCACGTTCCGCTGCGGCTGCTGGCGAACGTCCTCATCCCGCAGGCCCAGGACCCGGGCGAGGAGGCCCTCTCGGTCCGGGTGTGGCGGCAGGTGATCCGGCTGGGCCTGGCCGTCGTGGCCTCGGGGAGGGTCTTCCCGGCCCTGTCCGACGATGGGACGGACGTATGGCGGGCTGGCCCGCTGACCGCTGAGGAAGAGGGCCAGGCCGGGCAGCTTGCGCGCGTCCTGGTGCCGCCGGCGAACTGTGGCATGGTCACGGAGAGCAAGCCGCATCAGATGTGGACCCCGCAGGTCGCAATTCGTGCTTGCCTCGACGCCGTCGCCGAGGGGATGCTCCGCGGACCGGGTACCTCGACCGTACTCGGGCACGGCCCCTTCACCAGCTCAGTGCCCCGGCAGCAGCACGCTCCCGCGCTCGTGCAGTGGGGCGATGATCTGCGCGCCGGCACGACGGACGAGGTGCTGGAGCTGGAGCTGTCGATCCGCGCGCCGCAGAAGAACAGCCCGCAGGACACCGAACTGCTCTGGGCCGATCTCCGGCTGCGTCGGCCGGATGCACCAACGTCCAACGAGCGCACCTGGCGGCCGGTCGCCGAGGTCGCCTCCGACTTGCACCTGGTGAAGCTGGTACGACGGCGTCTGCACCGGGTGGCAGCCAACTGGGCACCGGCCGCACGGCTCCTGGAGCGGGCCGTCCCGGACACCTTCACCCTGCGTGCCGGCGAGGCCGTCCTGTTGAAGGGGCAGGCCGCCCAGCAACTGCAACGGGCTGGGCTTCGCGTGGAGTGGCACCATGCGTGGACGGACCGCCTGCGCACCCGCGCCGTCCTGGAGCGCCGCCCCGCTGGCCCGGCCTCCGCAGCCCGCCCCCGGTTTGCCCTGGACGACGTCCTCGACGGCCGCTGGCAGATTTCACTGGCCGACGAGGACTTGTCCGACAGCGAGATGGACCAGCTCGCGCACAGCGCGGTGCCGCTGACGAAGGTCCGCAACCAGTGGGTCCTCGTCGACGAGGAGACCGCCCGACGCGCGGCCGACCGTACGATGCCGTCCGTCTCCGCCGACCAGGCGCTGCGAGCCTCCCTGACCGGGCAGATCAGTGTCGAAGGCCGCACCTACCCGTGCGCGGCGGAAGGCGACCTGGCCGACCTCGTCCACTTCCTGCGCAACGGCTCCCGCACAACCCCCGTGGACTCCCCCAGCGGCCTGTCGGCCACCATGCGCGACTACCAGAAGCACGGCCTGGCGTGGCTGGCGAACACCACCGACGCCGGCTTCGGCGCCCTACTCGCCGACGACATGGGATTGGGTAAGTCCCTGACCGCGCTTGCCCTTCACCTGCACCGCCGCGATCACGGGCGACAGGTCACCGGACCCACCCTCGTCGTCTGCCCCGCCTCCATGGTGATCACCTGGGAACGCGAGGTGCACCGGTTCGCGCCCGAGGTGCCGACCGTCCGCTACCACGGCCCGGACCGGACCCTGGACGCAGTGACGGACCGCACCCTGATGATCACGACGTACGAGACCGTCCGCCGCGACATCGACATCCTGGCCGCGCACCCCTTCGACCTCGTCATCTCCGACGAGGCCCAGCTGATCAAGAACCACAAGACGGCCACGGCGATCGCGATGCGCCGCCTCCCCTCGGGCATCCGAATCGCCCTGACCGGGACGCCCGTCGAGAACAGCCTCACCGACGCCTGGTCACTGATGGACTGGCTCAACCCGGGGCTGTTCGGCGCACTGCGCACCTTCCGGGACCAGTTCGGCAAGCCGATCGAGGACAACTTCACCGACACCCAGCTCACCGAACGCCTCTCCAGCCTCCTCAAGGCCTTCATGCTGCGCCGGCGCAAGACCGACCCGGGCGTCCTGCCCGAGCTCCCGCCCAAGGTCCTCCGCCCCCGGATCGTCTCCCTGACCCCCGAACAAGCCGCTCTCTACCAGCGTGTCGCCGACGCGACGCTCCGCGAGATCCGCGCCTCCCAGGGCATCGCGCGCAAAGGCTTGCTGTTCAAGCTCTTCGACCAGCTACAGAAGATCTGCAACACCCCCGGCCAGTTCCTCGCCGAGCCGCTTGACGAGTCCTACGACCCAGGACAAGCCGCGGCCCGCTCGGGGAAACTCGCCGCGCTGGACGATCTCCTGCCCGTTCTGTCCGACCCGGCCGAGTCATGCCTGGTCTTCACCCGGTACAGGTCGATGGCCCGCCTCCTGGTCCATCACCTCCAGAGCCACGGCCTCAACCCGCTCTACTTCAGTGGCGACATCGCCGTCGGCCGCGATCGTCAACGGCTCATCGACACCTTCCAGAACCGGCCCGGCCAGATCATGGTCATCACCGCCAAGGCCGGCGGAAGCGGCCTGACGCTCACCCAGGCCAGCCACGTCATCCTCTTCGACCGGCCCTGGAACCCGGCCAAGGAGAGCCAGGCCATCGACCGGGCGCACCGCCTCGGCCAGACCCGCACCGTCACCGTTCACCAGCTCACCACCGAGAACACCCTGGAGGACCGGGTGGATGAACTCCTCCGGCACAAGCGGGCCCTGGCCGACGCCATCCTCACCAACGACAGCTCCACACTCAGCGAGCTCACCGACGACGAGATCTGCGAGCTGATCGCCCTGGGAGCACGCCGATGAACCGCGACAGCCTCTGGACGGCCGGCTGGGAATCCGCTGTACGCGCCGCGATCACCCAACCGGACACCTTCCTCACCGGCCGCGCCGACATGGACGCGGGCGGCATCGGAAACCTCCAGATCGCCCCCGGACGACTCACCGCCCTGATCACCGGCCGCAACAGCCGGGCGGAACTGCGCGCCGCCATCACCCTGCCCGTCATCCCCGCCGACCAGGCCGCCATCCTCGACACTGCGTCCCCGCGGTGCCCAAACCATCACGGCGCCGATAGCACCGACCTGTCCCAGTGCCTCGCTGACCCCGCCCACACCGGCGGCGTGTCTCTCTTGCCTGTAGCCGACGAGCTCCGCTTCATCTGCACTTGTGGAATGCCGCCGTGCCGCCACATCGCAGCCCTGGCCCACGCCTTCACCGACCGGCTACGCACCCACCCCGGGGACCTCGCCATCCTGCGCGGCCTGCGCGAGCCACAGCACGACGCGCTCGCCCCCAGCACAAACGTCACCACCACGAAAAACCACATCGCGGCACACCACGCCTGGGTCTGGCACCGCGAACGCCCCGACCAGCCCTCCGTCCCCGACCTTTCCCCCACCATCCCCGACCAGCCCCCGGCGCCCCCGGCATGGTCCCCGCCCCCCATCCCGAGCCGTGACCACCTGCCCGCCCTCGTCGCCGACGCCGCCGCCCAGGCTGCCGGCCTCCTGCTCTCCGGTCGGCCGCTCGAGTGCGCGTGGGACGACGACGCTGTCCGCCTCGCCTCCCGCATCCCCCACGTACGTCTCCCGGACATCGCTGACCGCCTCGGTCTCGACATCGCTCAGCTCCGCGAACGGCTCACTAGAACTCGTAGCGCAGCCGCACGGGACCCATCTCTCCACGCCCGCGGTGGGGGCACTGACACCCACCACCGATGAGAGCGGGGTCTCTCTTTCGCGTGTTCCGCGTGGAGGGCTAAGACGACCGACGAACAGAAAGAAACCCAGATGACCAGCGGGACCGACGATCACGTCGAATCAGCCCTAGAGGGGGCGGTCGAGGAGCTTCTTATGGCTGCGGCCAAGCTCCGGCTTGAACCGGGATACGTCAACGGGCACGTCTACCAGGACTGGCATGTACGGGCTTCGTCCTCCATGCTGCACGCTCTCGCCGGTGTGGCCCGCGCCTACAGCTCCGACCTTGAACGACTTGCTGGAAGATTCGAGAGGCTGAGCAAGCCGATCTGCGCGGAGCTTCTGGAACTCAAACCGACTTCCGATACCCCTGTGCTATGTGTCGAGCCCGTCGAGCAAGAAGGGGAACCCTGCCCGGCGCACACAGTCGACCGCGCCGCCGAACTCGGCCGGTGTACCTACCCGGAGCCGTCTGCCTCCAGGAAGCCGCAGCGGATCTGTACATCGGAGCCCGCCCCTGGAGCTGACCGCTGCGAGCAGCACCTGCGGTACTGCAGGGCAGTCAAACTGAACGGCGAGATCTGCAACAACCCCTTCTGCTCCGTCCCCAAGCACCGCAAGATGGAACAGAGCAGACGGTAACTGGCAGTCGGGGCGTCCGGTCGGATGTCGAGGCTTCAAACTGCCAGATGAGCAGACGCCCAGAGCTGACCACCACCCGATGGTGTCGGGTTCTCCAGCATGCAGGTGAAGTCACGCTGGCGCCTCGGTCAGGGGCACCGGACCGAGGGGCGTGACCGTCTCCAGCAGATCAGCGCGCCACACCACGATCTGCGTGGTGTCGAATCCGTACCAGCCCGTCCCTCGGGCACTGCGCAGCAGAGGATCCTGCGTCGTCCACCACCGAAGACGTTCCTGGTCCTGGTGCTCGAAGTGATACGGCGCCGAGGTGAGGACGGCCGGACGGCCGCCGAGCAGCCAGCCCACCGTGTGGTCCAGCCAGTACGCGTCCAGGGCAGGAGGATCCTGGCGTGTGCACGCGCCGTCCCTGCACTGACGGGAGGAGGATCGCTGCAGCCACCGGGGGCAGCAGCCCGTCGAGCTCTGCCGCAGCCCATGCTCCTCGGCCCAGGCGACCAGCAGCTCCTGCGCCTCCAGTCGGCCTTGTACCGCAGCCTCGTATGCGTCCTGTGACTTGTAGGAAGAGCGAGCAGCCGGCGTCAGTCCGTACGGCCACTTCACAGCGCCGGGAGACCCGCCCAGCACGGCGGCCGCACGCGTCGACAGCTCCATGCCCTTCCAACCCACCTGCTTCTTCCGAGAGCCGCCCGGGTTTGGACCCTGCCCGAGTGTGCTGTAGCTCCGTCCCGCGACGCGATCCTCCTCAGGGGCATTTCCGATGTCCCGGTCGCGGTGCCGGGCGCCGACGTCCTGACGGCGCGTGTGCAGAAGGTGCAATGGGTCATGGCTTTTCGGCTCGTGGCCGAGCAGCCTCACGGTTTTGTCCTTGCGCTGGAGAGCGGCCTGCTTGCGAGGCGCGTCGCACGGTGTACCAGCGACGGCCTTGCAGGTAGGGCAGGGGTGGGCAAGTACGTAGTCATGGAGCGGCGCGAAGGGGATGTTCTTCGCGTCCTCTCCCCCGGTGTTCTCGGGCATCGGGGGCTCTCCTCCTGAGGGCGGTGTTGCAGGAAGTCAGGACCGGCCTGGACCGAGCGCTACGGTGTCCGATTACTCTGCCGGTCCCGGCCGTGGGTGGGAGCTCAGCTGTAGTCGAAGTGAGCCTGACGCCGGTCCATCTCCCGGTCGAACTCTTCGAGCCGGGCAAGGAACGGGGCGAACGCCGTCTGTGCCTGAGCTGCAGTGATCTGGCCGACGGTGATGGCGGCGAGGATCTCCAGTACGGCGGGGAGCTCGACGGCCGCGCCCCAGCCTGGCTTGTCCGTGCGGTGCTTGGAGTAGACCGCGCCCACGGATCCGGCGACGCCGGGCAGGAGGAGGGGGCCGGCGGTGAGGTCACGGGTGACGTCGTACGGCATCGGATGGCTCTCCAGACTGGTCGGGTGAGATGGATCAGGCCGTTGCGCGCGGCTTGCGGAGGCCCGCGGGCGGCTGTTGTCAGAGGCAGAGCGCGAGCGGCGTGGACGATGGCGTCGGCTGCCGCTCATACCCAGAAGGGACCGCCGCGCTGGGACAGAACGGTGGGGGCGGGGGTGGCCTCGAGGACGGCTTGCCGCCACAGGGTGCGGTTGCGGTAGGAGATCTTGTCGATGTCCTGGGGGTTGTGGTGCCACTCGGCCAGGTGCTGGGCGACGGCGGCGAGGACAGGCGTGCCGCTGTCCGGTGTCTCCTGCGGTTTCGCCGCGGCGTGGAGGGCGGCCACGGCGGCGCGGGCCGGATAGTAGCTCAACGGCATCGTAGGGTCCGCGGCGTCGATCCCCTGCCGGAGCGCAGTGATCGCCTCCTGGAGGTGCTCGTCGTCGTTTGTGAGGGGAAGGGTCAGCAGGGCTTCCAGGAGCAGGGTGGCCTCGGCGGTGTTCAGCGGGGTGATGTTGCTGCCGCTGAAGGTGTGGTGGAAGATCCGCAGGAACACGTCGGTGAGATGGGGCGTGGCCCGTCGGTGATACAGGCAGTGGGTGCACAGCCAGGCCATGGGCAGGTACGGCTCCCGTGGGCGAGGCATCCGGCCGATGAGTTCACCGGCCGGCACCGGGGTGGCGCACAGGCTGCAGGAGGAGTCCACGGCGGCGTTCTTCGTGTGGATTGGCGCAGTCAGGCCGCCGGGCTCCGGCGGCGCGGGATGGGTGTAGGCGCGGTACGAGTCGGGGTTCTTCAGCCAGGCCCGGGCCTGGACGATGGCGTCACGCAGCTGTTCGTCCGTCGCCTCGGCACGCCTGGACACGCCCATCCAGTCGTTCAGCCGGATCTGGACGGCGGGGATCGGTTCGCCGGACATGCCCGACAGCGGCCCCACGTAGGTGGCGAGGAGTTTCCGGAGCTCGGGCCCGTGCAGCGTGTCGGGATCCTCGTCGAAGGAGGAGTGGAGGTCGGCCGGCATGGACGACAGGTCATCGAGCCATCGCTCGGCGTTGGTGAGCGCGGCACCGAGCTGGGTCAGTGAGGCCCCTGTCCTCGTTTTCACCCCGCTCGAGTCGTTGATGATCGTGTTGACGTGGCGCCCGTGGGTGCGCGTTGCGGTGGACAGCTTCGTCACCATCACGTTGAGCCGTTGCCTGGCCTGGCCCTCGGTGAGCAGGACGAGCGGTTCGCAGGTCCGGCACGGGGCATCGGCCGAGGCCGCCGGCTGTTCGCCGCACCGTCCGCAGACGAATCCCGGGCAGGCTGAGCACAGCGTGCCGAAGGCCTTGCTCTCCTCGGGGGCGAACGGATGCCGCTGGTCCCGGCACAGCTGCTGCGCGACCGGCCAGCACGCGCCCACGCAGTTCTCCGTGGCCGCTGCGGCACCGGGTTGCCGGATCAGGGCCTCGCGCACGGTCGGCCACAGCACGGTCGAGCAGGTGCCGGCCAGGGCCTCGTGCTGCCATGTCTCGGACTGCGCGGCCTGGTAGGCGGCCAGCAGACGCTCGTCGCTGCCGTTGGCCACCTTGCGGTGCTCGTGGTCGTCGAGGCAGTCGCAGCTCAGACGCTCGGCGTACCCGCAGAACTCGGCACCGACAAGACCGCATTGAGGGCACATCGTCCACTGGTAGAGCGAGTCGCCGTAGGCGCTCATCCCGTTCTTCTCGTACAACCGCCAGGGCCCGTCCCACGGGGTCAGGCGCCCCCACGAGTCGACGCCCGGCACGTCGTCGGGAAAAAGGGCCCCTCGGCCAGCAGCGTCGTGCCGCGCCACTTCTTCGGAACTTCCACCGGCGGGCACCAGTCGGGCTCCTCGCCACCCCTGTCCAGCCACTCGTCCTGCCCTTCGGCCGCCATCGCGAACCGGTCCCACCACACCGGGGCTTCCACCTCGGCCGCGAACCAGATCCGCTGCTCGGGCAGCCAGAACGCCGGCGTGCACGGTGATCCCTCGTCGTCGTGGAACGTCACCGGCTCGTACGCCCATGGCACCTGCAGATGGTCGAAGAACACCGACCAGCGCGCATGGAGCTCCGTCTGGAACTCCATCCTGATCACTTCGTACGCCACGAACGCTCCCCACCGCCGCACCTGGGCTGCTTGCCGGATCTCACCCTCCACCCGGCTGCAGCGACACATCCCAACCCGTCACTGGATCAGCCCAATCGCGTCCCTCCGCCGAGGTACGGGCCTCTCAGCGCCATGACGCAGCCCGCAGGAGAGCCCTTTCGGGGAGTACGGCGGAGGGGCGCCTAGTAGTGCTTCGTTACGTCGGGTGATCTCGGCTGGTGGTGGGCATCTTCCGGTCATGAGGCTGGGGGAGGTGGAACGGCTCCGGGGTGAGTTGTCGGAGTTCGTTGCCGATGTGTTCGCCTCGCTTCCGCGGCGGGATCAGCGGCGGTGGGGCGGGTGTTATCTGCGGGGTCTGATGCTGGACGGGCGGCGGAAGTCGATCCAGCCGATGGCCGAGCGGCTGCCGGACGGAAACATGCAGGCCCTGCAGCAGTTCGTGAACCAGTCACCGTGGGATCCGCTGCCGGTGCGGCGGCGGATCGCCGAGCGATTGAGCGAGGCGATCGCGCCCGAGGTGTGGGTGATCGACGATGTGTCGTTCCCCAAGTGCGGCACCGCTTCGGTGGGGGTGGCCCGACAGTACTGCGGAACGTTGGGCAAGCGGGCAAACTGCCAGGTCGCGGTCAGCGTCCACGCGGCCACCGACACGGCGTCGTGTCCGCTGGAGTGGGAGTTGTTTCTGCCCGAGGAATGGGCGGACGACGAGGGACGGCGAAGGAGAGCAGGGGTTCCCGACGGGATCGGGCACGTCTCCAAGCTTCATCTGGCCCTCGGACTGGTGGACCGGCTGGCAGGGCAGGGCCTGGCGGTGCCGGTGATCGTGGCCGATGCCGGCTACGGCCGCAGCGTCTCGTTCCGGCTCGCGCTGGAGGAACGCGGCTGGTCGTATGTGATGGCGGTCGACCCCAAGGAGATCGCCCGCCCGGCCGCGGCCGAGCCGTTCCAGCCCGCCTACGGGGGTCTGGGACCGCCCACGCTGCCCCGCTATCGCGAGCCGGCCCGGCCCCTGGCCTCGTTCATCACCCCGGACACCTCGTTCCAACAAGTCGCCTGGCGGCAGGGCAGCAAGGGCCGGATGACCTCCCGTTTCGCCGTGGTCGAGGTCAGGCCGTCGGGCAAGGAAGCCTGCCGCACCGCCCAGGAACAGGCCGGAGGACGCAGCCGCTGGGACGGTGTCCTGCCGCTGCGGACCCTGCTGGTCGAACAGCCCGAAGACACCGACGAACCGACCGGCTACTGGATGACCAACCTGCCCGCCGGCACACCCATCGCCGACCTGGTCCGCTGGGCGAAGATGCGCTGGCGCATCGAACACGACTACCGCGAACTCAAACACGGCCTGGGCCTGGACCATTTCGAAGGCCGGACCTGGCGTGGCTGGCATCATCACGTCACCCTCGTCACCGCCGCCCAGGCCTTCCTCACCCTGCGGCGGCTCGACCCAAAAGCACACACGCCGGCCTGACGCTCTACCAGGTCCTCGACGCCCTCCAGGACCTGCTGCAGTGCTGGACCGGCACCTGCACCACCTGCGGCCGACGCCTACCCCGCAACAGAACCAGACTGAGAACCTAACGAAGCACTACTAGGCCGTTTCCTGAGGATCATCTGATCGGTTGTTGATGTGTGTCGTTGACCGATGCCCAGTGGGCGCGCATTGAGCCGTTGCTGCCGGATCGGACGCCTCGGCGGGGTGGGCGATGGCGTGATCACCGGCAGGTGATCGACGCGATCGCGTTCAAGTACCGCACGGGGACGCCGTGGATGGACCTGCCCGAACGCTTTGGGTCGTGGAAGGGGGTGCACAACCGGCTGCGGGTGTGGGCCGCCGACGGCACCTGGAAGCGGGTGTTGACGGCTTTGCTCGCCCAGGCCGATGCGGAAGGCGACCTGGAATGGAACGTCGCCGTCGACTCCACGGTCGTGCGGGCACATCAGCACGCGGCAGGGGCCCGTCAAAAGGGGCCCCTGCCGGCGAGCCGGACCACCATGCCCTTGGACGCTCCCGCGGTGGCCTGACCACGAAGATTCACCTCGCGGCCGACAGCCGGTGCCGACCCCTGGCGTTTGTCGTTACGCCGGGTCAGGCTGGAGATGCACCTGCATTCGAGCAGGTCATGGACCGGATCCGGGTGCCCCGACCTGTCGGCAGGCCACGGACGACGCCTGCGATGGTCCTGGCGGACAAAGCCTATTCATCCCGGGCGATCCGCCGTCATCTGCGGCAACGCGGAATCCGGGCGGTGATCCCGCAGCCTGCCGACCAGGCGGCCAACCGAAAGCGACTGGGTAGCCGCGGCGGCCGGCCGCCAGCCTTCGACCGCGAGGCTTACAAGCAGCGCAATACCGTTGAGCGCTGCATCAACAAGCTCAAACAGTGGCGCGGCATCGCCACACGCTATGACAAGACCGCCACCATTTACCTGGCCGGACTCCATGTCGCAGCCATCTTCCTGTGGTCAGCACGGTGACATGGGCGCAGGAGCCACAGGCTCTGGCAGATCCGGCATGGCCAAGAGCATGGCCTGGATCTCTGCATCACCTTCGTCGGCTGCCCATGCACGCAGGGACTGGAGCACAGAGTTGAGGCTTTCGACGACACCGCGGAGCGGTGCGGTGATGTCTGTAACCACAGCAGGATTCGCCTCGTCGCTGTCACATACACCTGCAATCCGGACCAGACGCGGGCTTCCAGACGTAGCAGCCACCGGGATCATCTTCACAAAGTACGAGCCATCGAAGAAGTAGGCGTCCCGAGTCTCACCCTTCAGCACCTCCTGCACGGCTGTGTGGAGCGAGCCGAAGACCGAGAGAGGAGAGTCGTGCCAACCGGACTCGGGGAAATCAGTTCCTCCCAGCCTGAGCCACACCACCCCAGCTGCGAACAGCGGTCCCCTCACTTCCAGTGTCTCGACCGGGAGCTTCAACTCGAACACTCTTCACAGCCTCCCCTACGCCGACCCGACACCGCGCGACACGCTACAGCCCCTTGCCGCAGGAGGACTCTCTCAGCGCCCCAGCCTCCCACTTGCCCGGCTGGTGATCGAAAGGAAACGGCCTAGCGCCCGTCAACGCCGGATGAGCGGTGACACGTTCAGGCGGAGCCGACCACCTGGGGAGTGAAGAAAGTGTCCGGCGCCACGAGCCAGGGGGCATTGTGGGCGCTCCCAGGTCGCATCCGGGAGGTACGTGTGAGCGACGGCAGCGACGACGCTGAGTTCGGACAGGGCAGCTTCGACCTGAGCATCGACCTCCTCCTCGGCATCGATCTCGCCAGGCTCCGCCGCGATCGGCTGTGCGATCTCCTGGAGAAGGGGCTCGCGATGCGGCAGGCGATCCGGCAGCGGCCCGACCCGCAGCAGAAGGTGGCACGCGCCATCGGTCTGAACAAGCTCCAAGGCCTGGACGAGCACGATCTGCGCGAGGCGCTCCGGGTGCTCGACTCCTGGTTCCGGGAGCCCTCGGAAGAGCCCCCGCCGGCTCGGCGCTCCCGGTTCGACCGGCCGACGGGCGTGGGACAGCTGCCCGTCCCCAGGTGCGTAAAGAAGGCGCTGGCTACCCAGGCCTGCGGACTGTGTGCAGACCCGATCAAGCCGGGTGACGAGATCGGGCGGATGCGGCCGTTGAAGAAGCCCCGCAATGGCGGGTTCCCCATGATGGGGTGGCTGTGCCGGCACTGCCTCTTCGACCGCCGCGAGACACCAAGGCGCCGAGACCTTCTGATCCGCTTCTTCCACCACCTGCTCAACACCTCGGCCGTGGGACTCAACGCGCGCGAGTGCGATCTCCTGCACACGTGGCTGACGAGCGGCACCGCCCGGAGTTCGCAGGCCTGGCGAGACGATCCGCTGGACGCCACGCTGGTCCGGCTGGCCACCAGCGTCACTGAGGACAAGCCCAACACCTGGGTCGCGTTTCCCACCAGCGTGACCATTCTGAAGGCGCTGCAGACCGCAGAGACGGAAGGCCCCGACACCTGCCTTCTCGCCGACGTCCTCCAGCACGTGCAGGAGTGGGACACGAACCCTCAGGGTGTGGATCACGCTCGGTACGGGACAGGAGTCGCCTACCGGCAGCAGGTCCTCGCACGCACGACCCGGCCGACGTTCCTGTCCGACCTCGGCGGCCCCTTCTTCCTCCACAAGGCACCCGACCCGGCCGACGAAGACACCGAGACGGCCAGCGCCGAACCCAGCTGAGCCCGGGACCTCTGGGAGAGCTGTCAGAACGCCCGCCATGCCGCACGGCCGGAGTGGCCGGCAAAGAAATCCACGCGGTATCGAGACCGAGGAAGCCCAACGACTATGCCGAAGAAACGGAAGACGAACCGGACATCCCCCAAGCGAGCCCCCCGACAGCCGGCAAGTGCGCTTCCGGCCTCCGACCGGGACGAGGACTGGGAGGACTCTGAGGACTACGTCTCGGACGTCCTGCACCTGGATGCCACGTACGCGACACCCGCGGACGCCGTGAAAGCGTTCCTGGACGGCGTCACCGTGGAGTGGATCGGCAGTGTAGACGGGGCGAGGATGCGGCACCGGGTTGCCCGAGGCGGCGACGGCAGAGAAGCGATCGAGCAGGCCGTCTTCGTGGCCGGGCCGCTGGAGCGAATGCTGGTCTGCGCTTGGCACCAGGCCGGCCCCGAGGGGCAGACCCGGATGAGCGAGGACGTTCTGGCCGTGCTGGACGTCCTGCAGTCGGCAATTCGGCCCGTCGTCGAGGCAGAGGTACGCAAGTTCCGTCCCGACTACACCGCAGCGACCCTCGAAGCGTTCCGCGAAGCACCCGAACCGCACGGCACCGGCATGCCTGTGTTCGGATGGCGGACCTTTCACGCCGTCGAACCGGACACCACCTGGCTGGAGGCCATCGACACAGCGGCCTGGAACAGCTCGATCGCACTCGACAACTGGCACCGCGAAAACGCGATCCCCGAGCTGGAACCCGCCCCGCTCGCGAACCTGCTGCGCCGGCACGACGTGCCCCTGGTGCTGTGCGCCGGATGCGGTGAGGCGATCACCGACCGGCACCCACGCTGGACGGGAACATGGATGAGTCTCGACAGCGACGGTGGTGCGCTGTGCGCGCTCAGCCTCGAGCCGCGCTCAGAACCGCTCCGACATCCGTCTCCGCGGTTCAGCTGGCTCACCGACAACGAATTCGGCGACCCGCACCACCCCGTCGCCTGCTCTTGAAAGAGCGCGCCGTTTGGGCACCGGAGGCAGCCCACCGGGATGCCATCGCAGTCCGTCATGTGAACAAGCTGGCCATCGCCCTGTTGTCTGTCCCCTCTTCGGGGCGGTTTGCCGGACCTGGCCCCGGCGCTCACGGCCAGTGCGCAGCGCAGGTCCGGTATCCGCGATGGGCCCTTGGATCACCCGGCGGACTTGCGAGGCCGCGCAGTCAGTCGAGGGTGCCGGGCGGGTGCTTGACCATGTGCTTCGCCGTCGCGTCCCACACCCAGATCTCCGACTGCCGCCACAGCTCAGGGTAGTGCTGCCGTGGCCGAGCACTCGGGGTCTCGCCCGGCCCGAGGCATAGCTCGCCGCTCTCGGCGTTGATCCAGTCATTCGTGTCGACGAGCGACGGCCGCCACGTCTCGTCACCGATCAGGATCGCTCGAAGCGCGTTCAGGCGGACACCCTTGGACGGCAGCCGCCACTCACGCTCGTGCAGCCACGTGGACTTCTCCCCGGTGCGGACCGCCCAGTGCTCCAGCCCCACCCTCTCGAACTTCTCGTACACCTTGTCGGGCACGTAGGACACCGAGCCACCACCGCAGCCCATCACCTGAGAGCGGCTGACCACCACGCCCCACGGACTGAACAGGCCTCCGGCAATCAGGTACGCCAGCTGTTCCGGCGGGCACTCCGAGAAACACACGCACGCCTGCCGGACGCCGAACGGCGGGAACGCCAACAGCTTCCGCTGCGTGATGATCGAGTCAAGGCGCTCTGACGCTTTCATGCGCTGTATCTCTTCGGGCACATCGCGGGGACGGTTCCCGTTCCTTCCGGTGAAGTGGAACAGGTCATCGCTCTGCGCCGGCCCTACGAATCCCAGCTCTGTGATCACAGTCCCCATGTTCCCTCAGCACGGTGAGGCGATCACGAGCCAGCACCCGGGATGAGCGGAGGGTACGGATGAGCCTTGACAGCGAGAGCAGTCTCGATACACCCGCAACACCTCCTGACCGGCTGAGGGTGCCGGGTCTGGCTACGTAGGCGAGAACGGGCTCTGGTCCACTTTCCGTGAAGTCGAAGCGCTCCTCGGTATCCGAGGCCTGAGACCCTGGTGAACCGGCAGGTCGGCGGCTTACCCAGAGGCGGGCGCGAGCCCGGCCGGCGTGGTTCACGGAAATTGAGCCAGAACCCCTTCTTCGCGTACAAAGCCACACGAGAAGGCACCATGTGGGGCCACCTACGTGTCGCTGTCGTCGCTGTGGCTACAGCTCAGGGGGCGCAGATCCCACCTGGCGTCTCGCGGTTGTAACTCACCTCCGCCTGACGGGATCGCGATTCCGTACCGCTGGGGGCGGGGGTAAGGGAACACCAGACCCTGATGATGCCCTTCGTAACGCTGTCCAGGACGCCTTCCCAGGGAATGGTGTAGCTGGCTTCGGAGGTGTCCGCAGCGACGGTAATGACGTCCTGTGTCTGGACACCCGGAAGCCCCGGTTCGTAACCGGCAGCAACCACGACGTTGAAGGTGATCTTGTCCCCGGCTTTGAAGGGCCGCTTGAGCGTGACGGGGACACCCCTCCAAGGCTCGCTCCTGCAATTGACAACGCCCCAGAAGCTCGCGCTGGGGAATTCCGGTACACCGAGATCGGTGGGCATTGGCTCTCCTGATCGGTGGATGTGGGGCGAGAGGTCTGACTCTGCCTTGACGATCATCGTTGAGGACGCCGGATCGGGGTAGAAGGTATCGGCGAAGCTGGCCGAATCCGCTCGCTCGCCCGTGTGGCCAGAGAAGTCCGTGGTCGACACGCCCGGGTCTCATTGCTCCGATGCGCACACCTTGCACATCAAACAGATCAAGGAGCCACGCCTCCCCGATCGGCGAACATGTTCGTCGGTTCTCGGCCGTGTCACGCCCAGAAAGATCTGCCCCTTACATGCTCGCACCATGCAGTCTGCACATTTCACAGAGTGCAGACGCACAGTCTCCCTATCAGAGCCACTCTGGCGACTCTACCGGTCTGTGGTGGGCCTGGACGCCTGTCTGGTCGTGCAGTGCGGGCCCGAAGGCAAGGAGATGGTTTACGGGAGCGAGGCGGGCACGCATTCCTCTGCCGACTGGGCACTAATCGCCCAGATCGCCTGATATCCGTGCGCGGATGGTGGGTGGAGAGACTCCGTAAGAGCGCGCAATGGAGCGGATGGACTCACCCTGGGCATGGCGGTCACGGATCTCGTCATCGGGGAGGTTCACCCCGCGGTGTCCCACGCGCCGAACGACGCCCTCCTCATCAAGACGACTGGCCACGGTATGGCGGCTTACCCCGAGCTCTGCGGCGATCTGCTTGATCTCCTGCCGCTCGACGAGATAGCGCCGAACGATCTCCTTGTTCGATAGCGGAAGGTTTGCCCGGATCCCGCGCCGAGGTATGTCGTACCTTTCCAGCAGCCGGAAGATCGACCGCTCGCTGACGGAGAATTCCTCAGCCAGACAACGGGCTGCCTCGCCAGCCTCGTACCGGTCCAGGACTTCCTGGACCGGTATCCGGTCCTCCAGAGGTGCCGGACGGGGGCGCTTGGCTCTCACCGCACTGCGTCGCCATCGAGGCCGTCAGCCTCATCGTTGTCCAGTTCCCCGCGAAGCCATGCCTTGTGCTCTGCGTCCAGGCGTTCCATGTCGACGGACTTGTGGCGTACGACGTCGAGCCATGCGGCCATCAGGTCGGTGAAGACCGTCAGGTTCTGCTCGCTCAGCTGTCCATCCACCGTGAACAGGGCCAGCAGCGCGTCCGCGCTGGGCTCTCCACGATCGCACTCTGGGCATAGAGCGACCGCTCGAACGCCGGTCACGTCCTGCTCCGTAGCGTTTTTCCAGGTGTGCGGGAATTCCGCCTTGAGCAGGGTCAGGCCGCCGCACTGCGCGCACGCAGGCGGGTCGTTGAGGCTGAGGACGATCTCCTCCTCACTCACGCCACACCCGCCCATGCGTCGGGCCCGAAGGTGCCCTTGATGTCGGACGCGACCGAGGTCGGGTCCACCAGGAAGCCCAGCTCGTAGAGGACGGTCTTGGTCGGGGTCTGCACCTTCATCCGGACGGGGGTCTCTCCCTTGTGAGCGGAGAGGATTCTCTTGAGGCGGATGACTGTCGGCTCGTTGATCTTGTAGTAGGGGAAGGAGAGCATGACCGGCGGCCGGCCGCCGGTCTCCGCCGAGGAGACGTCCAGGATCTGGATCTCCTGCCCGAAGATGCTGACCACGCCGTCACGATCGTTGAGACGCCCTTGGACGGAGACCACGGAGTCAGGGATCAGGGCGTGCTCGACGAGGCTGTAAACCGCGGGGAAGAAGAGGATTTCCATCTCGCCGTCACGGTCAGCGAGCTTGATGATCGCCCAGGCGTTGCCCTGTTTGGTCATCCGGCGCTCTACGCCCGTGATGAGGCCGGACAACTGCACGGTGCCTTCTGTGCGGCCGGATGCAAGGAGCTCGCTGATCGTCGTGTCGCGGTTACGCGACAGGATGTGCTCTGTGCCGTCGAGGGGGTGGGCGGACACGTATAGGCCGAGCATCTCGCGTTCGGCGGCGAGGAGCTGCTTGCGCGGCCACTCGGTCTCATCAATGGGGAAGTCCAGGCCGAAGGCGGGCTCGTCACCGTCGCTGCCGAGGTCGCCGAACAGGTCGTCCTGGCCGATCGCCGCTTGCTTCTTCACCGGAATGATCGCGTCGATGGCGTCTTCGTGCGCGGCGGACAGTCCCTTGCGGGTGTGGTGCAGAGAGTCGAAGGCGCCGGCCTTGATCAAGGACTCGACGGCCCGCTTGTTGAGGGCCCCGATGTCGGCCTTGTCGAGGAAGTCGGGGAAGGAGCTGTACTTGCCCTTGGCCTTGCGGGCAGCAACCAGGGACTCGATGACGCCTTCGCCGACGTTGCGGACCGAACGGAGCCCGAACCGGACGTCATCGCCGATGGCGGTGAAGTCGGCCACGGACTCGTTGATGTCCGGCTGGAGCACCCGGACGCCCATCTTCCTGGCGTCGGCCAGGTAGATTGCGGCCTTGTCCTTGTCGTCGCCAACGGAGGTGAGAAGCGCGGCCATGTACTCGGCGGGATAGTTGGCCTTGAGGTAAGCGGTCCAGTATGAGACAAGTCCGTAGCCGGCGGTGTGGGACTTGTTGAACGCGTATCCCGAGAAGGGGAGCATGACGTCCCACAGGGCCTTGATGGATTCCTCGGAGTAGCCGTTCTCCTTCATACCGCCGTGGAACTTCTCCCACTCTGCGGCCAGCACCTCGGGCTTCTTCTTACCCATAGCGCGGCGCAGGAGGTCTGCGCCACCCAGGGTGTAGCCGGCGAGCTGACGGGCGATGGCCATGATCTGCTCTTGGTAGATGAGCAGGTGGAAGGTGTTCCCGAGGATCGGCTCCAGGGCATCGCGGAGCTCGGGGTGGATCGGCTCGATCTCCTGCCGGCCGGTCTTGCGGTGCGCGTAGTTCGTGTGCGCGTTCGCCGCCATGGGGCCAGGCCGGTACAGGGCGAGAGCGGCCGCGATGTCTTCGAAGCGGCTGGGCTCCATCAGCTTCAGCAGGGTGCGCATGCCGCCGCCGTCGAGCTGGAACACGCCGAAGGTGTCACCGCGGGCCAGGAGCTCGAAGGTGGTGGCGTCGTCCAGCGGGATCGGCTTGGCGCCGTCCTGCGGGACGGTGTCGGTGGTGATCTGAATGCCGCGGTTCTCGCGGACGTTCTGGATGGCCTGGTCGATCACGCCCAGGTTCCGCAGCCCCAGGAAGTCCATCTTGACCAGCCCCATGTTTTCGCAACTGGGGTAGTCGAAGCCGGTGATCTTGACGCCGTCCTTGGCCCGCATGTGGAGCGGGATGCGATCGGTGAGCCGCGTCTTGGACAGGATGACCGCTGCCGCGTGAACGCCGGTGTTGCGGATCAGACCCTCGACGCCTTTGGCACCGTCGATGACCTTCTTGACGTCTGGCTCGTTGGCGTACATCGTCCGGATCTCGCCGGCCTCCCCGTAGCGGGGGTGGCTTTCGTCGAAGATCCCGTTGATCGGGATGGACTTGCCCATCACGTCCGGCGGCAGGGCCTTGGTGATCCGCTCGCCGTGGCTGAACGGGTAGCCCAGGAGCCGCGACGTGTCCTTGATCGCGTTCTTGGCCTTGAGCTTGCCGAAGGTGTTCACCATGGCGGTGTACTCGTCGCCGTACTTGTCGACGACGTAGCGCACCATCCGGTCGCGCTGGCGGTCGTCGAAGTCGAGGTCGACATCCGGCGGATTGATTCGCTCGGGGTTTAGGAACCGCTCGAAGAGCAGTCCGTGCTCCAGCGGGCACAGCTCGGTGATACGGGTGGCGTAGGCGACGATCGAGCCGGTCGCCGATCCACGGCCGGGGCCGACGGGGATCTTTTGCTCGCGGGCGTACCGGCAGATGTCGGCGACCACGAGGAAGTAGCTGGAGAAGTTCATCGGACCGATGACCGACATCTCGGTCTCGAATCGCTCCAGGACCTCGGCGGGGATCGGGTCGCCGTAGCGCATCGCGAGGCCCTTGAGGCACTCCTTGCGCAGCCAGGACTCCTGCGTCTCGCCCTCCGGGACACCGGGGTAGTTCGGCATCTCGTCGACGTTCTCGAACACCGACGCGTACGACTCGATGCGCTCCGCGATCAGCAGCGTGTTGTCGCACGCCTCGGGAAGCTCCGAGAACAGCTCCCGCATCTCGGCCGCGGTCTTGAGGTAGTAGCCGGTGCCGTTGAACTTAAACCGGCCCGGGTCGTCCTTGTTCTTGCCCACGCCGATGCACAGCAGGTTGTCGTGTGCGTCGGCGTGCTCTTCGAGAACGTAGTGCGCGTCGTTCGTCGCCAGCAGCGGGATGTTCAGTTCCTTCGCCAGCCGCAGCAGGTCGCCACGGACGTTGCGCTCCAGGTCCAGGCCGTGGTCCATCAGCTCCAGGAAGTAGTTCTCCTTGCCGAGGATGTCCTGGTACTGGCCGGCGATCTTCCGGGCCTCGTCGTACTGGTTCAGCCGAATCCTGGTCTGGATGGCACCCGACGGGCAGCCGGTCGTCCCGATGATCCCCTCGGAGTGCTCGGAGATCAGCTCCATGTCCATGCGCGGCTTGCCGGCCGGGAACTGCCCCGTGTAGGACGCTTCGGTCGACAGGTAGAACAGGTTCTGCAGGCCCTTGACGTTCTGCGCCCACATTGTCATGTGAGTGAAACGGCCGCCGCCAGAGACGTCCTTCGAGCCCTCGCCGTCGTCCGACATCGCTCTGACGCCGCCGGGGCCCCAGAACTCCTGCTTGCGGTTGCGGCGGGAGGAGGGGGCGACGTACGCCTCGATCCCGATGATCGGCTTGACGCCCTCGAAGCCCTTGGCCACCTGCTGAAACTCGTACGCACCGAACATGTTCCCGTGATCGCTCATCGCGATCGCAGGCATCCCCTGCCGCTCGACCTCGGCGAACATCGGCTTCAGCCGCTGAGCACCGTCGAGCATCGAGTATTCGGTGTGGTTATGCAGGTGAACAAAGCTGTCGGCCACCGGGGAGGCACCTCCATGACGGGCGGGGGAAGACCTCCACCCTATCTCCGTTGGAGCTGCGAAACGCCGGGCACACAGGGTCCGCCAGGTCGCTTCGGTATCCTACCACGAACCTCGCGGTTACGGAGAGCAGCCTGTCCTGATGGGCCTGTAGTTGTCGCCCCGCCAGCCACGGAGAGCTGTTCTCCACCTGCTGAAAGGTCGCAGATCAAGGGGCATGGGCGGACTCGGAGCGGCTCGAATGACGACTGGCCGATCCTTCATGATCAGGTCAGTGGCTTCCGCAGTGGCCCGCGGACGATCGTCGGGAATCTCGGCTCTGCAGGATCTGGGCGTCCACTCAGCCGGAACGGGGCCGTGGCCAGCTCATGAGGCTGGGGCCGCGTCCAGGCCGTAGCCCGGGCGCGGCCCCCAGGTGGTCATCCAGGCACCCGATCCGACTTCACGCGTTGTGGCCGAAGTTTCCACATCGGATCGAACATTCTAATCAATGCGCAGAATTGATTAGAATATGCCAATCAGAAGGTGTACTTTGCCCCAATTGAAGCGAATTTCTCCCCTCGTTCCCGCATCCGGTTCTCCAGGCGGTCGCGCAGGGCGGGGTCGGCTGCGAACTGGGCATCTACGGCTTCTCGGACCGACCGGGCACCCTCGGCAGTCG
Source organism: Streptomyces vietnamensis (assembly GCF_000830005.1). NCBI lineage: Bacteria > Bacillati > Actinomycetota > Actinomycetes > Kitasatosporales > Streptomycetaceae > Streptomyces > Streptomyces vietnamensis. The sequence goes on along the minus strand of NZ_CP010408.1, from coordinate 184,316 downwards.
TGATGTCTACGCCGTCCATCATGAGGTTGTCGTGCAGGTACCGGTAGAGGTAAACGTCCGGCAGTTGGTGTGGATTGAGCGCCAAGCGGATGTCTCGCTCGGCGTTTTCCGGGACCTCGGTGAACTTCGTATGCGCCCTCGGCCGGGGTTCCCGTTCCGGGTAGGCCTCGAAGCCGGTGAACTCCACGCGTGTGCCGTTGATGTAGGCGACCTTGATCTGCTTGCGCAGGCAGAAGTTCACGGCTTCGGTGATCTTCTCGATGATCGGCTCTCCCTTGTCGTTGAGGGAGGTGTTGCAGAGCATCGGTACGCCGGTGGCCTGGTGGAAGGCCTGGATAAGCCGGTGCAGAGCGGGGTTCTGTTCGCTCGTGAGCGTCTGGACTCGGGCAGAGTAGTCCAGGTGGGCGACCGCAGGTATCCGGCTGCGCCGCTCCCCGCGGATTGTGAAAGTCTCCAGCATGTACGGCGAGGGGCGGGCATCCTCGAACCAGTCGGCCGCGTGCCCTTCGAGGACGACCGGGGCGACGGGGCGCCACCATTCACGCTGTTTGTGCCGGTTGAGCAGTTCCTTCGAAGTGTAGGTGGTGGGGTCGGCAATGAGGCTGCGGTTCCCCAGGGCCCGGGGGCCGATCTCGGAGCGTCCGTTGAACCAGACAACGGGACCTTCTTGCAGGTCAGCGACGGCCGTGGCGTCGTCGTAGGCGCTCACGCCGGCGATGAAGCGGTCGTGGTCGCGGAGCACCTCGTCGAGGGTGTCGTCGCTGCTGCCGAGGTAGGCACCCGGGAAGCGGAAGGAAAACTTCTGCTCGCCGCTCTTCTTAAGGAAGGCGGCCAGAGCCATGCCCAGGGACTGGCCGTCGTCGCCGACGCAGGGGGGTGCGATCAGCTCGGTGAAGCCGTACTTGGCCATAAGGTGGCTGTTGGTAGGGCAGTTGAGGGCGTATCCGCCGGCAAGGGCCAGTCGGGTTTCCGCAGGGTCGATCTGGTGCTCGGCAAGGGCCCGCTCGACGTTGCGCTCCATGATCAGGACGGAGATCGCCTGGACCTCCTTCATGACCGCGCTCACCAGTGACTCGTCCAGTGTGAAGGCGGGGTCGGGAACCAGGGTCTCGGCGACCTGGTCGACGATGGCCGCCAGGGCCGTGGCGGAGGTGATCATCGAGGTGATGTCGTCGAAGGTGAAGCCCTCGAGCACGGCTTGCCGGTCGGACCGGCCGTAGGCTTTGGTCGCGGTGGCCAATGCCATGAGGGTGCCTTCGCGCTGCTTGAAGCGGTCCTTGGCCGCTCCGTAGAGCGGTGCCGGGGAGTCCACCGGGAAGATAGTGATCTTCCCGTCCTGTACGACGCAGCCAGCGAACCACTTCTCCTTGACGGCACGCTCGATGACGAATTCTGGGCCGCGGTCGACTGCGAACCCCAGGATGGTGCCGTTGAAGTACTTGTCGGTGTCGAGCAGCAACGCGCTGTAGAGGTGGGACAGCGCGTGGTAGGCCAGCTGGGGGTAGTCGTCGCCCAGGTGGTAGTCGCTGATGGTGTCGACGTCCGGGGTGCCCCACACCTCGGTCATGTCGTTCAGGGTGAGGCCATGCTCGGCGAGGCGTTCGTCGAGGAAACCGCGGAGGTGGGCTTCGTCGAGGAACGGGGTCCGGTGCTGCTTCTGCCCGCTGATCCGTTCGATCTCCCAGTGGGCGACCAGGGTGACCTCATCCTTCTGCTTGTGCCACAAGGAGAGGTTCGCGTCGTGACGGTAGGTCACGTTGAGGACACGTTGCAGGCCGACGGGGTTGGCGTACACCGAGAGGTAATAGCCGTCCTTCATGGGGTCTCCATCTTGCTGTGCGGGGCGCTGGGGTGGTCAGTCCTTGAGGGTGAGCACGACGCCGTATCCGCCGTAGGCGTCCTCGATCGTGTGCCCCAGGGCCCAGGGCGAGGGAGCGAGCAGGTCGGTGAGCTCGGCCAGCGAGGCGTAGAGGTAGTCGAAGTACGGTGAGGCCAGGGCACCGGAGCGGATCCTGATACGGAGCTGTCCCGCCATGCGGCCGGCGTCGCGGTTGGCCTGGTGATAGGCGCTGTGAATCGGTCCCTTGGAGGCGTAGGGGTCGCGGCCGGTGGCCAGGATCTGAGCGCCGGGGGCTGCGACCCGTGCCCATTCCTGGAGGGTGGCCAGCGATTCTTCGCGGCCGCCGAGCAGTCCGAGGTTGGCGCCCAGGGCGAGGAGGGTGTCGAAACTGCTGTCGTCGCAGGGCAGTGCCTGTGCGGATCCGAGGCGAGCGGGGATACCTTGCTTCTCGCACACTTCGACGGCTCCGGACGAGCTATCGACCCCGAGAACGGTGTGTCCCTTCTGCTGCAGATGCAGGAGGTGTCGGCCGGCTCCGCAGCCAACGTCGAGGACACGTCCGCGGCAAAGTGCGAGAAGTTCCTGCTCGCGCTCGGGCCACTGTTCGTAGGGGGTGAAGTACTCGGCGGCGTCGCAGACGCCGGTGAAGCCGTCCGAGCGTTCGATGATCTCGAAGACCTGGCCTGGGCTGCCCTGGACGTTCCACGCCCGGGTCAGGAGGTGTCCGATGGCGTCTCCGCTCGTGGGCGGAAGATGAGGGAGTGGTTCGTGCATGAGTGGGCTCCAGGCGAAGGCGGCTGTGACGGTGTGGCCGCGGGGCATGTCTCTGGGCCGTGCCGGCAGGGCACAGCCCAGAGGGCCGGGTGTCAGGCGAGGGTCAGGGCGCCTTCGCGGACCAGGCGCTGGCACAGCAGCAGGCGCGAGGCGGCGTCCATCTCGTTGCTGACGGTGTCGGCGGTGAAGGTCTCCGCCTCGGCGAGCGCGCTCAGGTACTTCTCCGTGCGCAGAGGGCTGCTGAGCCGGCGGCGGCCGAAGACGGTGCTGACAGTGTCGTCCTGGACGGTCACCGTGAACGGCACCGCGCGGCGTAGAGGGGTGTCGGCGGTGACCCTGTCCGCCGATGCGATGGCGGTGATGCGCCCGGTGGCCAGGGTGCGCTGGCGCGGGAGGACCGATTGGAGGTGCTGCTCGACGAGCGTGCCTAGGTCCAGGTCCTTCAGTGCCTCAGCGAAGTCGGCGAAGCTGGGGGCGAGCTGCTCGGTGATCTCCGGTCCACTGCCGCGCAGGGGAGGAAGGGGACCGGAGAGAGCGGTGTTCTGGCAGTACTGCTCGAAGGCCAGCAGCAGGACCTTGGAGGCCACCTTGTCGTACCGGGGGACGTTGAACTGGATGGTCTGGTGGATGGACAGGCCGTCTTCGTTGGTCCGGACGACGTGCGGGGTGCCCTCGGGCACGTAGAGCATGTCGCCGGGCTTCATCACCAGCCGGCGGATCTGGGCGTCGGGGTCGTGCTTCTTCTCCCAGACGGTGGGGTGGATCTCCCACTGCTTGGTGCCGTGCGTCTGCATGACGATGATGTCGTGCGGGTCGGCGTGCAGGGAGAAGGCCTGGGCGCTGGGGGGCGTCACAAAGAGGATCACCCCAGCACGGATGTGGGTTTCCGCCTCGAACTGCTCGCACATGGCCCGCAGGTTGGGGATGTACTGGTCGACCTGGTTGAGGGTCAGTGAGGCGCCGTTGGCGACGTGCTGGGCGACCTTTATCGGGTCGGGGCTGCCCTCGGTGGCCAGGGTCATGATGCGCCGGACGTCGGAGGTGCTGCCGACGCTTCGGTTGCGCTGCTGCTCGCCGACGCTCATGTAGGTCGACGGGGGCAGGTTGCGGCCCTGGTTGCAGACCCAGAGCTGGGAGACGCGCAGGGTACGGGAGTCGATGAGGTGGTCGATGTCCTCCGCGGTCAGCAGGGCGGAGGTGTCGACGACGCCCTCGGCGTGCAGGGGATGCTTGCCCCAGTTCGATCCGATCGTCTGGACGAGCTTGGCTGCCACCTCAGTGCCGGAGGCGTAGTGCGTGGCTCCCAGGATGCGTGCGTCTGACGGCGCGTCCGTCGTTTCGAAGTCTGTCTCTACCAGGGGCTGGTCCACCGTGCGGCCCTTTCTTCGTCGTTCTGGGGCATGTGGCTGCGGACGGCGCCAGGGCCACGCCCGTACTGCCGGCTGAGGCAGTCATGGGGACGGCCGGCTCGGTGCGGACACCGGTCCCGCCGCCCCCACGACTGGGTTGCTGTGGCTCGGTGGTCACCGGTTCACAGCGTCATGTGAGGTCCGACTTACTCGTCGGTGTAGGAGGCCGCCTCGTGGGCGATCGTGGTGGGGACCGCCTCGTCGAACAGGTCCTCAGAGGCCTCGATCGTGTTCTCGGTGCGCATAGCACTCTCCTTGTGTGAGTTTTATGGAGAGGTAAGGACTGGATAAGTCCTGTCTCCAAGTTTCCCCGACGGTGCCCCGTCGGCGGTTTCGCTCTTCGAACGTAACAACGGCTCACGAAGATCGTCAATGGCATTCGCGCCATCCTCGCCAGGTGGGCTTTTCGCCTCGTAGCAGTATGTCAAGTCGACTATTTCTGAGACATGAACACGCGCGCCATGTCCAGATTTGCCGATCCTTAAACATGGCCCAAATTCGCCCCTGAGTAGATCGACTTCCACTTGGGGCGCGGTCTGCATTTTCCCCCATCTGGTGTATCGAGCACCTAAAAATGCAAATGGCTGCCATGCCACAGCTTGTGCGATTTGCCCGTATTGGATTGGAGGTCCGCGGAGGCTAACCTCTAGCCCATCTAGCTGGGATCATCATGCTGGGCAACAGTCCACTACTCTGAGTGAGGGAACTTGTGAGGGTTCACGCATTCATAGGTCCGACACTGAACGACTCGGCGGCGAGGGAAAATTTCCCCGAGCTCTGCATTCATCCGCCGGCGCGGCACGGTGACTTCATAAGCGGAGATTTCTCCGCCGGAGACATCGTTGTCCTCATCGACGGCCTTTATCACGGCCATCCGCCGATTCGGCACAAAGAAATTCTGGACACCATGGCGCGCGGTGTGACTGTCATAGGCGCTTCAAGCATGGGAGCACTGCGAGCGGCGGAGCTTAACGAATTCGGAATGGCGGGCGTCGGGCGCATATTCGAGGGGTTTCGCGACGGCCTTCTGGAGGCTGACGATGAGGTCGCCGTTCTTCATACCGAAGGGCCTGATTGGCAGGTTCTCAGCGAGGCCCTCGTGAATATGCGCTACGCAGTGGAAGAGGCCTGCGAGGCTGCGGCGGTCTCCCCTGCCGAGGGGGAGCGGCTCGTGGAGACGGCCCGCTCCCTCCATTACCCACGCCGCTCCTGGAAGGCCGTGGAGCGGGCCTGCGAAGGTGATCCAAGACTGCGCGATGCGGCCCGCCGGATGGGGGCCTTCGTGAGCGGACGAGGACCTGCCCTCAGCCTCAAGTACCAGGACGCCTGCGAGGCACTGCGCCACGCACACGGCCTCCTGTGGTCTCAGGACCCTGTGACCAACCCTGCCTCGCCGCAGGAATGGCCCGCCGGCTGGCGGACCACGTATCTGCGCAAGTGGCACCTCGATTTCAACGGGGCCTGGTTCGACGGCCGCTTCGTCAGCAGGGCGGCCCAGTTCGACTACCAGCGGCTCTTCGGCCGCGACCAGGTCCAGCGCTGGCGGCGCTACGTGCTGTCCGCGATGACGGGCCTGGCCCCCGACAGCCCGCTGGAGGAGCTGGAGGAGCGGGCGCTGGCCACCGCGGCCAAGGAACACCTGAGCCCGGACTCCATCCCTGCCGACCGCGCTGGGCACTGGGTGGGAGAGGAAGAGGGCCAGCAGCTGTCACCGCAGCAGCTCCTACTGACCCTGCTCGTCCGCTCGTCGCGTCCGGCTGTCGATCTCGGCGATGAGCCGACGGCGGCGTGGCTTCTCCCTCAGCAGGAAGTCACGGGCGGAATTGTTTCGGCGAGTCTGCAGGTCAACGAAAAGGTGGTCCTTACATCTTTCAGTAAGCATATCGACCACCTGAAAGTGAGCGTCCTCCAACGTCATCTCGATGCCCTGTGGAACCTGGGAAGCCAATCCGACGGGCGCTCACGAAACGCCGCCGCACGCGACCGGGGGTTCGCCTCCGCAAGCGAAGCCGTCGAAGCACTGCGCCCGTTCTTCCTCAAGGACCACAACGACCGCCGGCAAATAGGAGCGTGACATGACGACCACCCCCAAGCAGGCCGCTCCCACCGGCCACAAGGTATTCACCACCGGCACCCACCGGGTCCGCACCCCTGAGGAAACCTGGGCCCTGATCGCCCCTCAACTCTCCGCGTTCGGCATCACCCGCGTCGCAGATGTGACTGGTCTGGACATCATCGGCATCCCTGTAGCCGTTGCCTACCGCCCCCTGTCCCGCACTCTGTCCGTCTCCCAGGGCAAGGGCCACGACCTGCTACTCGCCAAGATCTCCGCAGTGATGGAGTCCGTGGAGATGTGGCACGCCGAGTTCGCCTGCCCCGAGCCCTCCCACCGCGCCGTCCCCGCCCACGCTCTGGACCTGCCCTACAAGCTGGCAGATCTCGCCCATCACGAGGGCAGCCTCCTAGACGACAGCAGCCCGCTGGACTGGGTGGCCGCCACCGGCCTCACCTCCAAACAACCCGTCCCTGTCCCCCGCGACAGCGTCCAGCTCACCAGCGTCGCCGGGCAGACCTGGCGACCCCGCGGCCTGCTCGTCTCCAGCAACGGCCTGGCCTCAGGCAACTCCTTCGCCGAGGCAGCTCTGCACGCCCTGTACGAGGTCATCGAACGGGACGCACTCAGCCGACTCACCCAGGACCCCGGCGACGTCCGCCGCAACATCCGGGTCGACACCATCGACGACCAGATGTGTGCGCCCCTGATCGAACGGATCATCGCCAAGGACGTCTTCCTCGACGTAGCGGCCGTGCCCAACCGATGGGGGGTCTCCTGCTTCGCCGCCTTCGTATGGAGCGAGGACTTCGCTCTGCTGACCGCAGGCTCCGGCGCGCACTCGTCGAGCAGCGTCGCCCTCTCTCGTGCCCTAACCGAGGCGGTCCAGAGCCGTCTGACGCTCATCAACGGCTCCCGGGACGACCTCACCGCCACCTACTCCCACGCCCTGCGGGGATCCACCCGTAAACCCGCTGTCGATCCCCAGGCCCTCCCCTACCGCGAAGCCCTGCCGCAACCGTGCCGGACCTTCGACGACATCGACGCCGAACTGGACTGGGCCTGCCGCATGGTGACCGACCTGACCGGCCACGAACCCATGGCTGTCGATCTCAGCACCAACGACGACTTTGCCGTCGTCAAGGTCATCTGTCCGGGACTGAACAACACCACCCGGCACGTCATCCCCCGCCCCGACTACATGCCCGTCTGACCCAACGCTTCCAGGCAGGACCACCGCTGCATGCCTCACGACATCCACCTCCCGCCGCTCTCTTCCGACCGCACCTGGCGAAAGCCCTACCTGCGCTACGTCGCCGGCCGGGGCGTCTCCACCGCAGGCACCAACCTCGTCAACGTGGTCATGGCCTTCGCCGTCCTGCAGGTAGGGGGAAGCGGCCTCTCCGCAGGCCTGGTCCTCGGCTGCTCCGTCGCCGCGCAGACCCTGCTGCTCCCCTACGGAGGCGTCCTCGCCGACCGTGTCCCCCGCAGGGCCCTCGCGGTCAGCGCCAACTTCCTTCTGGCCGGCGTCCAGACACTCCTGGGGATCCTCCTGACCGCGACCCCCGGGCAGGTCACCCTGTGGATGTTCGCAACCGCCGCCATGACCACCGGAGCCGCCACAGCCCTCGCCCAGCCGGCCTTCCAGGGCTTGATCGTCGAGCTCGTCCCGGCAAGCGCCCTCCAGAAGGCGAACGCCTCGCTCCGGCTGGTCCTCAACCTGGCTCGCATCGCCGTCCCCGGACTCGGCTCCCTCCTCGGCGCCGCCTTCGGCTTCGGCCAGGTCCTCATCGCCGGAGGGCTCTCCTTCGCTGCCTGCTCCCTGATCCTCACCGGCCTTCACAGCAAAGCTCCCTCCCCCTCGCGCGCAGCCACACGCCACAGCTGGCGCGAAGGATGGCAGGCCTTCTCCTCCCGCCCCTGGATGTGGGCCTATGCCCTCGCCGGCACCCTCGCCGTACCCCTGTGGCTCGCGGGCTATCAGCTCCTCGGCCCGCTCATCCTCTCCGGCACTTCCGAAGGAGCGGCCTACTGGGGATGGGCTGTCTCAGCCTTCTCCGCCGGCATGGTGCTGGGCTCTCTCATCGCACTGCGTTGGCACCCCCGCCGCCTCATGCTCGCCTGCGTCAGCGTCCAGCTCATCTGGCCTCTGCCCCTCGCGATCCTGGCCAGCGCACCGCAGCCTCCCCTGCTGCTGCCCGCCATGCTGCTGAGCGGTATCAGCCTGGAACTGGCAGTCGTCTTCTTCGAGACTGCCAAGCAGCAGCAGATCCCTGAGCACCTCATCGGCCGGGTCACCTCGCTCACCATGCTTGGCGAGAACGCCCTCGTTCCTCTCGGCTACATCCTCGCGGGCGCCGTCGCTGACTGGGCGGGAGCCTCCACCGTCATGTGGACCTGCGCCCTGGGCATTCTCCTCAGCAACGCGGCCCTACTGTTCCTCCCCGGGATCCGCCGTCTCCAGGCCGTCGTCGCCTCCGCCGTGCTCGCCCAGGAAGAGGACATGCGAGTCGCCAGCCAACCGAGCAGCGCCTGACCAGGCTTCTCAGCGGCCCAAGACCACAGCCGCCTTCTGTGCCCCCCTTCCAAAAGCAGAACACGAAGTGGGAAAGGACCAGCGGTCTCACGCGCCGGCCTCGAGCTGTACGGCATCACAACGTCGAACAGCCCGAGGCCGGTGCTTCTACGGGGACGGAACGTCTGAAGCTCCCCTTGCCCGCGTCCGCGTACAAGATCATCTGCAGAACCCCGTACAAGCCGCAATGCAGAAGCCGGACATCACTCGTCCGGGGCCATCCAATATCCTGCCGAGCCTTGGATCGGGACGAGTTGTCCAGCTAACGAGCTCGTGCGTGGTTAGCGGTGCGACGCTGGGTCGTGATCGCTGATCATGTTCGTGTGGTGAGGAACGGGTCTCGTACAGCGATCATCAGCGACCGGAGGATCACGGGGCTGTCGGCCGATGTGATCGCCGAACTAGTCGCCGAGGTAGGTCCGTTATGGCACGAGCGACACCAGGCGAGACTGGAGTCCAGGCCACGGAAGCGGGCCGTCGGCGCGGGTGCAAAGCACCGGTTGGTCTTCATCGACCGGCCCCTGGCAACCCTCGTCCACCTTCGCCACGGCGCTACTCACGACGTGCTGGCCTGCTGGTTCGGCGTCGACCGCTCCACGGTCACCCGGGCGATCGGCGAGGTGCGGCCGCTGCTCGCCGAGCGGGGCTGCACCATCGCAGCCGGTGTCCGGCTCCGCACCCTCGCCGAGGTCATCGAGCACCTCGGGTCCAGCGGGCAGACCGGGATCGTCGACGGCACCGAGATCCGGGTCCGCAGACCCGCTGCCGGCCGTAAGGATCGGGAAAAGTTCATCTCCGGCAAGAACAAGCAGAACGCCGTCAAGGCCATGATCCTCACCGACGCCAGCGGCAGGCTCCTGTTCTGCAGTCCAGCCCAGCCGGCAAGCTGTGCCGACATCACACACGCCCGGCAGTTGGGCCTGGTCAAGCACCTGGTTGACGGCCCGCCCGTGGAGATCCTCGCCGATGCGGGCTATCAAGGCCTGGGCGCCCAGACCGGCGGCCGCGTGGTGACACCACCACACCGCAAGTTCAAGAAGAACCCGCCACAGTGGTAGGAGGAGATCTACGAACGCCAGCGCAAGGCCCACTCCTCACGCCGTATCCGGGTCGAGCACGGCATCGCACACCTGAAGAACTGGCGGGCACTCGCCCGGCACCACGGCCGACGCGAGCACATGAGCGACACGATCCAAGCCGTCGCCAGCCTGCTCTCACACCAGCAGACCGCCACCCGCACGGACCGTCAGGCACAGTGATCACCGGACCGACCTGCACCTTTCGACGTCGCACCGCTAACCACGCACGAGCTCGTAAGGGCTGTCCCGTAACTGATCTTTGAGTCGCCTTGGACGTGGGTGGCCGCGGTGCGGCCCGCTGGTCTATCCGGCGAGTGCGAGGTTGTGCATCCGTGCGATGCCGAGCATGGCGTGGTGGACGCCATCGCCTTTGAGGCGGCAGTCGCGGAGGATCTTCCAGGTCTTCATCCGGGCGAATACGTGCTCAACGCGGGCGCGGACCTGCTTGTGGGACTTGTTGTGCTCCTGCTTCCACTCCGGCAGTTCCTCGCCCTTGCGGCGGCGGTGGGGCATGACGAGCCCGGTGCCTGGATAGCCGCCGTCGGCGATCGTGAGCGTCCTGCCGACGGAGGCTTTGGCGCTGGATTCCTCCCACGCTTTGCAGTCGTTGCGGTTTCCGGCGAGCGGCCGTCCGACCACGACGACCAGGCGGGTGTCGGCGTCGATGACGACTTGGTGGTTGGTGGAGTACCGATAGTTCTTCGACCGCTCCGCGATGGCGTGGTCGCGGGTGGGGACCAGGGTGCCGTCCACGATAAGCACGGTGTCCTTGGCGAACCGTTTGCGGGGCTGGAGTGCGAGCATCGGCCCGAGGTGGTCGATGATCCGGTCCGCCGCCGACTTGGACACACCGAACAACGGGGCGAGCTGCCGCATGGTCAGGTTCGTGCGCCAGTACGCCGCCACCAGCAAGGCCCGGTCCTCCAGCGGAAGACTCCACGGCTGGCCCTTGCGGACCGCGTCCGCACCCTCGCGCCGCAACACGGTCACCAGCTTCCCGAACAGGCGCGGGCTCAGCCCGGTGAACGGGGCTATCCAGGGCGGCTCTGACGCCGTGATCACACTAGCCATACCAAGATCATCTCAGCCGCTCTATCATCCGATCCGTAGAGATGAGCGTCGTCGAGGGGGCCAATAGAGATGACCGCACGCATGGCAGCCGCCGTACTGGCCACATGGGCCACGCTGATCTTGCTCCTACTCGCGCCGTCGCCTCTGCCAGAGCATTGGCGCTACTACATCTACTCTCCCGCGAGCGTGGGCCTGTGGCTGCTGGCCATGCTCGTCGCCCCTGTCGTGGTCTGCATCGTGAAATGGCCATGGATCAAGACGGGCGGCAGGTGATCCTCGACTTGCATGCGAGCCGCGGACTACCCATCCATTAACGCCTGTCCATCAGTTACGGGACAGCCCTTACGAGCTCGTGCACGGTAAGCGGTGAGACGTCGAGCCACGGATGGTCGATCATGGTGAGGTGTTGGGGACCGTGACTCGTGCAGCGATCGTCATCAGCCGTCGGATCACGGGCCTGTCGGCCGATGTGATCGCTGAACTCGTCGCGGACCTGGGCCCGTCATGACATGAGCGTCACCAGGCAAAGCTGGCCTCCCGGCCGCGGCAGCGGGGTGTGGGAGCCGGCGCGAAGCACCGGCTGGTGTTCGTCGACCGGCTCCTGGCCACGCTCGCCCATCTCCGTCACGGGGTCACCCATGACGTGCCGGCCTGCTGGTTCGACGTGGACCGTTCCACCATCACCCGGGCCATCGGCGAGGTGCGGCCCCTGCTCGCCGAGCGGGGGTGCACGATCAGCCCCGGCGTCCGGCTGCGGACCCTGGCCGAAGTCATCGACCACCTCGGCGCCAGCGAACAGACCGGGATCATCGACGGCACCGAGATCCGGGTCCGCCGCCCGGCCGCCGGACGCAAGAACCGGGACACCTACATCTCCGGGAAGAACAAGCAGAACGCCGTCAAATCCATGGTGGTCACGGACGGCGAGGGCCGCGTGCTGTGGTGCAGCCCGACCGAGCCCGGCAGCTGCGCGGACATCACCCACGCCCGTCAGTTAGGGCTGGTCAAGCTCTTGGCCGACGGGCCCGTAGTCGAGATCCTCGCCGACGCCGGCTACCAGGGTCTCGGCGCTCAGACCGGCGGACGCGTGGTCACACCACCGCACCGCAAGTTCAAGAAGAACGCCCCGGACTGGTACGAGGAGATGTACGAGCGACAGCGCAAGGCACACTCCTCGCGCCGTATCCGGGTCGAGCACGGCATCGCCCATCTGAAGAACTGGCGGGCCCTGGCCCGCCACCTCGGCCGCCGCGAGCACATCAGCGACACCGTCCAGGCCGTCGCCGGCCTGCTGTCGCACCAGCAGACCGCAGACCTGAACCCACGACGACAGAGGTGAGCACCAGGCCTGCCGGAGCCCTCGACGTCTCACCGCTTACCGTGCACGAGCTCGTAAAGCGTGTTGCAGAAGGCTCCGATTCGGGCAGACCTATCTGGCGTTTGACCTGCTGATTCACCGGGTCATGGTGAGGTTGTGCATGGCGGCGACGGCCTGGACGGCATGGTGAAGTCCGTCGCCTCGTTGCCGGCAGGCGCGCAGGATCTTCCAGTTCTTCATCCGGGCGAAGGTGTGCTCGACCCGGGCGCGGACCCTTCGGTGCTCGGCGTTGTCCTCCTCCTGCCCGCGCAGGAGGGGGCGACCAGCTCTCTTCCGGTGCGGAACGATCAGGCCGGTGCCGAGGTAGGCGCCGTCCGCGATGACCGTCGTTCCCGCCGCCAGAGCGGGCAGGTCCGACTCGCGCCAGACATGTGCGTCGGCCTTGTTGCCCGGCGCCGGCCGGGCCGCCGCGACGACCAGGCGGGTGTCCGCGTCGATGATGACCTGCACGTTTGCCGAGAACCGGTAGTTGCGGGACGAGGCGCCCACCTTGCGGTCGCGGACCGGGATCAGGGTGCCGTCCACGATCCACAACCGTTCGGTGTCCGCAACCAGCCGCGGAGCCCGCTCGAGAGCCAACAGCGGCCACAGCCGCTGGATGACCCGGCAGACCGTGGCGGGCGAGACATCGAACAGCGGCGCGAACTGCCGCATGGTGAGATTCGTGCGGTAGTACACGGCCACCAGCAGCAGCCGGTCCGCCAGCGGCAGACACCACGGCCGGCCGCCACCCGGTCCGTTCCCACCTCGTTCGCGCACCGCCTTCACCAGCTTCGCGAACCGCTCCATCCGCAAGCCCGTGAACGTCTCCACCCACACCGGCTCAGCCCGCAACACCCCACCCATACAGGCAAAATGCCCAGAACGAAGCCTTCTGCAACCCCCTTTAGGGGGCTCCTCTGCTACTCCTTCTGATAGACGCACACATACTGGGTGCTTTCTGGCGTCACCGCACCTCCGTGCCAGTCCGCATCCCTGGAGATCCTTTTGAGTCCAGCCATGGACGCCATAAGATCAAGCTCTGATGGCCAGATCCACCTGATGTGACACGGCAGCATCCGTGTTCCGTTGTCGCCGAAAGAGATCTCTTGGAACCGGACCGTCTGCTGCGCTGTGTCAACCACCGTCGCAGATAGGGCAAGTTCCGAGTCGGTAAGATTTCGGATCTTGATGTTCTTCCCGCGGAGCGGTCCGGCGAACACTTGCGGATGAACGGATTCCACGACGAGGTGACCGCCTGCTTTCAAGGCGTCCGCAGCGTTCATCAGACACCTCACCTGGTCATGCTGAGTCTGGAGAAGATGGAGAGCGCTATGTACGGCGTACACGAGCGAGTAAGAATGCCCCATATCATGCCGGTCGGCCATGTCTCCGTTAATTACCACGACGGGGAGGTCCTGCACCTTGGCCTGCAGCTTTTTGGCCATGGGTCCGGAAAACTCGATGCCGTCGACGGTCACTCCCGTTCGAGCAAGGGGCAGAGCTACTCGTCCTGTGCCTACGCCTAACTCCAGAGCGGTTTGATCCCATGCGAGGGAAGAGAGCCGGGAAACCATCTCCCCGGGCTCTGTAGTACCGAGGAAGCTGCCGTCATAGTGCTCCGACCAGACATCCCATAAACGGCGTTCCGTCCACGATTCCTGTGCTGTCTCGTCGGACTCGTTACGCGGGAGGGTGCTCACGCAGTGTACTCCTAGTCGTCTCGCCGATTTCGGGGTGGATCAGGTATGTCTTAGGAATTCCCTGTCTTTGGTCCGCAGCAAGGCCGACGCGCCTGAGAGTCGGTCAAAATCAGGACATGCGCTCGGCAATTAATGAAGCACTGCAATCGTCCCTGGGGCGCCCACAGCTTCATCGGGAATCTGTCACTCGTCGGTACGGGACGTCGACTCGTACGCGATCATGGTGGGCGCCGCTCGTCGAAGAAGCCCTCAGAGGAATCGATCATGTTCTCCACTTTCATAGCACTTCCTTCTTCGGGAAATTGCGGGCTGACGAGTCCGCCCAGGCCCGCCTTGCCTCCTCGACAGCCAAGGTCTGCATCGGCGGGCAATGCGGCATGCCGAACGTAACAACATTCCATAATCACGGTCCAAGAGCACCATCCCCAGGGAGCGTATTCACGCCATTCCAGCCCCCAAAGCGCACCCCCTCCCCTTCGCCCGACTCAAGTCCTGGCGCATCATGCGCAGAGCTCGCTGCTCGACCGGACGCATCAGCCGCGTCGTCCGAGCTATCCACATCCTGCTGACCTGCGACTATTCAGGATGAAAGAGGTTCACTAAGGATCTTCAGCGTGGTCACCGATCGGGTGACGGTCGAGGCTGGATAGCAGGCGAGGCCTTCGGGCAATGGTTCGAGATGTCTGACGTCTCAACCGCTGCGACCGGAGGCCTCGTTGGTCACCTATCCTGCCGCACTCGACCTGCCGCACGCGCTCGTGGAGTGGGTCACGATGCTGATCGTCACCCGCGAGGGTGACCGCCGCTGCAAACTGCGGCCCTCGCAGCGCGCGGTCATCGCCCTGGTATACCTGCGCGAGCACACCACCTATGCGAAGCTCGCCGCGGGCTTCCGGATCAGCGAGGGCACCGCCCACGCCTACGTACAGAGCGTGATCAAGCTCCTCGCCGCGAGGGCACCGTCCCTGACCCAGGCACTGCGCCGGGCGCGTCCCGCATACGTGTTGGTGGACGGCACCATCGCCGAGTGCGACCGGGTCGGCGATCGCGAACGGGACTACTCGGGCAAGGCCCGACGGCATGGCGTGAACATCCAGGCCGTCACCGATCCGGCGGGCGAGCTGATCTGGTACTCGCCGGCACTGCCCGGCCGCACCGTCGACATCACCGCCGCCCGCACCCACCGCATCGTCACCGTCTGTGAACGACTGCGGATCCCCGTCCTGGCCGACAAGGCCTACGCAGGGGCCGGCGGAACGTTCCAGGTGCCGTTCAAACGCCACCTCGGACGCCCCCTCACCATGAGACAAGCAGCCGTCAACCGAGCACACGCACGACTCCGCTTCCCGGTCGAGCGGGCCTTCGCCCGCCTCAAGGCCTGGCGGATCTTCCGCAAAGCCCGCATCAGCCCCAACCGACTCACGTCAATCACCAAGGCCGTTCTCACCCTCGAGCGGCGACGCTGAAGATCCTTACTGATCCCCGAGGCCCGTTCTTCGCTACCGGAACTCGGGTACGGCAGGATGCCGCCATGGATCAGGGGTGGGCGGCCGTCATAGCGGCCGGAGTACTGAAGTTGAATGTGTGATGTCGGTCAGCCATGTGTGATCAGGGGGCGTCCTGGTCACGACTCGGTCCATGACTACGCCGTCTACGTCGAGCCCAACGTCTGGGTTCGCACTACCTCTGACGGGTCAGCATCCTCGGTCGTAGATCGCCCGCAGCCACGGTTCCCTGACGGCGGGCGTCCGTGCGAGCGTGTACCGGAACGCCTCCTTTGACGGCTGGAACGGGTACCACGAGTGCGGCGGCAGCGGGTCGTCCCGCTCCACACCTGCCGGCAGCCCGCCGACCACCGGCAGCCGGGTGCGGTGTGGCGGGAAGGCGAGCTCGGCCCAGAGCGCGGCATCCATAGGTACCGGCACCGCCCCGGCACGCGGCTGCCACATGTCTCCGGTCTGCGGATGGACCGGCACCAGCACCAGGTCGGCGGCCGGCTCGCCGAACCCCGGTCCCGCCAGGTCCAGCCGCTTCGCACCTTCCCCGGCGGGCAGCAGTGCGCCGAGTGCCCGGCCGAGGAGTTCAGCGACCGGCCCGGGCGCCGCCTCGACCGGCGCGCCCCCGGAGGCAACCACCACTTGGGCGAGTGCCACGCCCGCCGGGATGTCCCGGTACTCGCTCAGCCGGTGCCACAGCGCGCCGGCGGCTAGCAGCTCCGCCCAGTCCATGATCGGCCGCTCTGGCGGGCCGGGCAACCGCACTACCGCCTGCGGGACGAGCCGGACGACCTGCCAGCACCCGCAGTCGTCCATCCTCGTTCCAACTGGCAGATCGCAGCCCAGGCAGGCAAGGTTCGGCCCGTCCCTCCCGTCGATCCCCATGCAGTAGCCCCCAGCCCGCTCGAGGATCAGCCGGGTGCCGCGCATGTCGCCGGGCGCGAGGAGGATGGTGTCCGACGGCCCGTTGGACAGCGCGCCGAACGGCGCGAAGCGCCCCCGCTCCGCCGCCTCACGCGCCCCGGCCTCGTCCCACTGCCGCCACGGCGGCCCGTACGGTGCGGGGTCGACGGCGTAGGATCCGGCCTCCAGCAGTGGCGGGTGCAGCGTCTCCCAGTGGGTGTCGGCCAGGTGGATCGGCAACGCCACCTCCGACACCACCGCCGTCAGGACCGCACCGCAGCCCGCACACCCGAACACCGCCAAGCTTTCCCCTCCCGCCGTCGAAGCCCCTGCATCCCACCAAGCAGGCGGATCGGGGAGCAAGGGGTTTTCAGACGACGCCAAACGCCCCACCGATAGGCAGAGCGGGCCTCGACGTCCCGGTCGCAGCCTCAGGAAGCCGGAAGCCGCGTCGGACTGAGCCGCTGAACGTGATTCGTACCGTCGGTCAGCCGTCCATGATCAGGCCTGTGCCGGCGAGACAGCCGTCGACCAGGTCCGGGCGGTACTGGATCTGCTTGAGTCGACGCTTCACAACCCGCGTGATCTGGCCCAGGTCGGCTGCGGCGAGGTTGCCGATGTCGCGCTTGACCAGCGCCCAGATGCCCTCCTGCGGGTTCAGGTCCGGTGCGTAGGTGGGCAGCTGGAACACAGTGAGCCAGGTGGCGTTCGCGTCGATGAACTCCCGCAGCGGCTTGGTGAGGTGAAGACGGACGTTGTCCCAGACCAGCACGATCGGGCCGCCGAGGTGGATGCGGGCGCGGACGAGCAGGTCACGGAAGTCCCGCCAGCCGAAGCCCTTCGGCTCGTCCTTACGGCCCTGATACTCGCGGACGGCGTAGATCAGCCGGGACCTCTCACCGGGTCTGTAGCAGGTCATGCCCGCCATCGACACTCGTCCGGAGCCCCGGCCGCGAACCCGGACGACCGGGGTCTGGCCGATCCGGCCCCAAGTTCTGGCACGCGGCGGCGTCATCGACTGGCCGGCTTCGTCCTCAAAGACGATCCAGCCGTTGCATGCCGCCGCGGTGCTCTTACCCGCGGCCAGACGTCCCTCTTCCACAGCTCCACGGCCGCGTCGTCGCGTTCGATGGCTCGGCGGATCGGCTGTTGCCACGACCAGCCGTGCCGCTTCAGCAGCCGCCATGTGCCCTCCACCGTGTAGCTCACGTGGAACAAACGGCCGATCAGTGTCTTCACCCGCGCCAGCGTCCACCTCTGGTCGGCCCAACCATGGACCAGCGGACCGCGTTCCAACTCCCGCTCAAGTCTGGCGATCTGCTTCTCGCCGAGCCTCGGTCGTCCCGGCGAGCCCTTCGACAGGACTCCGGCCTCGCCACGCTCGCGCCACTGGCGGCGCCACCGCTCCACCGATCGCTCGCTGACCCGCAGCGCAGTAGCGATCTCCCGGTTCATCTCCCCGCCCTCGAAGCGTTCCACGGCCTGCAACCGGATCCGCTCCCGCGCGGCCCTCCCTGCATCGGTCAACCCACCGCCCTGCGCGTATCTCACGCCCAACGCCTACCGAAGCCGTGGTGCCGCTGTCAGGCAAACGGCTCCGACATCACTCAATCAAGTTCAGTAGCAGGCGTCGTCGCGCTGATCGGCGCCTTCATCGGTGTCTGGCTGAGGGCTGTCCCGTAAATGATCTCCGAGGCTCCTCGGGCAGGCTCGGTGGCCGTGTAGTTCGCTGGCCTATCCGGCGAGGGCGAGGTTGTGCATCCGGGCGATGCCGAGCATGGCGTGGTGGATGCCGTCGCCTTTGAGGCGGCAGTCGCGGAGGATCTTCCAGGTCTTCATCCGGGCGAACACGTGCTCAACGCGGGCGCGGACCTGCTTGTGGGACTTGTTGTGCTCCCCTTTCCAGGCCGGAAGTTCGGCCTGACCGCGCTGCCGACGGTGCGGGATGACCAGTCCAGTGCCCGGGTATCCGCCGTCGGCGATCGTGACCGTGTTGCCGACGGCGGCCTTGGCTCCGGACTCGTCCCAGGCCTTCCAGTCGTTGCGGTTCCCGGCGAGCGGCCGGCCGACCACGACGACCAGGCGGGTGTCGGCGTCGATGACGACCTGGTGGTTGGTGGAGTACCGGTAGTTCTTCGACCGCTGGGCGATGGTGTGGTCGCGGGTGGGGACCAGGGTGCCGTCCACGATGAGCACGGCGTCCTTGGCGAACCGCTTACGGGACTGGAGTGCGAGCATCGGCCCGAGGTGGTCGATGATGCGGTCCGCTGCCGACTTCGAGATCCCGAACAGCGGGGCGAACTGCCGCATGGTCAGGTTCGTGCGCCAGTACACGGTAACCAGCAAGGTCCGGTCCTCCAACGAAAGGCTCCATGGTCGGCCCTTGCGAGGCGTGTCCGCACCTGCGTGACACAGGACCGTCACAAGCTTCCCGAAGGCGCGCGGGCTCAGCCCGGAGAACGGGGATATCCAGGATGAATCCGAGGCTGTGATCACATCAGTCACATCGAGATCATCTCGTCCACGCGACCACTTCTTCAGAGAACCACTGGGGCTCTTGGCTGCACTCCTGGGCTGCGACACTCTGCACGTGAGCTATCCCGCGACAGACCAGCTGTCCTCCGCCGAACGCGCCTTCATGATCAACGCCACCGAGATCGACATCCTCGCTGGTGTCTGGGGCGACCTCGACGAGCCGCTGCACTCAGGCCCTGTCTCGGCTCTCGTCCCGATCCTCCTCCCCCTCGTCGACAGAGGATGGATCGAAGTGTGTCGGCTCGCGCCCTGGACAGCACCGGATGGCTCTCTCGGGCTGCAGCCCGGGCTCCCCATCCCGAAGCAGGATGTTCCCGCGGTCTTGGCGGACATCGAGAACTGGGAGTATCCGCAATCCGGTGAGTGGCTGGGGTGCCTCACGCTGACCCTCACCGAAGCAGGGCGGGAGATCCCCCGTTGACGTGCAACATCAACGGCATCCCTCCACTCCCTGGAAGATCCTCCGCGACTGCCGCTTGAAGGGCGATGGCGTCCACCACGCCATGCTCGGCATCGCCCGGATGCACAACCTCGCCCTCGCCGGATAGGCCAGCGAACTACACGGCCACCGAGCCTGCCCGAGGAGCCTCGGAGATCATTTACGGGACAGCCCTTAGCTCCCCGGCTCGCAACGGCTCGCGGGGCTATCGAGATCGAAGGACCTCGAGAAGTCGCACGGGCCGCAGCGGCGTACATGAACCATCTCGTGGAGAGGCTTGAGCTCAACGGGGTCTCTCGTGCTCAAGCCTCCGACGAGGTGCCCAACCTGCGGGCGGCGTACCTCAATGCGGTGCGGCAGGCACTCGACGAAGCGTGAGCGCCAAAGTGGTGGTCTCTGCTCACACAGCCGAGACCACCACGCCGTTGTGCGGGCCTGGGTCAGTCCTCCTGGCGGTGCCGGGCGACTTCCTCGACGCTCCAGCCCACGACGGCGGCCACGTCCTCGTCCGGGGTGCTCCTCAAGCCAAGCCAGTCCTGCAGCAAGTCAGCGAAGCTGGCTGGAACACCGACCGGCTCGATGTCTTCCTGGTCGTCGTCATTGTCGACGTTCTCGTGGAGGATCCACTTCCCGTCGGGGTCGAGCCGCTGCACGGCCTTGTCGTAGCCCGGGTAGCCGCCGATGCCGCGCTCGATAAGGTCCCCAGTACGCCAGTCGGTGATCTCCCAGGCGTCGCCGTGCGTCTGGCCGCCGTCGATGATGCGGTGGCCGTCCTTCTCGAGCTGCTCGAGGCGCTCGAGGCGGTTGAGTCGTTCGGCGAGGCTGCGGCGGAGCAGGGCTTCGATGTATTGCTGGACCGGGCCGGTGACGAGCGGCGCGCCAGTGGTGGTGTCGGTCATGGAGGGCACCATATCGGCTCTTGCCACACCCACGGCCGCCGCCAAATGACACCACCCCCACGTTGTCCGAGGCTGCCCGTACAGTCTCGAACCATGGAGAACCTGACCGGCCCACGCCGTGCCCAGTTATTACCGACCTACCCGAGTGATGCCGTACGCGAGGAAGCCGAGATCACTGCCGGTTGGCGACAGACGCCGAACTGGCGGCCCTCGGGTACAAGGGCCCCGTCGTCGTCACGCAGATCGTCCGGACTACGTTCCGGGCCGATGGGACGCCGATCGGCAAGACCCTGACGATCCAGGGCGGAAGCACCCCTCTCACGTGGCATCAGAAGCCGGAGGACGTGCCGGACGACGAGGCGCTGCCGACCTACCGCCCCGCCGAAGCACAGGCCCCCAAGATGCCGGCGCCCCGGAGCTGGCGGACGTACCTCGTCGGCATGGAGGGCTCCGTCCTGACGAAGATTGGACACACGACCGACACCGTCAAGAGCCGGGTTGCCCAGCTCCAGACAGGCCAGCCCGCCAACCTGCGGCCGCTCCTCGAAGTAGATGGGGACTACGAGGGGACGCTGCACGACCGATTCGTGGACTACCGAGTACGCGGCGAATGGTTCGACCTGACGCCGCTCGGTGACCCCGTCACGGTGGTAGTGGAAACCCTGAAAGAGCTGGGGGCCGACATCCGGCCTGACCTCCAGGACGCGGACAACTAGCGCCTTTCGCTTGGCAGACCAGTCGAGGACGTTCGGGAGATCGGGCTGTACGAGTTCGGCGTCGTCATCGAGCCGCCGACCGCCCGCGCCGCGCTGGCCGCACACCGGGTGGCCACGCCCGAACAGGAGCGTTGAACCGGTGACGGCCACCCGCACTCTTCGGGCCGCACCCCACGCTGCTGCCGGGCCGAAGGGCCATGGTGGGGCCTCGCCCGGCCCGGCAACCGCATCCTGCGAGCCTGCCCGACTGGTCGAGCACATCGGCGCGGCCGTACGCGCCGGCGACGACAGCGCGATCCGGCGACTGCTCCACCAGCTGGCCGGCGTCGCCGACACCGACCTCCTCCTGCTGCTGCACCACCGGCTCAACGAGGATTTGCACCGCTGACCGCATCCGACGGCCGGACGCACACGTGAAGGGGGCATGACCTTGGGTTTCACCGCACAGCACGACGGACGCGGACGCCTGGACGCCACCCAGCCGGATCTCGGCTGCGGCTGGGCGTGGGAGGCCGTCCACCGGGCCCGGCCCCGGGTCGCGATGACGTGCCCTGAGTGCGCGCACCCGGTCCACGCGAAGGTCTCCCGGCACGGACTGCGGTTCTTCGCCCACGACCCCGGCTCCCCGACCTGCGCGCTGGCCGGGGAGTCCATGGAGCACCACCTACTCAAGCTGGAGCTTGCCACCGCCGTACGCGCCGCCGGCCACCACGCCGAACTCGAGGTCCGCGGCCCGGACGGAGACTGGCGGGCCGACGTCATGGCCACCTCCCCGGACGGCACCGCGCGCACGGCGTGGGAAGCGCAGTTGTCCCCGATCACCGTCGACGAGATCATCCAGCGCACCGCGCGGTTCGCCAAGGACGGCGTGCGGGTGTGCTGGGTTGCCACCAAGCTGCGGCCATGGGTCGGCGAAGTGCCCTCCGTCCACGTCCGGCCGCCGAGCGACGACGAGCCGAACTGGACGGTGGCCGGCGGGCTGGCCCGCTTTACCGTCACCAAGTGCGACGACGAGTACTCCCTGTGCCGCGCTGTCGGCCACGGCGAGTGGCACGAGACGGAAGCCGACCTGCGATCCTTCACCGCCTGGGCGCTCACCGGCCGCGCCGTCGCCCACCGATTACCGAGCTGGCTGCACACCGACCAGCACGACTGGACCGGCGTGTGGACCGCGCCGCAGTACATCGATGCCGCGGCGGCCTACCAGCAGGCCCGCGATCGCGCGGTCGCCGAGCTAGAAGAACAGCAGCGACGGGAAGAGGTACGGCGCCGCCGCCGGGAAGCGGAGCGCCGGGCCAGGGTGGCAGCCCTCGCAGCCGCGCCGCCCAAGCCCCCGGCGAAGCAGCCTGCCGTACCCGAGCAGGGCCGCAGCGCGGCCCCGCGTCCCGAACCAGTGTGGGAGGCCGACCTCCCACACCACGAGCGTGAACGCCTTCGCGAGGCCGCCCTGTCCGAGGCCCGACTCCTCTTCGGCGTCGAGACCGAGCCGCGCCACCGCGACCGTGATCGCCGCTGGGCCCTGGGTACCCCCCTGTACGTAGGCGATCGGCCGTGCGCGGTCCTGCGTCCCCATCCCCAGTTCGTCGACTGGGACCAGCTCAAGGGACTGCTCATCTTCGTCCGCGACCTCGATGAACTGCGCTTCCTCGGCCGTACTGCGCCCAACGGCACCCGCATCATCGTCCTGCCTGAACAGCTGGCTCCGTTCGACTGACGCCTGCCCGATATCACTTCCGCATCCGCGCGCGGGAGATCCGCTCCGTCACGCCCGCCATCAATTCGTACGCACGATCGGCAGTGAGCTCACTTGAACTCTACACTTCACTTCTGGGAGAATCTAAAGTGGAAAGAGTAGAGAGGGAGTCATGCGGAAGATCGAGATCGACGACGAGGTGTTCGCGTACCTGCAGAGACACAGCGAGCCCCTCGTGGACACTCCCAACGACGTACTGCGCCGTGAGCTCCTGGGCGATGGAAAGAGCAGCAAGGACACCGGCCCCGAAAGGGGGCTCGGCGGCCTGATGTTCATCATCGAGGCCGGCCTCGCCGCTCCCGGCGATCAGCTGGTACACCACCAGCCCCGACGCCAGCGGACGCACGAAGCGAAGATCACGGCCGACGGCTGGGTCGAGCTCCCCGACGGTCGCACCTTCGCGCAGCCCTCCCCCGCTCTCAAGGCGCAGACGGGCAGCGACATCAACGGATGGGGCCAATACACCCACGTCCCGACCGGACGGAAGCTCCAGGAACTCCGCGAAGAGGCCAGGTCCGCCCAGAGCTGACCACGCGGCAGCCGGCAGGCCAGAGTCCCAACCGACCCATGGAGGGCATCTTCTGATGGACAGCAAGGCATACAGCGGTGGCCTGGCAGAGCTGCGCGAGCTGCGGGACGAGATCAAGCCGCGCCTGCGCGACCTCGTAAAGCTCCGGACCGAGCTCGACAAGCTGCAGGCCCGCCGGGATCAGCAGATCGTGGAGCTGGGCGCGTACGAGAAGGCCAAGGCGGACCGCATCGCGACGTCCGCCGGCGTCTCCGTGATCGACGTCGTGGCTCTCGTGCCCTCTCTCGGCCCCCAGGGGACCCCCAGCGCGCCCGCAGACGCCCCGGCGGGCGGGCTTTCGGCCGCCGATGAACTTCCAGGGCCGCAGACGGCCGTACAGCCGATCAAGGAACCGGCCGGAGCGCCGGCGCCCGACCTGCGACCCGCAGCCCAGCCCGCCGCGGACACGGCCACAGACGAGCCCGCCACGGACACGGCCGCCGAGGAGGACCAGGACCTCGAGGCCGCCGAGCCCCTCATCGACACGGCCACCACCTCGCCCCCAGCAACGCCTCCCGGTGTCGAGCAGGAGCGGACACTGCCGTCGATCCCGGACGGCGCCGAGGGCGACCGCTGGATCTACGCCGAGCCGAACCTCACCTCGAAGCGGCCCAACTTCAAGCAGGCCGCGCGGCAGATGGCGTTCCTGGACACGGCGACCGGTGTGCTGGTGTGGCAGGCCGGCACGGTCACCCTGGACCTCGGGCGTGCGAGCGTCGCCGAGATCCTCACCGCCGTGTACGCGACGGTGTCCGCGGACGTGGAGCGCATCTACATCACGGCCGGCGACCCCTGGCACCGCAACGCCGCCCGGCACCAGTTCCTCAAGGACGCCGTGTCCGAGTGGCTGAACGGGCCCCTGCCGGAGGGCTGGCGGGTCGAGTCCTCCCGGGGCAAGGACCGGCAGGCCGGTCACCTGGTCCACCCCCGCAACCCGGTGGGCCGCTGGCAGCGGGGCAATGACCAGCACACCGAGATCCGCAGCGTGGGCGAGTGGTTCGACCCGGCTGGCGCCGACCCGGCCACCGTCCGTGCCGCCTTCGTCGAGCTGTGGAAGGCCCTCAAGCGGCACTGGGACGACGTCGTGCTGATGGGCTCGCCCTCGCAGACTGGCCGTGACCTGTGGTCGCGGACCATCCCCGCCAAGGCTGGCGCGAAGTGGGCGGACGGCTACCCGGTCATGTCGCAGGAGATCCGCGGTCTGCTGCACGCCACCGCCGGGCAGGGCCGCACCGAACTGATCACCCCGCCGCGCGTACCGGAGCGGGTGCCCGGCTGGTACGAGGCCGACCGCACCTTCGCCTACGCCAAGCACACCTGGACCTCGGGCGTCGGCGTACCGCAGCGGATGACCGCGGCCGGCTTCGCGGCCCTGAGCGAGAAGGAGCAGGCCAACGCCTTGTTCTCCCCCAGCCACTGGCAGGTGAGGGTGACCATCCCGAAGGAGTGGGACCACGTCGGGTTGCTGCCGGCTCCCGCTCCCGGCGAGCGGGCCTGGCACTACCCCTACGAGGGCGGCCGCACCTTCACCACCTGGGCGGGCGGCGCCGAGATCAACCAGGCGCTGCGCAACCCGATCCAGCCCTGGAAGCTGGAGATCCTCGACGGTCTGGTCTGGGACAAGGGCGACCCGCTCAAGGACTGGTCCAACAAGCTCAAGGACGTCTGGAAGTCGCTGCGCGCCCTAGCCCAGACCCACGGGGACGAGCAGCAGCGCCAGGCCGCACGGCTTGCGTCCCGCGCGGTCCGCAGCATCCTGCTGTACGGGATCGGCATGTTCGCACAGCGCCCGCGCATCACCACCGGGTCGGTCGAACTCGGCACCGGCGGCGAGGTCCCCGAGATCCCGGACGGCGCCCGGCTGACCGGCCTGACGGACACGCACGCCACCTGGGAGCGCAACGGCGGCTTCGCCCGCGACCCGTACGCGCACCCGGAGTGGGCGGCCGGCGTGTGGTCGGCGGCCCGGGCCGCGCTGCTGTCCGGGCCGACCGGCACGACGGACCCGGCGACGGGCAAGCCGGCCCGGGCCGGTGCGCTGCACCTGCCGGCAGGGTCGATCCTCGCCTTTAGGACCGACGCCATCTACAGCTCGGTGCGCCCGGACTGGCCCTACAGCGGCGAGCCGGGCGACTACCTGCTCAAGGGCGCCATGGCCTGGGAGCAGACCACGCCCACGGCCGACGAGGAGTTCTACGTGCTGCAGAGCCTCGGTCGACAGGCCCTGGAGGCGGAGGATCTGTGAACGCCGAGGTGGCATGGGGCGGCAGCTGGGAGCACCCGGAGTGTGGGGCATCGGGTGAGGCGGTGTGGGACGACGAGGACACCGCCTCGTCCGGGCACGACTGCGGCCGTGGCGGACAGGTGGCCTGGAGCGCCGAATGGGAGTGCCACGGCTGCGGCGCCGGCGGTGACGGCCAGTTCGAGGACGACACCACGGCGTACGCCGATCACGAGTGCGCCGACGAGGACGAGGAGGCGGCAGTATGACGCCGCGAAAGAAGCGGGGTGCCGACAGCGGCCGTCGTGTGCAGCGCAACGAGGCGGCGCGGCTCACCGAGCAGCTGCTGGACGCGGGCTTCAACAAGAAGCAGGTCGGGGAGATCCTCGGCCGTAACCCGTCCCTGGTCTCGCAGTTCTTCACCAAGAACAAGGGCGCGTCGATGGTGGAAGCGCTGCGGGCCGTGGTCCAGGAGGTCCAGGCCGGCGGGCCCCGCGACATCGCCAGCCTCAAGGCCCTGGCCGCCGGCCACGTCCAGCCGCGTCTGAACAAGTCCGGATACAAGGCCCGGGTGCGGGGCAAGAACCGCGTCCGGGCGGAGAAAACGGTCAAGGACCGCAGGGGCAGGCCCGTGATCGGCTCGGACGGCAAGCCCGTCAAAGCCTGGTCATCGTCGCTGGCCAGGGCCGGCCGCCAGCACATCGCCTCCGGCGCAAGCAGGCTGCGGCCGGTCGTGGAGGACGCGGCCCAGTTCGGCGGCAAGATCGCGTTCACCGTGCGAGCCCGCAAGGGGGCCTTCAAGCACGACGCGGGCCGGATCACAGATTCCCCCGGGCTGCGGCGCAACGTCGTCCAGCGGCGGGACGGTACGGAGGAGCGGGCCTACGCCGACAACCGCGGCGGCCCTGGGTCCGGCGAGGAGGGCTTCGACGGCGTCGAATTCAAAGCGTGGGTCGACGCGGCCGGGGGCGACGTAACCGCCGCGGTCCAGAAGTGGCTGGTCGACAACGACCGCGTCGAACCCGGAACCGAAATCGTCGGTCTTGAGATCCGGGCCTGGGCGCCCTGGGCTTAAGGGAAATCTGGCTCCTTGCTGCGGCTCTCCGCAACCGGGGCCAGACTCACCTTCGCCAGGCTGGCACAGGTCAGCCTGACTGAGCGGTCTCAGGCGTAACGGCTGTTCGCCTTCCCTGTGCTCCTGCGGCACTCTTACTGGCAAACCAGTCCACGGAGGGGGCCTGCAGTGCAGTTCACGGTGTTGGAGTACGGGGATGAGACGCCGGACCGCCCGGGGGCCTACCTGGTCAACGACAGCTGGAACGACTTCGGATTCTTGACCACCTTCGACCTCGTGGTCCGCCTGGGCGACGCAAGGCTGGTCAAGGTCGGATTTCTGAGGATCGGCCATGTCTCGATGCGCTCCGACGGGCCCACCCGGACAGCGGACATCCTCCCTCGTGAGTTCACCGCCCTGAGCCCCGAGTTCTTCAGCCTTGCGCACGAGGACGACTACTACGAGACACTGCGAGGCCTCCCAGGCGCGGGCACGGGTCGCGACATCCTCAGCGCCCTCAACGATGTCGCCCTCAGGGGGGCACCCCCGGCCACACGGAAACTGGACGTGTACCAGAAGTCGCTTCTCCGCGGCCGCGACGAACGACAGCTTGCCAACGCGAACCGCATTGCCACGGGACTGCGGGCACGCGTTGTTCCCTTCAACTGGAGCTACACCCCCGACCAGGAGGGCCTGCTTCCCCCGCACGAGTTCGTGTTTGAGGCCGTGCCGGGGAGTGTGCCTCCCACGAACCTGCACGCCCTGATCGGCCGCAACGGCGTCGGGAAGTCCACGATGCTGCACGGTATCGCCGAGGCCGCGGCAGCGGGACGGATCAGCGTGCAGAGCCAGTCCCGCTACGAGGACAACAGCTTCACCGGCTGCGTCGTCGTCTCCTTCAGTCCCTTCGACCGGCCGTACGACCTGTCGCGCACCGCCACTACATCGTTCGACTACATCGGCCTGCGCCACCCCGACGGACTGCGCCTCAAGACTGAGGCTGAATGGCGTGAAGACTTCGTCCACAGCTTCGCCACCGCGCGGATCGGGTCAAGAGGCAGGCGCTGGCGAGAGGCCATCGAAACGCTCAACTACAACGCGAGTGGCTTCCTCGATGACCACATGCCGGTGATCAACGCCATGATGAGGGAAGGCCGCACCCGCACCTTCGAGAAGCGGATGGGCGAGGTCTTCGACAGCCTGAGCTCCGGGCACGCGGTGGTCCTCCTGATGGTGACCCGCCTGATCGAGGTCGTCGGTGAACGCACCTTGGTCCTCATCGACGAACCCGAGACGCATCTGCACCCGCCTCTGCTCGCAGCCCTGACCCGTGCACTGTCCGATCTACTCAGTCACCGCAACGGAATGGCCGTGGTCGCAACCCACTCCCCCGTCGTGCTGCAGGAAGTCCCAGCGTCCTGCGTATGGATGATGAACCGCCATGGTGACGAGCTCACGGCTCACCGTCCGACTATCGAGACTTACGGTGAGAGCGTTGGAGAGCTGACCTACGAGGCTTTCGGCCTGGAGGTCGAATCGACCGGCTTCCACGCCGCGATCGCCGCAGAGGTAGCGCGAGGCGGCACCTACAAGGAGATCTCCCGCCGGTTCACTGGACTGGGCGGAGAGGCCCGGGCGCTTCTGCGTGCGATGACGTTCGCGCGGGCACAGGAGACACGCTGATGCTGTGGCCGCCGAGACCAACCATCACCGTCCGCGACGTACTCACGGCCTGTACCACGTGGCTGGACACCCAGGACTGGGGCCAGACGCTCCAAGCCCGGCTCCCGGAACTGATAGCGGAGGAGGACGCTTACAGAAAGGCCGGCGAGGCCGGGGAGCTGCTCGCACTGCTTCTCTCTGAGGCCGACTCCCAGAAGGAGGACATGGACAAGGAGCACTTCCACGATACGTACAAGACAGCTCTGGTCGACCGGGCGCCAGGCCGAAGGCTCTATGACGCACTCAAGGCCGCCGCAGTACACAACATGTGCCCCCTGTGCGGATACCAGCCGGTTTCTCAGATCGACCACCACGCGCCGAAGGCCACCTTCCCTCTTTTGGCATTGACGCCGCTCAACCTGGTGCCCGTCTGCGGCCCCTGCAACCAAGGCAAGAGCAACACACTCGCCGCTGAACTCGCCAAAGAAGCCTTCCATCCCTACTTCGACGATCTCGGGGAAGAGCGATGGCTCTTCGCAGAGGTCCATCCAACAGAGCGCGGTGTCGCAGCGGTCTACTTCGTCTGTCCGCCTCCTCACTGGCCGGAGGTCAAGGCTCAACGACTGGAGCATCACTTCACGAGTCACAAACTCAAGGACCGGTACTCAGACGCAACAGCCAGCCGCCTGGCCAACCGCCTGAGACGAGACGCCAAGCTGCTGGCGTCCTCGGGACCTGAGCAACTTCGCGCGCAGCTCGAAGACGAAGCCGAAAGCGCCGAGGAGGCCAACCCCAACAGCTTGGATACCGCTCTCCTCTACGGCCTCGCAGCATCGTCCTGGTACCTCAATGGCGGGATGCTCGAAAGCTGACCGGAGGGGCCACACCCCGGACCCTCAAAGCACTACGGGCGCGCCAGTTCCGAACCATCCGGAGTAGCGGTCGTGTCCCGGCCAGCTGTTGGCGGCTGCCTGCTGGGCGTCGAGGTCAACCGGGCTGGCCTCAGCAGCCGCTGCGGAGCGCGTCAGGCGCGGCTGGCGGGGGCCGTCATGCGAGTCCTTCCGTACGAGAGGTTGAGCGGCTGTTCGCCGGTCGGAATCGGTCGGTTACGGGCCCTTCTCTTGAGGAGCGGGAGGGCTTGCCCGCTGCCTTCCTGGTCGGTCACCAGGCTTGCCCAGGTGTCGGTCAGGCTTGCCCGGATCGGCCAAACCGCAGGTCAGCGCGGTGACCGGTCGCCGAGTGCCTCATCGGTCACTAGCTGCACGGCCAGTGACCGGTCACGCGTCCAGGCTTGCCCAGCCCGTGGCTGACGTCTCGTCTCACCCTGGCGGGCAAGCCTGAGTCGACTATGTCCGATGAGCATGGGCCGGGTGGTGTTCCTCCGGAACAGGCAAGAGAAGCGACAGACAGCAATGCATTCCCTTGCAATGCATATTCGATGTCTGCATAATGGCCTGGGGTTGTCACCTTTTGCATCACCTCACCGACTACCCCACGGCGAAAGCCTTGGGGTGAGCTGGACGACGGCCCACCGTCGATGGAAGCCTCGTCCGACGCCCAGAGAGTGAGAGACACCGATGCTCAAGCCCCTGCGGGAGCACCAGGCCGAGGCGGTCGTCGCCACGGTGCGCAAGCTCGAACTGCCTGCGGGCGCGCTGCTGCCGCCCGCCGGCCTGCGGACCCAGGTCGTCATGGCCACCGGCAGCGGCAAGACGCTGGTGGCCGTGCACACTGCCGAAGAACTCGACGCCGACCGGGTCCTGGTCCTGGTCCCCTCGCTCGACCTCCTGGAGCAGACCGCCCGTGCATGGCGCGACGGAGGCCGGCCCGGCACGTTCTTCGGTGTCTCCTCCCTCAAGTCGGACGAGGCCGGATTCCCCAACACCACCGACGCCGACGAGCTGGTCCGGCTCACCCGCGAGCCGGGCCGCGTCACCGTGTTCGCGACCTACGCCTCCCTCGGCCTGGGCTTCCTGGAGAAGGCCCACGCAGCGGGCCTGCCCCTGTGGAACCTGATCATCGTGGACGAGGCCCACCGCACCAGCGGCCGGACCGGAAAGCCCTGGGCCGTCGTCCACGACAACATCCGCATCCCCGCCGAACGGCGCCTCTACATGACCGCGACCCCCAGGGTGTGGCAGGCCGGAGAGGCCGACGAGGACGAGCCCGGCCGTCGCGGCCCGGGCGAGCTGGTCGCCTCGATGCTGGACGACCCCGACGGCGTTTTCGGCAGCGTGGCGTACTTCCTGTCGCTGGAGGAGGCGATCAACCGGGGCATCGTCGCTCCCTACCAGGTACTGGTGGTCGACGTGCAGGACCCGTCTCTGAACACGGCCCTGCGCACCGCCGGCGACGGCAGCGAAGAGGCCCGCGGCAAACGTCTCGGCGCACTGCAGGCCGCGACGCTGAAGGCGGCGACGGAGGAAGAACTGCGCCGCGTTCTCTCCTTCCACCAGCGGGTTGCCGAAGCCGAAGCCTTCGCCCTGGGTCTGCCGGCCAAGGCTGGCGAGCTCCACGCGAAGGACCTCGACCTGTATCCGGCCGAGGACGAGGTGTGGGCGGAGTGGCTGCACGGCGAGCACAAGCCGGCCCACCGGCGCAGCGTGCTCGGCCAGCTGGCCGCCGGAGTCACCGATGCCGGCACCGAGGCGGCACTGTCCCTGGTCGCGTCGGTGAAAGTCCTCGGGGAGGGTGTCGACACCCGGGAATGCGACGCTGTCGTCTTCTGCGACGTCCGCGGCTCCATGCCGGACCTGGTCCAGGCCGTCGGCCGCGCGCTGCGCATGCACCCCGGAGAAGGCAAGATCGCCACGCTGGTCGTGCCCGCTTTCCTGGCCCCCGGCGAGCGCCCGGACGCCATGCTCACCTCCCCCGCCTACGCCGGGCTGGCCAAGCTGCTGACCGCCCTGCGTGCGCACGACGCCCGGATCGAGAAGCTCACCGAACCCAGCCGCTCCGCCGCCCGTGCACCCGAGCCGAGCGAGGAGAGCGCCGACGAAGACCTGGACCAGGACGACGGGGAGGGCACGACCTCGGTGAGCCGGCCCGCGAAGGAACTGCTGCGGTTCTCCGCCCCGCGCGACGCGCGCCAGCTGGCCGCCTTCATCGAGCTGCGCGTCCTCAACCCCGAGCGTGTCCACTGGCGGCGTGGCATCCAGGCCGCCCAGCGCTACGCCGCCGAGCACCAGGACCTGCGGGTGCCCTACGGCTACCGCACCCCCGACGAGTGGAGCCCGGCCGACTTCCCCCTCGGCGTATGGGTCACCGACTGCCGCCGTCACTACAACGCCGGCCGCCTGGACGCCGAGCGCACCGCGCAGCTGGAAAAGCTGGGCATGGTCTGGGCGCCGTTCGACGCCGGCTTCGCAGAAGGCCTGGCCGCGGCCGCCGCCTGGGCGGCCGAGCACGAAGTCGGCCTGGCCGCACCGGTCGACGCCACCCAGGGCGAGTACCCGGTGGGCCGCTGGCTGAAGAACCAGCGGGCAGCCGCCCGCAAGGCCGACGAGCTCGAGCGCTGCCGCGCCGCAGGCCTTCCCGAACCGGACGGCGGCACGAGCCCCCTGTCGGACGAGCGACGGCAGGCTCTGGAGGAGATCGACCCCGGCTGGTGCCCGAACTGGAGCATCGACTGGCAGCGCCTCTTCCGCCTCGCCTGGAGCCACACCAAGGGCGGGAGCCCGCTGCCGGACAAGGCCGGCCTGGTCGTCGTGGACGGCGAAGACCTGGGCCGGTGGGCCGCCGCCCAACGGGCCGGCTTCACCAAGCTGACCGCGACCCAGCAGTGGATGCTCACCAGCATGGTGGGCATCACCGCGACGCCGGCCAAGCGCACACGGGAGCAGATGTGGGCCCAGAACCTGGCCGCCGCCCGGCAGTATCACGCGCGTGAAGGGCACCTGGAAGTGCCGCGCAGCCACACCGAGCAGGTCGACGACCAGGCCGTGCGGCTCGGAGCGTGGGTCAGCCAGCAGCGCGTCAAGGCCGGAAAGCTGCCGGCTCAGCGGGTCGAGGAGCTGTCGGCGCTGGACATGCGCTGGTCGTAGACGAACGGCCGCACGCACGCTACGCGAGCGGACCGGTGGCTGGGTGAGCTCCGCAATTCCCGCTGCGACGACGGCCCGTAGGCGGTGGGCGACGCTCAGCCTGCGAACCCGCACGCCGCGCAAGGCCGCCGGCGCCGGACCTCTGTCGAGACGATCCTTGCCGACCGCGCCGATCCGAGACGGCCGTGCGGCTCTCGCAACCGCTGCCATAGGGTGATCGTTTGACTACTGAGAAAGGTGCATCGCCTCGTGAATTCAGTCCGCAAGTCCAGCAGCTCAGCCTTGATCGCCGCCCTCGCGATGGTCTTCGCTGCCGGCTGCACCCAGCAGCCCGAACGCGTCGATGCCGCCCCTCCCGCCCCGACCGGCAAGCAGACCTTACCGGCCCGCGCCGTCTACGATCCCCCGGCAAAGTTCGGCACCCAGGCCGGCGTCCTCATGCCCTGGGAGGCCTCATCCGGGCTGCTGAGCATCGGCGGAACCTGGCTGAGTGACAGCAAGATCCCGGTGGCGCTCCACAAGGACAAGGTCTACGTGGCAACCCTCGACCGCCTGCTGACCTTCAACACGACCACCGGTTTGCTCACGGCCACCATCACTTCCACGGCTGATGCACTGAGTGTGCTCAGCGAGAACGACCGCAACAACGCCGCTCCTCCGG
Source organism: Streptomyces vietnamensis (assembly GCF_000830005.1). Taxonomy (NCBI): domain Bacteria; kingdom Bacillati; phylum Actinomycetota; class Actinomycetes; order Kitasatosporales; family Streptomycetaceae; genus Streptomyces; species Streptomyces vietnamensis. Next base: position 151,505 of record NZ_CP010408.1, on the reverse strand, counting down.
TCGTCACCCCAGGGGCCAATCCGCTGGTCCTCGCGCCGTTCTTCGTACGGCGGCCCGGAGTCGGAACCCAGGCAGCCACCAACTTCATCGAGCTCACTGCCACCGACACGTCCAGCGACAAGGTCGAGTGGAGACTGCCCCTGACACTGCCGTCCTGGACAAAGGACGGCAGCCCGCGCACCGTCTCGGTCGTAGGAGCCTCGGAGAAGGTCGCCATCGTGACGGTCAGCACCGGCGCGTCCTCCCTGTTCTCCGCTGCTACCACCTACGGCATCGACCTCACCGCACGCCGTGTCCTGTGGACCAAGGACCGGTTCGAGGCGACCGCCGTAACCGGGAACATCGTGGCAGGCGAGCTGGAAACCTCCGACGGGACCTACGAATCCGCACGCGGCTATGACCTGCTCACCGGCACCGAGCGCTGGCGCGGAGAGGACCGTCTCAACCTCGACGTCACGCCCGCCGGACCACACCTCCTCCTCGTCCAGGCACAGAACAAGGACGACTACCGCGTACACATCCAGCAGTTCCTCGATCCCGCGACCGGCACGGTGAAGCACGAGGCCCCGGAGGACATCGCCGGCTCCCGCTGTGACCATGATGGGCACAACACCGTCGTCTGCTCCTGGAACCAGGGAAACCTCTACAAGGTCTGGGCCTTCAACGACCGCACCGCCTCCCTGCTGTGGCAGCTGCCAGACCAGACTGCCAACCGCATCGCGCCGCGAGTAACAGCCGTCTGGAACGGACGGATCTACGGCAAGACGAACGACGGCCCCCTCGCTCTGGACTCCCAGACCGGAGCGGACCTGCCGACCCGCCCGGGTGTCGCCCCCTTCCTCGTCAACGGGTACACCGGACTCGCCCTGTCCCCCGCCCCGGAAGATGACCTGACCGCATACCCGGCCACTGGGTAACCGGGATGCTGTGCGGCGTGCCCCCTACTGGGGGTCACCGCCGCACAGAGCCGGGCGTCGGATAACTCGTTTATCTCGATCGAATCTAGTGCCCTGACCTGAAGACTTGGTGTGCATCCAGCACAGGTGGCACGCTTGCCGTTCGTGAAGTAGGGAGGGGGAAGGTGTGAGTCAGCCTTACTGGGTCGCGGCGCAGGGTGACGCAGTGCACCGGTCCAGAGGGTGTCCTGGGTTGGTGTCTGGGCAACAGGGCAACGAGGTGCAGGGCATTGCGCCCCAGGACGTGATCGAGTTCAGCTCGCAGGCCGAAGCCATCGAGCGGGCTGCCGCGCACCGGATGTGCAGACACGCAAAGTGCGCGCCGTGAGCATGCGATCCGCAACCCAGCGGACCGTGGAGATGGCGAAGAAGGTCTGGCATTGGTTCAGCATGGTCTGTGCCGGACTGTCCGCACTTGCGTTCCTGGCACTCATGATCTTCGGGATCTTCGACGGGATCAAGCGCGACGAGCAGGAGGAGCGTGAGAGGCAGGCCAGACTGGCTTCGGTACCGTCGGCGGCACCCACCACGCGTACGCCGATCGACTGGACTTACGAGGGGGCCGTTTGTGCAGACGGGACGCTGTCCTTCTCCATCGGCAAGCAGGGTGCGTGCAGCCACCACGGAGGAGTAGCCGGAAAGTGGAGTGCGGCAGATGGCACGCAGGTCATCTGCCGCAATTCCCCGCCCCGCACGCAAGAGCAGGTTGATCGACAGATGGCAAAGTTTGGTCGCATCGTCTGCTAGCTACGGCGGCAGGAACACTGGCGCTTGCGGACCAGCAGCACCGCGCACTCCCCACCAGATCGCTCACGCACGGTCAACCGAGTCAGCTTCGCGACCGCCGTTTCGCGAGAGATCCATGCGAGGCGGTACCCTCAGCGGCTCGACCAGAGATACCGCACCTCCTGCCTGAACGACAGGCTCCCCCTTGGGCAAGCCTTCGCCTTCATCCCTTCGCGCGGTGGGCAAGCCTTCGGGCAAGCCACCGTGAGGAGGCTGGATGGAGATTCCCACCAACCGGTGGGAGACGGCCGCTCACCCACCGGCTTTCCGGGGGCCGGGCGCCGTGCCGTGCTCCAGGAAGGTCGGCCATGACCGGACGTCGCTACTCTCCCCGCACCGCTGCTGCACGACGCCCAGGACGAGGACGTCGGCCCATGCACCGCCGACGACGAGCGCAGGGTGTGGACGCCGCCGGCGTCCTGATGACGGCTGTGTTCGCGGCCGTCCTCTTTCCGCAGACACGCCAAGGGCTTGAGCGCCACAGCTCCAGCATCGCCACGATCGCCGTCGCGGCCCTGGCAGCCGGAACGCTGATCCTGCTCCTCGTGAGGGCCGGACGGCATGGGTTCTCTGCCTGGGCCGCGCGACGCCGCCGGCCACAGGACTGGGACATCTGCTTCCTGGACAGGCTGCACCACACCGAGTTTGAGGAAGCCGTACGAGACCTGATGCGCCGCGACGGCGCACACGACGCCATCCGGGTGGGCGGCGCCGGCGATAACGGAGCCGACGTCAAGGGGACCGATCCCGTAGGCCGCCGCTGGGTTATCCAGTGCAAGCACCGTCGTGACGGCGCGGCCGGGGCTGCAGTCGGCAGCCCGGACCTGCATGTCCTCAACGGGACCGGGCGTCCAGTACACGACGGCGACGTCGTCGTCCTCGTCACCAATGGCCGGTTCACCGCTCCGGCAGTGGAGTTCGCCCGCAGCCAGCGGCTGCATCTGGTGGATCGCGGTCTTCTGAACCAATGGGCCAGCGGCTCATCTCCCCTGTGGGAGCTCCTCCCACACCTGCCGTCACCGCGTCGCCGCCGTCCGTCCCCGTGGGGATCGCGCCGGTTGCCGTTCTGACGGCTGACTTGCCGGCCCACCACCACATCCCGCTCAGGACACCGAACCGCCGTGCTGGCGTGTTCGCGAGGTGAGATGGGTAGTGCCCCGGGATGGCGAAGAAGGCACAGCAGCGAAAGAAGCGCCCCTCCCCCTCTTTGCGGGTGCGGCTCACCGGGCAGCGCTTACGCGATGGTTTGGCGGGGCCGGATGGGACACGTATCCGGGTTGCCCGGCCCGGGGACAGCATCCACTTCAGCGATCTGCTGACCCTGGCTACTGACCAGATCGAGCAGGAACACGTCGAAGGAGTGATGGCAGGCCGCTGCGGCACCTGGCTGGTGGACGCTCTGGACGAAGGAGACCAGTCGCTGACACGCCCCCTGGTGAGTGCCGCCACCACTGGGAACCTCCAAGACGCCGCTCTGGCCCTGTCCCTCCCTCTAGTTGCTGAGGACAGGGACGGCACGATCGTCGGTGCGCTCCTGGCCCTGCCTCCCGGCTCGATGGTGCAGACCGTCCAGGAGGCCGGCTACGAGCAGCACGCCCTGTTGGCGATGCTGAAGTACGTCAAGATCAAGGGTCTCGCGGTCGCAGAAGCCGCGCGTGGCCGCGGCGTGGGCGGAGCGCTCCTGAAGCGTTGCATGCAGGTGTACTGGCAGCTCGACTTCATGTTCCTGTACGGCGGCTTCGACACGGAACGCGATCTGGGGCCTTATTACGCGCGCCAGGGATTTACCATCCTCGCCCCCGGTGAGACCACCGATGTGGGATTCGTCCTGACGGGGCGTCCGATCGGTCTGGGCGCCGGACCGGGCGAGCAGCTCTTCTTCCGCTGGAACCGGTCCAGCTGACTCGGCCACAGCAGCCCCTTCCGGGCTTCCGCCTGCTGCGGGGCGCCGCCTGCGGCATTTAACCGGCTGGGCACGGGAAGGGGCCCTGTCCTGTCTCAGTGAATGTGAATCACGGCGAGGCCGTGGCCAGCGGTGGGTCATCTTGAGTGAGATGCGGTGGAGCCCAACGTCTCAGTCAATCTGAGAACTGTGCACCCTGGGCTGCTTCGCGCTCGGCAGTGAACTCGTCGAGGAGCTCGAACAGGACCTTGATCGCGTTCTGCTCGTCCTCAGGTGGAAGGTTCCAGATGTCGTCCCAGCTGTCCGGGAGGGCGATGTGGAGGACTTGGCCGGGCCAGGCGTGGCTGCAGTCACGTCCCCGGCGGGCGACGAGCCAGTCGTGCCAGCCGGTGAGTCCGTGTCCACCGTGCCGGAGAGCATGCTGGTCATAGCCGATCAGGAACGCGGTCAGCACGTGGAAGGAGGTCTTGCCGACGAACATGCCGGGACGTTGGCCGACGCTGGCGAAGTACTCGCGTTCAGTCATTTCCGAGAGGGGTTTCATGTGTCCGACCTCTTGTGATCACTGGTGTCATCGTCCTGGGCTGGATGAAGCCTGCGGCGGGCCGCTTCCAGACGTTCGGCGTAGTCCGCTGTGAAGATCCCCGGTAGTGACTTGTCGAGCGTTCCGGCGATGCGGTGAAGGGGTGCCCAGACCGCCGCGTCGTCGACGAGCCGACTGAGGTCCGTCATCTGCACCTGCTCCAGCCAGTCCGACAGGACCAGCGCCTCATCCGGGGTGAGCTTGATGATGATCTCCGGGTTCTCCACTGCTCGAACATAGTCCGTCGACCGTGCTCAGGCATGCCCTGGCCGGCGGATTATCAAGGCAGGGGAGGCACGGTGTTTCGCCCGTCTCGCTCAACTGGTGCCGGCGTACTCGTCGAAGGGCTCTGTCGCTGATCTTGTGAAGGTGAAATGCCTACGGGGCGTACCAGCTACGGCCTAGGGTGGGGGCCATGGAGTCCACCACACCGCCCCCGATACCGCCCCAGACCCTCCACAGACCGGGGCAGCGCATCGTTCTGTTCATGGCGGGGAGCATTTTTGCGCTGCTGGGCGCCGGGGCGCTGATCAGCGGGAAGGTCGCCGCCGACCCTGCAGGCGTGGTCATCTACACCGTGGTTCTCGCAGGCGGTGCCTGGATGGCGTTCCGTAGCTGTGTCATGGGGGTGCGGATCGACTCCACGGGTCTCACCGAACGTGGTCTGGGACGCTCGAAAGTCGTTCCGTGGTGCGTGATCAGCGCGGTTGACACCGGTGACGGCTCTGGCTTGGCCCCGGCTCATGCCCCCGGATTGATCCTCAAGAGCGGTGAGCACATAGGACTTGGTGCCCTCGCCTCGTACTCCAGCCGTGCAGTCGACGCCGACTTCGCCCTGATCAAGTCTCTGCACACCAGCCACGTCGCTGGCTGCCCCGACTGCGCGTGATTCCCGCGCCGGGGTCGTCGGCTCTCAGGCACCTTGTCGCAGTCTGGTGCACGAGTCGATCAGCTGTCCGGCATCACAAGATCAGCGACAGACCCCGTTCATCCGTACCCGATTGAGCACATTCACGTCTACGCCGACAACTGAGCGGACCGGCGTGCGACTCACCGCGAGCATCGACGTACTCCAGCCAGAAGTCCTCCGCCTCCACCAGACACCCCACTCAGCGCCGACCAAGTACGACGACGGTAGGGATCCGGATACGGCGGCGGATCAGGAAGAGCGAGACAGATCGACAGATGGCCAAGGTTGACTGAGACGTGCGGCCAGATGGTTCACATGGACCGAGACTGGCTCACCTTCAGCGAGACGGGTCACCTAATCCGGCAATTCGCCAATCTGCAGCGAAAAGCGACGTCCAGAATGGGCCCTTGAGTCGACGAACTCGGCACGCCTGGTATGGATCGACCTGCGATCAGCCGAGAGGCCCGCACGCGGCCTCTCATGGCATTTTGAGCTCTCGGGTAGGCCATCGGTTACGGAAAACGGGTGTTTTTCACGCGGCAATGTGGCTGAGCACCTCTCGCATCCGCTGTCCGGCGCTGTCGTAAGCTCCGCCCAGTGATCGACCGCAGATGCGGGACGGTCGCACCGAGACCGGCGAGTGCGCAGCACCCCAATGAGCCGGGAGACGAGCGAGAACCGGGATGAGTGCCTGTTTCTGAACTGCCATGCTGAGTGGCCTTGGGGCCTACGCTGGCGTGGTGTCCGACGGTGCCGGGCGGGCCGGAGAGCGGGTGTGTGGGGGCTGCGGTGAACGGTTGAGGCCGGAAGCGCGGCCCGATGCCGTGTACTGCTCGACGGCATGTCGTGCCAGGCAGTGGCGCCGAGGCCGCCGGTTGGGCAAGCGGGTGGCCGCGGAGTTGAGTGGTGCCGGCCGAGCTGAGTGCCCCGAGTGTGGGGCCCGTTGGGTGGTGGGGGTGGACCGGCGGTCGAACGCCGTCTACTGCTCGCGCCGGTGTGTCGTGAGGGCTTGGCGGGCCCGGAAGGAAACGTTCGGAGAACGGTCACAGTGACCGCATCGCGAACGCATCCGAATCGCGTCTTCGGTCAGATTCCGGTCATTCATGGTCGTTCGTTGTGATCTTAGGATTTCCGGTCTGACTCTCGGGTCAGGAAGCGGGCCGCGTCTTGTCACGGCCGAGGGGCTGTGCCCCGGCCCGCGGCGGGTGGTGAATGCCATGCCCGAAGAGATCAAGAACGCCGACATGGTCGGCAGTGTCAGCTCCAGCCGCTACGAGCAGATCGTGGCCGAGCTGCGCACGGTGGTGGAGAACCAGACCCGGGGCCAGTTCACGATCGGCGACTGCGCGCTGGAGATCGAGCCGATGCGCGAGGCCGGCGGCCAGGAGCGGGGCGAGGAGCTGTTCACGGTCAAGGAGTCGATGTTCCGCCTGGCCGAGGACATCGGACTGTCGTACTCGACGGTGAAGGAGGCCAGGTGGACGGCCTCGCGCTGGCCGAAGGAACGCCGGCGGACCGCGGTGTCCTTCACCGTCCACAAGATCCTGGCGGGCATCGGCGACGAGCGGGAACGGTTCGCCGCGATCCTGACCCCGCCGGAGGGCAAGCCGCGGTGGACCGCGGACGAGGCCCGGCGCCGGGTCGGCCGGCAGGTCGAGCACCCGATCACCCCGCAGGAGAAGGTCAGCGCGATCCGCACCCTCGCGAGGGACGAAGCGGTCGCCGCCACCGTCACCAGCGACCTGCTGCGGCGTCCGACAGTGGTCGCCCAGGTCAGACAGGAGGACAAGGTCCGGGCCGTCGAGGAACTCACCCGCGACGACCAGGTCGCCGCGACGGTGACCACCGGCCTGCTGCGGCGCCCCGACGTCGCCTTCCGTGCGATGTCGGACGACACCGCCCGCCACCAGGTCAACCACGCCCAGGTCGAACGCGGCCGGCAGGCCCGCGAGCACTTCGAGGAGACCAGCCCTGTCGCTCCGGCGATCCGCGGCATCGACCGGTCGGTGGAGTTCTTGGACCTGGTCACCGCCTGCCACGCGTTCGTCGCGGCGACCGGGCGGGTTGTCCCGGGCCTGCGCGACCGCCAGCTCGGCGACGACGAACGCGGAGTCGTCCACGAGAACATCGCCCGTGTCCGGGCGACGCTGGACTGGATCGAGACGGCCGTCGACACCGGGAAGGTCGACGTCGACGGAGAGCTGGCCCGTCTCCTGCAAGGTGATTAGGCGATGCCCCGCGCTGCCGAGCGCCGATCACCCGCCGCCCAGCGACACGCCGACACCGTCCGGTTCGTACTCTTCGAGGCGAGGCCGGCGGGCCTGGCCTTCAACCAGCTGATCCGCTCCAGCGAGCTGTCACCCAGCCAGGCCCGCGCGGGCCTGGCCTGTCTGCGGGACATCATCACCGAGCGCGGCTGGCCGCCCCTGATCTGGACCAGGACCGACGGCTACAAGTTCTGCTCGGACCCGGCCGAGCTCCAGGCGTACGAGGTCGCGATCATCCGGGAGAAACTCACCGAGGTCCGCCGGTTCATCACCGGCGTCGTCGCCCCACACGCCGCCCTGCAACCCAAGGGCCGGTGGATCAAACACCTGAACACCCAGCTCAGCTCGGTGAAGTCCACGCTCGACGTGATCGCCGACTTCATCGACGCCTGACCGGCGGGGCCGGCCGCGAAGCGGCTGGCCCCGCCGCTTCTTCCAGGGAGGGACCGTTGGCCCGGCGCCGCTGCTACCCCTCCGACACCTTCGACGACGAGTGGGCCTTGATCGAACCTCTGCTGCCGCCACCGGCCTGCGAGAGCCGCAGGGGTGGACGCCCGGAGAAGCACCCCCGCCGCGAGATCGTCGACGCGATCCGCTACGTCGTAGACACCGGCTGCAAGTGGCGGGCCCTGCCCAGGGACTTCCCGCCTTGGCGGACCTGCTACGGCTTCATGGCCCGCTGGGCGGCGGCCGGCATCGTCGGACAGATCCGCGACCAGCTCCGCAAGCGCATCCGCCGCGAGATGGGCCGGGCCCCCGGCGCGGTTGCGACCGTCATCGACTCCCAGTCCGTGAAAGCCGCGGAGACCGTCGGCAAGGACTCACGAGGCTACGACGGAGCGAAAAAGATCAATGGCCGCAAACGGCACCTGGTCGTGGACACCAAGGGTCTACCGCTGTTCGTCATGGTCACCGCCGCCGACATGACCGACCGCGACGCGGCGAAAGAGGTGCTGTTTCGGCTCCGCCTCATGCACCCCGAGATCACCATCGTCTGGGCGGACTCCGGCTATGCCGGACAGCTCGTGACCTGGGCTAAGAAGCACCTGAACCTGACGCTCAAAACCGTCAGCCGCCCCAGGGGAGCCGTCGGGTTCGTCATCCTACCCCGCCGCTGGGTCGTCGAGCGGTCGCTGGCCTGGATCATGCACGCCCGCCGACACGCCCGCGACTACGAACGGCTCATCCAGCACTCCGAGTCGCTGATCACCTGGGCCGCGATCACGCTCATGACCAGGAGAATCACCCGCCGACAGTCCCGAAGGACCGGTCAAGCCACCTCCCGCGAGGGCGAACGAGACTGACGGTCGCCCGGACCACCGCCACCCCGCACGCACCGCGTCTCCTGGCACCTCCAACTTACTCGCCGTCTTCCGGACCGTCGTTCTCCTTGCCGAACCGCTCGCGCCAGCGGGCGAACCTCCGAGTAGATCAAGTGGTTTAGGCTGCGACCCTAGCCCCCAGCCTGTCGCCCAAGACATCTGCGCCGCGCGGCGCATCACGGGAGGTGCTCACAGCACCATCGGTTGGGCTGGCAGGTTACTGGGAGGGAGCGCCGTCCTGGACCGGGATGGTGGTCTGGTTGTGAATGCTGGCATCGGTGGCGTCAACGGTGGCTGAGTACAGGGTGTTGCCGTCGCGGATGGACAGCAGCCAGTGGATGCGCCATTGGCCGTTGCGGCGCTGTGCAAGGTAGATGGGCTGCTGGCGTGTTCCCTGGCCGGGCTTGAGTTTGTGGTGCTGATCGAAGAGTTCCCAGGCCTTGGCCTCGTTGATTTTCGCGGGCGGCAGGCGGGGGTCTGCGATGTTGCGGGCGATGAGGTCGATGAGACCTCCGGACGGCTCGATGGCGATGCTCAGGCGCATCGGCATGAGGACGTCGTTCTTCCAGCGGCGCCATTCGACCATCCATCCGACGTTGACTGTGTCGTCGATGGCCCGGACTGTGATTTCGGCGCCGGGCTTGGCCCAGGGGGCGTAGCGGTCGGCGTACGCGGTAGCGATTTCTTTGGCCTGGTCTGCGGTGGTGATCGGGTGGCTGATGCCGGGGATGCGGTAGGCCTGGGTTCCTTCACCGTTGGAAGCCGGGCTGAAGTGAGCGGTGAATCGCTCACGGTCGGGCCAGGACAGTTCGGCAAACCCGCCAGGCAAGGAGGCGGTCACGGATGCGGTTCCGTCGGCGTTGTCCGTGTAGAACGCGTTGCTCGGCTGGAAGGCGGAGGGGAAGGCCTCGGTGACAGCGTCGTTGATCGCTGCGGTCTGTGCGGCGGTGGCTGAGGGGACTTCGGCCGCGGGGGGCTGCACACGAACGGGATCGATGACAGCCAGCCAACCCACAGCGATCAGCACGACGGCCGGCGTTACCCAGGCAAGGGTGCGGCGCACACTCGGCCGCGAGGCGCCAGCGCCGCTGCCATGCAGGCGGCGAGCTACGAGGGCGCCGAGAGCAGCGCCGATGCAGGCGCCGAGGCTGTTCGTAATCAGGTCGTCGGTGTCGCACAGCCGGCTGATGAACGGCATGGTGGCCTGCGCGGTCTCGATTGCAGCCGTGAACAGCAGGCCGGTGGCGGCGGCAAACAGAGGGCGGCGCGTGGCGAGAGCGGCGAACAGACCGTACGGGATGAACAGAACGAGGTTGAGCTGACCTTGCGTGCTCTGCAGAACCTGCGTGACGTCGGGGTTCACGGCGCACGTGTAGGTCATCACCCCGCTGCCCGACCAGCTTGTCAGGATCGCCGGCCCGACGGCGGAGGACGCCCACAGGCCGTTCAGCACGGCCTTGGTGCTGCCGGTACGGCGACGGGCCAGGAGGAAGACGACCATGCCCACCGCGACGGTCACCGCGATGGCGACGGCCAGGAAAGCGAGATGGTGCTGGAAGACGGCTTTGATCAAGGGGAGATCCTGATGCGGGAAGAGGACAGCCTGGCACGTTGGAAGGCGTCCGCCCCGACGCGGTGTGCGTCGGGGCGGGGCCGAGAAGCGAGTTGCCTCAGCAGGGGTCGGCGGCAGGGGTGACGTACAGGGCGCCGCCGCTGGTCAGGAGCTTGCCGTAGACGACAGCGCAGCTATTGCTGTAGGTGAAAAGCTTGCCGTAGTGAAAGGGAGTAGTGCTCATGTTGATGTAGCTGCTGTATCCGGAGACGCCCGAGCGCTCGTATCCGAGCTTGGCCGACAGGCTGCCGCTGCCCGTCCGGTAGTAGTTCACATAGACGGAACTGCCCGGCGAACTGGTCTGGATGCTGAGAATGCCGCCCGACAGGGTGGTGCAGCGGTCGCCCGGGGTGATGTAGCCATCACGGGGGCAGCTGGTCGCTCCGGAGGCGAAGGCCGACGGAGCCGCCGCAAGAGAAACAGAGGCGGTCATGACGGCAACGGCAGCCACCGCGCGAGTCGCACTTCGCCGGAACGTGTTAAGCATGGGGATCCCCTCCAGGTCACAAGAAAGCCGCCGTTGGTGTGATCACGTCACGGCGGCGGAGCTATGAGATCACGCAGACCGACAGTTGATCAAGAAAGCCCCAAGCGCTGGCCAAAACCATGCGTTGACCGGCCCGTATTTGTACGCAGGAGGTAGGGGCGGGTCTCGGTGCTCCACCACCGTGACGTGCGGAACATCACGGTGAAGCTGAAGGCTGCGAGAGGGACGACGATCAGTGGCCAGAAGCGCCCGTTTTCCCCTTCACCATGGCCACGACGGTAGTGATCGGCGTCCGAGCCGGTGCGGGTTCGTGAGAACCGGTCACCGCAGACCGCCTCTTCGGCCACCGCGTCCCGTGAGGCTGTGCCACTTCGACCAGGTTGATGCGGCTCTGGTGGCTCTCACCGGTCGGCACGGCATCGACTACGAGTTTGCAGGGCCCGGAGCCGCCTGAGACTGACGGTCAGCAGCTTCGCACTCGGCCCACCTGCGATCAGGCTACCGGCCCCGGCCAGCCGGAGGTTCAGAAACAGGCACTGAGGGTGTAGAGCACACGGGGAACGCACGTACAGGGGCCGCGGCAGCCACGGCCGCTTTGATCCTGTCGGGGGTCTTGGGCTGTGGCCCGGGCACGATGGCCGGCAGCACGGGGAGACCGCCGGCCGAAGTGAGCATCGTGGTTCACGACGGTGCCACTACCGAGGAGCGCAGCCGCGTGATCGCGGCTCACTGGATTGGCGGCGGCATGGCCGAGGTGGCCCGGCAGGACGCCAAGGACGATCTGGTCCAGCCAGCCTGGACCGGCGGCGGCTCGATAGCCCGTACGGTCGGCCGGCTGTACGCGTCGTCGGGGGTCGGCGGCGGCTCGGGCGCCTGCACGGCAACCGTCGTCGGGACCCGCACCGTGATCACCGCCGCGCACTGTGTCAGAACACCGACTGGGGGAGCACCCGCGCGGGCCGCTGCCTGGGATCAGAACCTCTTCTTCGTACCGGGATATGAGGGCGGTGCGGGGCCTCACGGCGGCTTCACGGTGCGCCGGGTACGGATGGCCGAGGATTGGCAGGCGTACGGTCGGGACGTCGCGATGCTGGAGATGAATCCCGGCGCCGACGGGCGGAACATCTCCGACGTCGTCGACGCCCAGCCCATATCGTTCACGGCGGAACCCGGCACGGCCGCGCACTTCTTCGGCTACCCGTACACGGACCGGGTGCTGCACTGCTCGGGCGTCACCACCTGGGCAGCTGGCAAGACGATGGTGCGCGTCCCCTGCCTCATGGGAGTGGGGGCCAGTGGCGGCCCGTACCTTTCGGGCGACCCGGCGGAGGGCAGTGTCGTCGCGGTGAACGTCAGCGGCGACGCAGACGCAAGCTACGGAACAGCTCTCGGCGCATTCGCCCAAGACCTCTACCGGCAGTCCGAACACGGCTGACGAGCTCTTCGTAGATCAGGGCCTTGGAAGCGTCAACTCTGGCAGAGCTGCAGGGCATTATGCTCCTTTCATGTGGAGTGAGTCGAACAACTATGGCTTCGAGAACGAGCAGGACTACCTGCGGTCGATCAAGAAGGACGACAGCTATACGTTCACGTACCCGTTTGAGTACATCGCTAAGAACCACGGGAACGACAACTACGACATCGGCACAGCGGACATGGTGGTCCGGGTCCAGTGGACCGACACGGAGGCCGGGTACACGGTGGCCTACGACGTCCCCGAGATGGACAAGATCGACCCCGCTGAGGGGAACGGCGATACAGCGAGCTTCTACGAGAGCGACGTTTACTGGAGGCTCGTAAGCGACCTCGACGGCATGGGGATCGGCGTCGAGCTTCGTGCCTTCTAGGGCTTGTCTGGAGTTGTGCATCACGTGGCGGGGTCGAGGCTGCGCATCCAGGTGATCGAGCTGCGTAGTTGGAGCCCTGCCATGTAGCTGTCGGGTCTCTTGTCGTAGCGCGTGGCCAGGCCCCGCCAGGCCCGAATCCTGTTGATGCAGCGCTCCACGGTGTCGCGGTCCTTAGCCGGCTCGCCACCACAGAAGTTGTGCCAGAACCAAAGTCGTAGATAAAGACATTCGAGTCACTCCTCTGGCGGCCCGGCTGGTTCACGTGAGGATCACGTGCATCCCGCCCTCGATCAGAGCTTCGATCACCAGGGCGACCAGATCGTATTGCTCACCCTCCGGCGCCAGGGCGTGGGACAGGTACCCGCGTGCAGTCGCAGCATCCCGCCAGACCAGGGTTGCGGGGGCGGTGTAGCCGAAGTTGCCGCGCAGACAGTCCAGGAGGGCATCCAGGCAGCCTCCGAAGTAACCGCCCGGCCCGTTGACGGCCTCGCCGAGTGCCAGGTAGAGGCCCGGTTCGTCCGTGACGTGCCGGCCGTCCAGCTCGTACGCGTGCCCGGCCTTCCGGTCCTGGTACTTGAGCCGACAGCCCCGCTCCCGGACAAGGTCGAGCCAGGCCCCACGCCGGCGGGTATCGAGCGCAGCCCAGGCGCCGGGGGCGTCCGGCGGGCCGGCAAGCCAGCGCTCCCAGACGGGCCGGGCGTATCCCGGTACAGGTGCGAGGTATCCGTCGAGTTCCAGATCAATCAGGCCTGTACCCCGGGAGGACGGCTGCCAGGTACGGACCTTGGGGCGCAGCAGCCGGTCGGTGAGCAGTCCGTCCCGGTCGTCCCGGATCTCCAGGCAGACCTCCTCCAGGTCCAGCGGGCGCCGGGCGCCCGTAGCTAGTGTCCGTCGTAGTCGATCACTCGGGGCGAGTCCCTGCAGGACGAGCGGAGGTTCTACGTGCTCGGGCGGCAGGACGCGGGCGAACTCCCGGCACGAACCCAGCCACCGGTACCCGTCATGCAGTCGGACAGGTCCCTGGTGTCCCTCGGGCGGGCCCTCGTAGTCGTCCAGACCGGTGAGCACGAGGCTGTCCGTTCCCGGGTACTGTCCAAGGCTCTCCGCGTCCTCCAGCAGCCAAGCATCGAGCGTCCTGTCCTCCGGCACCAGCCACACCCGGCTGCCGGCCCAGCCGCGCACCTCGGCTCCGTCAGGAACCCAGCCGAACAGTTCATACGTCCCGCGGAGGGCTTCCCGAAAGAACCCCTCTGCCTCGGCGCAGACACCCCAGACATGGCCGTTTCCCGCGTCCGTCAGCGAGTACCGTCTCTGCCCGCCATGATCCCCGTCTGCATGCACGTTGGGAATCATGCACAGGCCGGGTGTTGTACGCGAAGCGCTTTTCGTGGTCGGTGAGCGCGGCTCAAGGTTGAGCGCTCGGTCTGGCGGATGGCGCCAGCTGAAACGCTCCGTCGCAGCGGTGAGAACAGCCGCGCTCGCGGGCCCGATGACGGCCGAGCGCGCGGGGCTCCCTGTGGGCAAGCCCTTGCCTCCGTCCCTTCGAGCAGTGGGCAAGCCTTCGGGCAAGCCGCCGTGAGGAGGCTGGGTGGAGATTCCCACCATCCGGTGGGAGACGGCCTCCTGCCCGCCGGCCTTCCGGTGGGCCGGGCGCCGTGCCCTGCTTCAGGAAGGCCGGCCATGACCGGACGTCGGTACTCCCCCCGCACCGCTGCTCCACGACGCCCAGGACGAGGGCGTCGGCCCGCGCACCGCCGACGACGGGCACAGGGCATGGACGCCGGCGGCGTCCTGGTGACGGTCGCGCTCGCGGCCGTCCTCTTCCCACAGGCCCGCCAGGGGCTTGAACGCCACGGCTCCATCATCGCCACGATCGCCGTCACGGCCCTGGCCGCCGGAGTGTTGAGCCTGCTCCTGGTGAAGGCCGGACGACGTAGGTCCTCTGCCTGGGCCACGCGGCGCCGCCGCTCGGAGTGCTGGGACATCCGCTTCCTGGACAGCCTGCACCACACCGAGTTTGAGGAAGCCGTACGAGACCTGATGCGCCGCGACGGCGCACACGACGCCGTCCGGGTGGGCGGCGCCGGCGACAACGGAGCCGACGTCAAGGGGACCGATCCCGTAGGCCGCCGCTGGGTTATCCAGTGCAAGCACCGTCGTGATGGAGCGGCCGGGGCTGCAGTCGGCAGCCCGGACCTTCATGTCCTCAACGGGACCGGTCGCCCCGTCCACGGCGGCGACGTCGTCGTCCTCGTCACCAACGGCCGGTTCACCGTTCCGGCAGTGGAGTTCGCCCGCAGTCAGCGGCTGCATCTGGTGGATCGCGGTCTTCTGAACGAATGGGCCAGCGGCTCGTCTCCCCTGTGGGAGCTCCTCCCCCACCTGCCGACACCGCGGCGCACCTATATGTGCCGGAGCGCTCGCCGACTTCAGCCTTGATCGACCGTGGAGCGTGACGTTCTCTCCGCGGCGGTGCCGCCTATCCGCCAGGCGGGTAGGCACGTGGGCAGGGGTGTCCCACGGCGTACCCCTGCGTCATCATGGCGTTCGCGGATTCCAAGGGGGGAAGCTCTGTGCTGAGTGGTCATAGCCGTGTCATACGAGCCGTGACAGAGGTGGGAAGGCCGACGGTCGCCCTGGTCCTGCTCCTCATGCTGCTGTTCGCCGCCGCGCCCCCCGCTGCATCCGCCCCAGCGGACGAGTGCCAGTCCACGGAGCTGGCCACGGCAAGCGTCAGCGCCGGTGTGCTGCTGGAGCACGGAAACCGTACGTCCACGAAGGTACGGTCCGAACTACGCGTCGAGGTGCCCGCCGACTGGCCCTTCGCCAGACACCTGTTGTTGAGCGAGGAAAGTCCTGAGTACATCCGGGCGATGGCCTGTATCACCCGCCCTCCGCACAACGGTCAGTATCGGCGCTGGTCCGAGTGGCGCGACGGCCCGCCCTTGGTAACGGCCGAGAAGGACGGCGGGGTGACGGTCGTCGACCGGGCGCACACCTGGGTCAACGTGGACGACACCGTCCACGCCGGCCTCTGGAGCGTGCGCGCGGACGGAGACCGGTGGACGGTCCGGCTTCTCCTGCCTCGCGCTCTCGCTGGCGCCCACTGGACCGAGATCAAGGTGGACCCCGGCGGCCCGGGCGCCGAGACTGCAACGCCGTTGCCCGACGGGGGCGAGGGTGCCACGGCACTGTTGTGGCATCCAGCGTCGTCAGACAAAGCGTCGGTGGCCGAAAAGGGGAAGCAGGAGTCCGGCAAGAAGCCGCTCGCGACCGAGCCGGTCCCCGCGGTGACCGTTCGACTCAAGCCTTCCTGGCAGCGTTCCTGGAGCGCTCAGAGCAATCGACCGGGCGCCGTGCTGCTGAACCGCAGCGGCTACATAATCGCCAGCATCGTGACCAGCGTGCTTCTCCTTTGCGGGGTTGTCCTCTACCGCAGGCGGCCCGCTCCTCCCACTGCCCGGCAGGACCGCACACTGCGGAACCTCGCGCAATGGGCCGTGGCGTCCACGTTCCTTGCCCTGCTGACAGATGGCAGAGCGGTGTTTCAGCGGTATGGGGAACACTGGAACGAAGCCTTCTGGAGGAACGGACTAATCCTCCGCGACCACGGCTTCGCCCTCGCATTTGTGGCCGTGCTGCTCTTCGTGGCGCGCCCGACTCGCCGTACCTGGGCAGCGCTCGCTGGCCTGACGGTGCCGCCCTTGCTGGTGGCGGTGGTGCCCGGCACATTCGACCTGCGCCACGAGGCATCCGGCCTCGCGCTTGCGGCCACGGCGACAGCGTCCCTCTGTCTCTTCTCCCTGTGCTCGCTTGCATGGGTGGCCGCCGCCTGGCGCCTGGCCACGGACGGGGGGCTGCTGCCCGGAAGCCGCCGCTTCCCAGGGAACGACCGGGTTCTGAAACTCCGCCTCGCCGGGCCGGCCATCCTGGCCTGGACGATCTTCGTATCGGCCTTCTTCGTTCTCACCGAGGAACGAGCTTGGCAGCGGGCTTCCTGGCTCAGCGACCGCACAGTCCCTGAGTACGGCCTCGATCACTGGAACGACTTCGTGTGGGAGGCCCTGTCCTCCGTGCCCGGGGCTCAGGACTGGCTCTCCTCGTACCTGTGGCTGCTGACAACAATCGCGATGCTCGCCGTCCTGCGGGCATGGCGCTCAGCTACCACCGTGTCCCCCCTCGAAGAACCGGCCGACCGGCTGCTCTTCATCACCTTCTTCGGAGTGGTGGGCACATTGCCCGGCGGATACGTCGCCGGCTTCAGCACGATCTCCGTGCTGTGGCAGCTCTTCGGCATGCTGGCCTTGTACGGGTTTGTGGCACCGTTCACGGGGCGCTCCGTCCTCTCACAGCCCCTCGAAGGTTCGGGGCACTCCCTGGCGACGGTGGTGGCCCCAGCCGGCCGGGCGGCACTCCTCGACAAGTCCCGCTCCTACCGTGAGATCCACGCAGAACTGCGCCGCCTCGATCAGGGCCTGTTCGGTGACGTACCTCCGAAACGCAGCGATCTCGAACAGAACCTCAGCGACCTGCACAACTGGCCTGCGAGCCCGCCCTTGCCGGGAGGCGCGGACCGGCTTCCAGCGAAAGTCTCCGTGGTGGACGCTGCCCTGGCACTGGGGCCGCGGGACACGTGGTGGGCCAACGGCAGCCGGTGCGCCCGTCTGTCTCTCGTCCCTGCAGTGCCCGCGTCCTTCCTCATGATCTGGGTCTGGCACATCCGTGGCGAGGGCTGGACGGAGGTCCTCTCCGATCAGTTCGGTGTCCCCAGCCTCCTGCTGTCACTTGTCAGCTGGGCCGCGACCTGGACCGGAGCTGCCTTCGTGCTCGGTGCCCTGTGGCGTCAGCTTCCCGGGCAGCGAGGGGCGGCGAAAGCCCTGCCAGTGACCCTTGCGTTCGCGCTGCCAGTCGCCGCCGACGGACTGGTCCTGCACTTCACAGAGGAGAGCACCGCAGGTCTGGCGTTCGCGGTGTCAGCAATGCTCTTCGTCCTGACGGTCACCGGCATCGCGATGGACTTCGACACCTTCCGCACCGAGCGACGCTACTGGCAGAGCCGCATGGGTCTCCTCCTGTCCGTCTACCAGATGCGCTACTACTCCCTGCAGTTCGCCTATCTCATCGCCCAGATCGTCGCCATGATCAGCATCTGGCAGTTCCTCGCCGAACCCGACGCCGCTCCCCAGCCCCCTGAGCCGAAGGGCTAAGCCTTGCCCCCGCATCATGCCGGGCTCGATCCGAAGGACACCCACAGGGCCGGCGGCGAGTCCCGCCGCCGGCTCCACGAGGAGCGGCCACTGGTTCCAGGAGGGCGGCCGATGCCGCCTCTGGCTCAGGTCTGCAGGGAGCAGCTCGTTGCAGACTGGGCAGTACACGGTGCCTTCGACTACCAAGCGGAGCCGAAACCGGCTGACGGTTTCGTACGAGATGGACCGGGCTCGCTCGGACGCTGAGAAGCCGGGCCTGCGGATCGATCAGTAGCGTATGACGGATACCGAGCTCGTGTTCGCGCATGTAGAGGAGCTCTCGGTCCTCGGCGCGCGGTGGCTGTGAGCCACTCGGACGTTGCCGTCGGCCAGGCCATCAACTGCACGGGCGCCGCGGACACCGCTTTCTGGTTGTCTTCTGCCCTTCAGGTCAGGTGAGCCGGAACTGTGCGGCGAGTCATGCATCCCTGCAGCACCGCACGGAGCCCCTTCGCTCGATGAGACGCTCGAGCCATGCGGTTCCGCTAGGGAGCGGACTATATAGCGTGCTAGACGCCGTGCACCGAGGACCGCTATAGATCAGGGCCGGCTGGAGGAATCACACCGTCCTACGGCGCGGCGAGCACAGCCCCCATGGCACCACACATACAGTCATTCATCACACATAGGCCGTGATTATGTAAGAAGTGGTGCATATGCCTCACTATCGACGCTTGCTCGAGCTTGCGGACCTTGCCGCAGCACGGTCTGCACTGCGGCGCAGGCTCCAGCTCGTTCAGGGCAGCCCGCTGATCAGCAAGGTCATCGTCATCGTCAACGGGAAGGGCGGCGTCGGGAAGAGCAGCACCGCCGCCGCGTTCGCCGCCGCTCTGGCCAAGCTCGGGCTGAAGGTGCTGCTGGCCGAGCTGGACGAACAGGGAAACAACGCGGAAGACCTCGGTTTCACTGGAGGCCCCCTCGATGACGGGGGACGCGCGCAGGCCGCAGCCATTCTCGACGGCAAGCCACTCGTTCCAACCGGCGAAGCGCGCCCAAACCTGTTCGTACTCCCCGGCGGTCCCGCACTCGAAGAAGTCGTCGAGGAGCTGTACTGCCAGCGCCGCGCAGCGCGGCACACAGACGACCTCGACGAGCAGGCCGCGTGGACAGCGATGTACGCGGCTGCCATCGATGCTGTAGCCGACGACTATGACGTCATCATCCTCGACGTCGCACCCGGGTGTGAACCGCTCCAACTCCAGGCCCTCGTCGCGGGGCACCGCGTCCTGATCCCGACGAAATCCGACCCGTCGTCCCGAAAGGGCCTGCGTACGGTCGCAAGACGGTTCGCTCAGGCGGTTGCCCTGAACCCGGTGCTCCGGCTCCTGGGAGTCATCATCTTCGCGACGAACTCCTCCGCCACGCGGGTACAGGAAGACATCAAGAGCCAACTGTCCGCTGACCTTCGGGGTGCCGCGCCAGTCTTCGAGCAGACGATCCGGCATGTCGAAGCTGCGGCCGTGACCTGCCGGAAGCTTGGCAAGGTGCCCCAGGAACTGCGCCTGAGCAAGACGCTCGAACCGGCCGCGCGTAGGTCGATGAGCGCCCTGGCGGGGGACTACCAGTCCCTCGCGATCGAAGTGATGCAAGCCAAAGCAGCGATGGATCAGCAGCAGACGGAGGAGCTCGCCGCATGACAGCCCAGGCAGACGAGAAGCGTGGAGGCTTGCCCGAGGACGAAGGACTCGAGGCCTTCGGCGCGGCCGCGGCCGTGGCTTTCCAGTCCCGGTCCCGTGTCGCGAGCACGGCGTCCGGGGGGTCGGTGAAGCCGGACAGTGCGCCGGGAAACCGCTCGGACCGCGAGCCTGCTCTGCCGATCGAGGCGCCCGCGCCTCGGCCGAGTGCGGCCACGCCGCTTCTGCGCCGACGCGGTACGGACCAGTGCATGGTCATGGTTGACGGGCATGTGCGGCTGCGGTTCGAGCGGTACCAGACGGCGCAGAGGCAGACGACGGGCCGGGAGCCCACCAATGCCGTCGTGGTGCGGCGAGCTGTCCTTCACGCTCAGCGCCACGATCTCTACGCGGAGATGCTGGCCCGTCTTCAGGCCGACAACCGGCCCTCGACTGACGAGGACGACGACCCGGACGGCTTGTTCGGGACACCGGAACCCAGCCAGCGGCTGGCGCGAGGAAGGGTTAAGAACCGTGAGCAGCTGTCTTTTCGCCCCTCCGCCCACGAACTCGAAGTGATCGACGGGCTCGCCAGCTCGTGGGCGTTCCCGAGCCGTTCTGACTTCGTCAACGAGGCCTTGCACGTGTTCCTGCCGGCCCTGAAGCGCGAGCGCAGCAGGACGATCGACTGACCTGCCGAGGGGAAGGTCTGGGAGGACGCCGGGGCCGGTGGGCCAGCGAGGCGTCCTCCCAGACCCGCAAACCGCAGAAATCGTGCATCTCTAGAGAAAATCGACCCGCAGAATGGGGTGCTGGAGCGCCGTTCGCGAGGGGCCCGGCATGAGGCGACCCTCTGGCGCCCGAAAGGCCGCCAGGAGGCCAGGCAGAGCTTTTTGCAGGCGTCAGGTTCGATTCTTGACTCCGAATACGGCTCTGGCCGGGTGGCAATCACGCTGTCGCGACCTGTCTCGCCGACAACAGCGTCGGGGGCCTACCGAACTCGGCAGGCCCCCGACGCTGATCGGCTACTTGGTCCGCGCTTCGAGCGACTTTCCGATTCCGTCGCCCGCTGCGCGCATCTTCGTGATCAGATCGTCGGTGAACGTCGGATACGCCTCACCGGCTCGACGCACCAGGGACGGGCTCAGCATCCGGTGAGCCTTCTCCAGCAGGTTCGCGGCCTCGATGAGCTTCTTGACATCAGGGTGATCAGTTGCCGTCGAAGGGGCGCCACCACCGCTCTCCTCGCCTCCCGTCCCTACCCCCGCCGTTGACGGGGAAGCGACTGGCTGGCCGCCCTCCGTGGGAGCCGGGGGGCGTTCCAGTTCAGGAGCACCGGCCGTCGAGGCGGCAGGCGCCGCGGCTTCCGTATCCTCGGCATGCGGCAGTGCACGAACCTCGGCGCCACTCTCCACGCTTGTGCGCGGCTGAGGCGGTGCCACGACGCTCGCGACCATTTGCCGTACTTCTGCAGCAGAAGCCGACCGCAGGGGCGGAAGCTGGGCGACCACGTCTCTGATGACCTGCGCGGTGACCCTCTTCACGTTACGTGCGATCGTGTCGTAGACCGTCACGGCCGTCTGGTCGCCGGCCTCCTTGGTGATGCCGGTCAGCTCGCGGACCTGAGACTCCTTCGGCTTCCACCCAAGTTGGGAGAGCGCCTGCCCGACTCGCCACTCTTCCACGAGCCGATGCATCTGCGGCTCGGAGATCTCGAACTCCTCCCAGACGAAGGTGGCGAAGTTCGCATGCACCCTCCTCTGCAAGTTGCCGGTCTTGATCGTCTCCAGAGACTTGCCCGCGACCCAGAACGCATTCTGGAGATTGCGTACACCTGCCTTGCAGGCCTCGAAGTCAGCCTCCTCCTGCGGCGACAGTTCTCCTTGGCCTGCAATCTCGTATGGCGCGGGAATCGTGTCCAGAGTCGTGCCCGGGAGCGCTTTGACCACGACCTGCGCCTGCTGGACGGCGATGCTCATGCCGGGTCCCATGAGGCCGGTGCCCCGGTGGTCCTCAGCGGGGTCGTCGTCGAAGAGTCCGGAGCTCACTGTGCTGCCTTCCTGCTGTAGTCGAGAATCTCAAGGTTCAGACGCCGCATGTCCGCGGCCAGGCCGGTGATCGCCTCGGGGACGACGTCCTCCACCCTGGCTCTGCCGGCGGCAACGTCGTAGCTCTTGGCGCTGGTAGGCAGGAGCGCGGCGTACTCGGGGAAGAGGAGACCCAGGTTGCGGGCGCCCACTGCCGGCTTCTCCCGGTAGCCCACGATGGTCGGCAGGATCGGGGTGCCTTCGCCCAGGGTCGATCGGATCTTCTCCTTGACCTGGGCATGCAGCTGTCCGGCGCTCGGGTTGGAGGCGTACAGGAAAGCGCCGGCGACCCTCAGCCACGGGTTCACCTGCTTCCGCACGATCTTGAAATTGCGGGCGATGCGCTTCATCCCGTTGATCGAAGAGGAATCGGAGCGCGTGGGCACATAGAGGTGCCTGGCGGCTGCGAGGGCAAGCTGCTCGAGGGAGTCGTTCTCGGGCGCGGAGTCGAGGACGATCCTGTCGTAGAACGGCGCGATGGGCTGCAGAGCCCGCGCGAGCGAGAGAGCCACACCAGGGCCTTCCGCTCCCATGAGGCGGGCCATCAGCAGGGGGACAAGCTCTCCCACGGCTTCGCCCCCGGGCACGACGTCGAGGTTGGGCCTCACATCGCGTACGGGAACGAGGGGGATCCGCTCGGAGATGGCACGGTACAGGCCCTGGCCTTCCAGTACGGACGGCCCGTCCGGAGGCGTGCCCCGGCCGAACTCCTTGACTCCGAGGTCGTCGTCGTCCTGGCTGGTCACGCAGATAAGGAGGGTTCTCTCGCCCTGCTCCGCACAGTGCGCTGCGAAGTGGGCCGCGACAGTGCTCTTACCAACCCCACCCTTCCCCGTACCGATGACGGTGCTGTTCTCGGGTGGTTCGACGAGTTCCATGTCCTCGCTGAGCATCGGCGGCGCCCTCTCATTCCTACTCACCGTTCCCCAACGAGACACGGCAGGACGCATCCTGACACACCAGTCCGTGCAGAGAGAGGGGCCTCAGGCATCGAGCTCTCCAATTGGAGAGCTCTCCTTCACTACCTCTGGAGCAACGGGCGTCCCCTCCTGTCTGGTTGATCAAGACGCTGACGTTCAAGCAGCAGCGCGTGACCTGCATCACTCTGTAGGTGTTTGATCACGTTTACTGCACGCAGAGCACGACCCTGCTCGTGGTGGAGCTCTCCAATTGGAGAGTTCTCCTCCTTCTTGGGCTCTCCAATTGGAGAGCCCTCCCGCCCCATCGGCTCTCCAATTGGAGAGCTCATCGAGCCCTGTGCCTGTCGGTGCCTCGTCCCGGTCACCGCATACAGCTTGGTTGACGCACCGATCTCGAGGTCCCTCGCTGTCCAGCCGAGGGACCGGACAGACGGCGGAGATGTCTCTACGCTCCACGACGCACAGTGCGGCCGCTGATCACCGACCCTTGCGTCCGGCTGCATCCGCTGGGGCCCGATCAGCGTTGAGCGGCGCGCGCAGAACTTACACCGAAGAAGGGACCCATTCCGGCCCGAGCACCCGCTCCTGTTGGACACCCTGGTCACCACCACACCGAACTCTGACCCAGGCCACTGAAGGGGGAGAGATGTCCCTGCTCAACCGCAAGGAACACCGCGAAGAGAACTGTGACTGTTCGAGGTGTCCCATCCACGAAAGGACCCGCGACGCCGTCCTGGTCGCGGTGCTCTCCAGCGTCGCGGCCGCGCTGGCGACCGCCGCGGCAAGCCTGGTCACAGGACTCGTGCGATGAAACATCCGAACCAGGACCTGGACACAACGCTCACGATCGACGACCTCCTCAAAATGGCCCACAACCACGGCTTCCCACAGGTCAGCCGGCGCCTCGTCACCGACTGGATCGAGATCGGCTTGCTGTGCAGGCCGGAGTTCCAGAAGACCACCCGGCACGGAAGCGGAAAACGCACCTTCCCGCTCGTTCAAGGGCACCTCTTCATCGCCGCGCTCCGGGCTAGGAGGGACCTTCCTCAGCCCCTGCGGTATCGCCGCAGCGTGTCACTCCGGATCGTGATCTACCTGTGGCTGCTCGGCCTCGTGACGATCCCTACCGAACAAGCCAGGCGCGCCTTGAGGACGTTCTGCCAGCAGCAGTTCCAGCTCCCTCAGGGATCCCTCCAGGACAACGCCGCCATGCTGGTCCGGTTAGTCACCCACCCTGACGCGCCCCGAGCACAGATACGCAAGGCCACGCTCGTTCTGGAGAACGCTCTGGCGACGAAGCAGGTGCGCTGGGACATCGTCGAGTCGGCACTCACGGAGGTCTGCTCTCCATGGCCGGCCCGACCTGGGCAAAGGATCGAGCGAGGACTCCTCCTCGATGGAGAGCCAGCCGGGATACCTGAGTTCGTAGACGGGCTGCGAGCCATACACCAGGCGGCAGTCGCTCTCGCGGCGGAGCAGATCACCGCCGAGCAGTTGGACGAGGCCCGAAGCCGGTACCTGCAGCGCTTCGGGCCCAGAGCGATCGCCAAGTCCGTCGGCGTCATGCTTTCCGGGAGGCCCGCAACCGCTGACATGGGGGGTCCCGAGATCGAGCGCTTCCACTTGATTCTCAGCGATCTGGTGAACCGTGCCGCATCGTGAAGCCCTGACGTGATCACTATTCGTAGACGATCGGTGCCAGAGTCACGGCGATCCGGCCGCGCCCTGTAGGGGACATGAGAGTGTGAGAGCTGCTCAGACGTGAGGGGCAGCTGATGCGGGAGGGACGGGGCGACGTGGCCGCGGGAAGTACGACGAAGCCGGAGCTGACGCGGGCACACCGCGTTCTGATCGGGATGGTCATCGGCGGTGCGTTGATCATCGCGGGGATTGGGTTCGCGGGTTCCTATGCCGCCGTACGTGAGCTCGCCCTGCAGAAGGGCTTCGGCACCTTCTCGTACTTCTTCCCGATCGGCATCGACGCCGGCATCTGCGTGCTCCTCGCCCTGGACCTGCTGCTGACATGGCTGCGGATCCCGTTCCCGCTGCTGCGTCAGACGGCCTGGGTGCTGACGGCCGCGACGATCGCCTTCAACGGTGCAGCAGCCTGGCCCGACCCGCTCGGCGTCGGCATGCACGCCGTCATCCCAGTCCTGTTCGTGGTCGCTGTCGAGGCCGCCCGCCATGCGGTAGGCCGGATCGCGGACATCACCGCGGACAAGCACATGGAGGGCGTCCGGATCACCCGCTGGTTCCTCTCCCCGGTGCCGACGTTCCGGCTGTGGCGGCGCATGAAGCTGTGGGAGATCCGCTCCTACGAACAGGCCGTGAAACTGGAACAGCACCGGCTCGTCTATGAGGCGCAGCTGCACAGCCAGTACGGCCGCCGCTGGCGTCGTAAGGCTCCTGTGGAGGCACTCATGCCGATGAAGCTGGCTCGCTACGGTGTGCCGCTGGCCGAGACCGCCCCTCACGTCCTGGAAGCGGCCGGGCTGAACCTGAGCACCACGGTGACGGTGGAGCGCGCCGACGACCAGGCGGCGGCCGGCGAACACCAGCGAGCCCTGGAAGCCGGCGAGAGCGAAGCGGCCAGGGGCAAGGCGAACGAGGTCGAGGAGCTGCCGCAGTCCGAGTCAACCGCTGCGGCACAGGACAACGTGGAGGACGACCAGGCCCTGGCGGAGCCGGTGGCCGATCGGCTGCCGGCCACGCCGGAGCTGACCGATGACCAGCCGGTCGTGGCCGACGGTACCGGTGTCCTTCCCGGCGGGGGCGCGGCTGTCGAGCGCCAGGCCGTCGTCGAGCCCCACCCGTTCTTCGAGCCCGTCACGCCGCAGTCCTTCGCCGCGCCAGCGGCTCCGGTGGTTGCCAAGCCCTACGTGCGTGAGCCGGTGGCGGCGCCGAGCGCCGCAGCAACCGGCGGGAACTGGGACGGCGGGAAAATGCCGGAGCAGACGTCGCTGGACCTCCCCTCCGTGCGGCCAGCGGATCCGTTGGGCGAGCCGGCCCTCTGGGAATCCACCGCCACCGACACGGGAGCGGCGACCGCGCGGCTGCCCGAGCAGCAGACAGAAGAGCCGGAACTGGACCCCGTTCAGCAGCAGGTCGTGACCGTCGCCGAGTGGCTAAGCGAGGCGGAACAGGCGGGAGAGAAGCTCTCCGGTGCCGAGGTCGCCCGGCGCCTGGGGGTCTCACCCAAGACCGGTCAACGCCGCGTAATCGACGCGCAGCGGCACCTGGCGGAGCAGCGCAAGCAGCAGGGCCGAGCGCACCTTCGCTCCGTCAAACGCAGCTGACCGAACACCTCCGCCGGAAGCGGTGACCGGTCATCGGTCACCAGCTCCGGACGCCTCCGGCAGCCGTCCGGCTGTGACCGATGGCGTGTGACCGATCCCGTGACCGATAGCTGGCTCCTCCGGTGACCGGTACCGCGCACGGTGACCGGTGACCGATCCGGGCTCCATCGGTCACCGGTCATGACCGGTCTGAGGACATCGGTCACCCGTCCGCCGCATCCTCGCCCCGTCCCTGCCGGGCGAGCCTGCGCACCCGAATCCCGAGGCCTGCCCACCTCCACAGGGGGTGGCTTGCCCAAGTTGCACGGACCGGTCACGAGAGGGCTTGCCCGCACCCTCGCCAGGCTTGCCCCATCGGTCACGGGCGGCTTGCCCGGGTAGAGGGCAAGCCTGTCACCTGGTCCTTTGGAACGGAGGGCAAGCGTTCGGGCAAGCCGGTCTGAGGAGCGTGTACGGCACGAGATCCGAAAGGAGACGTGCCGTGCACGACCCCGCTCTCACCGCTGGCAGGATCTTCCGCTGCCTGGACGCCGACCGGGCCGCGCTGCGCGCTGGCAGGCAGGTCCCGGCCGCCGCGGCCAGCCGGCTCGTGACCGACCGGCTGGCTGGCGAGATCGCCGTCGAGACCGACGGCGTGACCGGTTCCTGGGTGCGCCCCCTCGGCCCCGCGCAGCTGCTCGCCGCACTCTGGCCTGGCAGCGGTCGCCTGACCGGCGAGCTGACCGATGCCGTCCTGCGTGCCCTGCTGCGTTGTTCGGCCGGTCATGACCGACCGGTCACCCCTGCCGCCCGCATCCTCTGTCGCACCGCCGCCGTCCCGGCCGCCGAGGCGGCCGCCCACGTCGGCGCCGCCGCCAGAGCCTCGCAGCACCGCAGCTCGCGTGCTTCCTCTCCGGTCATCGTCCGCCCGCTGTCACGGCAGGAGATCCGCGGGCCTCGGCCCACCTCGGCGTCGCCGGCCGACGACGAGGTACACGTCCCGCTCACCTATGCCCTCACCGTCATGGCTCACGTCGGTCGGTGGGAGATCGCCGGCCGCGCCGGCGCCCCCGCTCACGCGGCCGCGGCCATTTCCAGCGCTGGTGTCGGAGCCCAGTCGCCCACGTCCAACGCCATCACCATCACTGGGCCTGCCCCGGCCGACCGAACCAAGACCGCCACCCTGGGGAGCCAGCTGTGAGCAACACGTTCGCCCGCCCGCGGGCCCAGCGCCTGTTCGGCGCCCTGTCCTGGTTCACCGTCTGGGTCGCCGCCATCGGCACCGTGGTCCTGGCGCTCACCGGCGTGCCGGATGCCTGGTGGCCCGAGACCGGACAGGCCTTCGCCGCCAGCTACCCCACCCCCACGCAGCCGGCCCCGTCGCCCGCCAAGGAGAGCGAGGCCTGCGCCCTGATCCTGGGCCCGGCGCACGACTACTGCCTGAGGGGCGTCACACAGACCGCCCAGCGCGGACCGGGGAGCTCTGGCGGCACTCCGGAACGGGCCCTGCTGCTTGTACCGGTCGCACTCGGCCTCACGGTGGTCCTGCGCCTGCGGAGGAGCCCCCGATGAGCAGCGGCCCGCGCAGGTGCCCGATGGGCAGCGATCACCTGGTCGACGCTGGCGGAGTCGGCGGCGAGCTCATCGGATGCTGTTTCCTTCCGCGCCCCGCTGGCCCGCGGCGTCATCCGTCGTCAGCGGTGGCCGCGAGATCGGGCTGCCGGGCGGCCCGCAGACGGTCCCCGACTTATCGCAGTCGTGGCCACCTTTGTGGTGCTGATCCTGTCCCGCACGGGGCGGGGCCGACACGGGTGGAGTGGCCTGGTGGCGCTGCTCGGCCCAACGTTCGCGGCCGCTTTCACACTGCGATCGGTCACGGCCAGGCGCCTCGGGGAGCCGTCCGGCCGTGACCGATCGGCCTGTGACCGATCCCGTGACCGATCGCGGGAGCCGCCGGTGACCGATGCCGCGCCTGGTCACCGGTGACCGATCGAGGCCCCATCGGTCACCGGTCATGACCGACGCGCGGCCGCCGGCCACCCGTCCATTGCCCCCTCGTCTTCCCTGTCTTCCGGTACGCCCGCGTACCCGAACCAGCGGGCTTGCCCGCCTGCGGGGGGAGGCTTGCCCGGGTTGCACGGACCGGTCACGAGGCGGCTTGCCCACCCTCTCGCCAGGCTTGCCCCATCGGTCACGGGCGGCTTGCCCAGATAGAGGGCAAGCCGCCCATCTGCGCTTTTAGGGCTGCGGGCAAGCCTTCGGGCAAGCCGGCCTGAGGAGTGTGTACGGCACGAGATCCGAAAGGAGACGTGCCGTGCACGATGTGCTGCACCCCGCCGCCGGCGGCGGGTTCTTCGACCGGCTGGACGCCGACTGGGCCGCGCTGTGCGCGGACCCCGGCCTCCAGCACGCGGTGACCGACTGGGTGACCGATGGCCACCTCGGCGACGACATCGCGGCCGTGACCGATTCCTGGGCCGGCTCCCTGGGGCCCGCGCAGCTCCTCGCCGCGCTCCGTCCGGCGGCCGACGGCGTTACCGATGCGCTGACCGATGCCGTCCTGCGAGCCCTCCTTCAGCGCGCCGCCGGCCGTGACCGATCGGCCGCTCTCGCCGGCCGCGTCATCGTCCAGGCGATGCTCCCCGCCGTCATCCGCATCACCCGCGGACAGGTCCGTGCGACCGGTGGCCGCACCCGGGACGCGATCGGTCACATGACCGTGGCCGCCCTCTACGAAGTGGCCCGCTC
This sequence comes from Streptomyces vietnamensis, assembly GCF_000830005.1. Lineage (NCBI taxonomy): Bacteria > Bacillati > Actinomycetota > Actinomycetes > Kitasatosporales > Streptomycetaceae > Streptomyces > Streptomyces vietnamensis. The sequence goes on along the minus strand of NZ_CP010408.1, from coordinate 122,943 downwards.
CGGCCGCATCCACCTCCGCCCCGGCCGGCCCGCCGCCAACCTGACGCTGGACACCCTGCGCCAGGTCCTGGCCGAGCTCGCCGCCGAACAGGGCCCCGCGGGGGAGGACCTCGCGGCCGCGGAACACATCGCCGACCCGGCGCCGGGCCCGTACGAGATCACCCGCGCCCGCACGGTGCGCGCGGCCGCCACCGAAGCTGGCCTCCACGCCGGCCCGGCCGATGACGAAGCGGCACCGGCCCGGCTGGAGCTCCTGGAGCTCCTCCTTGACGCGGTGCGCGACGGCGCGCTGTCCACCGCCGACGCGCAGGCGCTGGCCTGGCACCACATCAGCGGCGGGATCCCGGACGACGAGGTCGCCGCCCGCGCCGGGACCACGGCCGGCGCCTGGCAGCGCCGCCGCTCCCGGGCCCTGGCCCGCTTCAAAGCATCCCTCCGGTCCAAGGCCGCGGCATGAGCTGGACCACCGCCCCGGCCACCGCCCGCTCCCCCCTTTGGAGATGTGTCTTGACCACACCCGCCGTCGCGCAGTCGCTGGACGCGGATGAGGAGCGCGTCACCCGCGCCCAGCGTCTGCTCATCCACCTCGGCGCCGCCCTCGTCGCCTGCCCCTTCGACACCGGCACCTACGACAAGCTCCGCGCCTTCCTCGACGAGGACGCGGAGCCGGTCCTCGCCTCGCTCGCCGTGCTGCGCCGTCGCCCCGAGGCCGAGCTGCGCAACCGGATCGCGGAGCTGGCCGGCCACAACCTGCGCTCGGCCGGAGGTACGGCATGAGCCCCGTGGGCACCGGCCGACGGAAGCCGGCCGCACCGGCGGAGCCGCAGCCGGCGGCTGTCCAGGAGCCTGAGGCCGAGAAGGACGCCGGCTGGGTCGGGGGCTGGTCGACCGGCGCCCAGGCCAACTCGGCCGCGCTGCTGCGCTGGCTCGTCTGGGGCCTGATCGCGCTCGGGCCGCTCCTGGGCGCCCTCGCCTACCTGTCGGTGCCCACCACATCCGCGGCACCCGCCCCGAAGGCCGCACCGACCGCACCGACCGCGAGCGGCGGCCAAGGTGCGGCCGGCTTCGCGGTCCTCTTCGTCGCCGCCTACCTGTCCGCAGGCGACGGAGACGAGGCCAAGCTCGCCGCCTACTACCCGCCAGCTGCCAACCTCCAGCTCGAAGGAGTCTCCGGCCAGCACCGGGGCGAGCAGCTGACCGTCGTCCGGCTCCGTCAGACCGACACCGCCGTCTGGTCGGTCACGGTAGCGGCCCGCGTCATCGGCGCGCAGCCGTCGGCGACGCCGTCCGCCCAGCCAGGCGTTTCCCCGTCTCCGGAGGCCGACCCGGTGCGCTACTTCCAAGTGCCCGTGGCCACGGCGCCCGGCGCCGGGGGAGCGACCGCGTACACGGCGCTGGCGATGCCGGCCGAGGTCGCCGGGCCCGAGCGGGCCAAGTCACCGGAGCTGGTCTACGGCGCGATGCGCCCGGCTTTGCCGTCCGACCCGCACACCCAGGCGGTCACCAGCTTCCTGACGGCCTACCTCACCCGGGCCGGCGCCGAGCTCGACCGCTACCTCGCCCCCGGCACCCGCCTGGCCGCCCCGTCTCCGGCCCCGTACTCGGGCATCGCGGTGGACCAGCTCGCCGTCGAGGGCGAGACCGGCGGCGAACCGGTCGTCTCCGTTCCCGGCGACGGCACCACCCTGCGCCTGCTCGTCACCCTCCGTGCCACCGGCCAGGACGGGGTGCGGCTTCCGCTCACCTACGCCCTGACCCTCAAGGCCCGCGCCGGCCGCTGGGAGATCGCCAGCCTCGACGGCGCCCCCGCCGTCACCTCACCGACCCCGGCCCCGTCCGCCTCCGGCTCCCCGGGCCCGGCGACTACCCCCACCGCATAGAAGGAGCACCGTCATGCCTCCCACCATCATCCTGGCCGCGGGCTGGATCCAGACCGGCACCGGCCTCGGCAACGACATCAAGGGCCTGATCTTCAACGTGGCCATCCCGGTCCTGTGCGGGTTCTTCGTCATCGTTGTCGGCTGGAAGACGAAGGCACCCGGACCGACGATCATGGCCGTCATCTTCGCGGCGATCGTCTGGGGCCTGTCCGCCAACATGGCCACCCTCAAGAACAAGACGACCGAGGACATCGTCCAGTACCAGGGCGGCGCCAACGCCGTCCGGAGCGACCAGTGACCGAGGCCGCCGGCGGTGGCGAGCTGGACTTCGAGCTGATCGGCCGCTGCTACACCAAGGCCCGGCGGGCGCCGCTGGTCCACGGGGTGATCCGGGACGTCAACGGCGGCCGGGGGATCCGGCTCCCCGGCGGCCCGTACACCCTCACCCAGCTCGCCGGGATCGTCTCCACCGTCGCCGCCCTGATCCTGACCCGCCCGCTATGGGGCGGCCACGGCTGGCTCGACGTCGTGCTCCTGATCGTCCTGCCGTTCGCGGTGGCGTTCGTGCTCCGCCATCTCCACATCGACGGCCGCAACCCCGCGGCCGCCCTGCTGAGCATCGCCCTGATGCTGGCCGCGCCCCGACGCGGCCAGCTCCGCGGCCGGGCCTACCGACCGGCCCGGCCCACCCGTGGCGACACCCGTATCCACCTGCTCGCAGGCCCATCGCCCGCCGAAGCCACGGCCCCTGCGAGCGGCGCGGCCCGCACACCGGCCGCTGCCCGTCCGAAGCCGGCAGGGCCCGGGCCCGCAGAACCTGCAGCGCCTGCCGATCCCACGGCGCCTGCCGCACCGGTGGCCTCGGGGGCGCAGGCCCTGCTCGCCCGCCGCATCCCCACACCCCGTACCTGACCGGAGAACTGACGATGCGCCTGCCGATCCGGCATGTCCAGCAGAACCTGATCTTCACCACCCACGGCACCGTCTGGGCCGTCTGGCGCGTCGCCGCGACCAACTACTCCCACGCCCCGGCCGCCGTGAAGCGCCGCCGCCTCAAGGCGCTGGAGGGCTTGTTCAAGGCGCTCACGGGCGAGCCGATGCTCATGAGCCTGTGCCCGCAGATCGACCCGACCGCAGTGGTCCGCGCCATGGTCGACGACATCGACCTCGAGCGCGCGCCCCGCTACGAGCGTCTCGGGCACGCCGTCCTGGACCAGCTGGAGACCATGGAGCTGACCGGACGCACCGACTGGCTCGCGCTCCCGCTTCCTCCGCTGTCCCAGAAGGACGCGGTGCTGTCCGCGTTCCGGGCGGCGCGGGCGGAAGTCGCTCTGCAGCTCGGCCTGATGCCAGCCGTCGTCACCGACGCGGAGGTGCAGCGGCGTCTGGAGCAGGCCCAGCGGATCCAGGCCCAGTGGCCGTCCGGTGTGTCGATGCGGCCGGCGTCCGAGGCGGAGATCCTGTGGATCTACGGCCACAGCGCACGCCGGGGGCTCGCGGAGCCGTTCCTGCCGGACGGCACCGAGACCCCGGTCCGGGGCCGCGGCCGGAACGTCGCGGCCCTGGGGGAGATCCTCGTCGCCGAGGGCGGCGCCGACTTCACTACCGCCCCCGCCCTGCCGGCCAACCCCTTCACGCGGCGCTTCCTTCAGGTCTCCAGCGAGTGGGGCGACTCCTACCAGGCGCTCCTGGCCCTCTCGGAGATGCCCGAGGCATTCGCCCTGCCGGGGGCCGCCTACCTCCAGCAGCTTGACGACCTGGCCTACCCCGTCGACTGGACCGCCCGGCTCGTCGTCGTCCCCGGCGCGAAGGCCGAGCCGAAGATCCGCAAGCGGGCCCGGCACCTGAAGGCGCAGGCCGCCGAGTACGAGGGCGACCCGGCCGGCCCGCCCGCCGCCGTCGCCCGCAACCAGGCCGACAACGAGGAGTACCACGAGCGGATCACCGCCAACCGGCGCGAGGTCGAGATCCGCGCCATGGTCACCCTCGCCGTGTGGGGCGACAGCCCCCAGGACGCGATGGACCGCGCCGCCGCCCTCGCCAGCGACTTCGGCTCCACCGACTACACCTTCTCCCGACCCGCCGGCGAGCAGACCAGCCTCTGGCAGGCGATGCTGCCCGGCTGCCGCACCCCCCGCGTCATGGTCGGCTACGCGCAGATCCTCCTCGCGAAGGACTTCGCGATGGCCATGCCCTGGTGCGGCTCCCAGCTCGGCGACGAACGCGGCGGCCTCTACGGTCTCCAGGTCGCCTCCGGCGGCGCCCGCCCCGTCCTGATCGACCCCGCTCGCGGTCCCCGCGAGAACGCGTCCGCATCGATGGCCTGGCTCGGCGAGCTCGGCGCCGGAAAGTCCGTCGGCATGAAAACCGCCGTCTACAACGTCCTCGCCCGCGGCCACCAGCTCGGCCGGCCCGGCAGCCGCGGCCGCGCCGTCATCGTCGACCGCACCACCGACCAGGAATGGGCCCGCTTCGCCCAGGCCTGCCCCGGCACCACCCAGCTGATCCGCATCGACCACACCGCCGCGGTCTCCCTCGACCCCCTGCGCCTGTACGTGAAGACCAGCCCCCAGGTCGCGGCCCGCTTCACCGAGTCCTTCCTCACCCTGCTGCTCGGGGTCAGACCGATGGACCTCGAAGGCGTCGCCCTGTCCGAAGCCGTCCAGGCCGTCCTGGCCAGGCCGGAACCGTCGATGCGCGCCCTGATGGACGAACTCACCGCGCGCAGCGCCGGCGACACGGCCGCCCACGGCCTGGCCCGCAAGCTCGCCGCGGTCGCCCGCAAGGACCTGGCGAGGGTGGTGTTCGACGAGACGCTGCCGGTCGTCGATACCCAGCGCGCCGACAGTGTCGTCTTCCTCGTCAACTCGCTCGCCCTGCCGAAGAAGTCCGAGCTCGCCTCCGAGCACCGCATGCAGCGCCTGGAGTTCGAGAAGGTGCTGGGCCGGGCGCTGATGTACCTGATCGCGGCAGTCTCCCGCGAAACCGCGATGCGCTCCCGCGACGAGTTCGCGGTCACCGTCTTCGACGAGTGCTGGTGGCTCACCTCCAGCGACGAGGGCCTGGAGCTGCTCCTGGAACTGGTGCGCGACGGCCGCAAGAGGAACGCCGCCGCCTACGTCGGCAGTCACGACGCGGACGACATCGGGCCGGCCGACAGTGAGAAGGGCGCCATCGTCCGCGGCCTCATCCCGCACCGGTTCGTCTTCCGGCAGACCAGCCGCACGCTCGCCGCGCGCAGCCTCGAATTCCTCGGCGTGGACACCGCCGACACCGACCTGCTGGACCTCGTGACCGGCGGTCTCTCGCCGCTCGGCCTGCCCGAGGACCAGCGCCGGGCCCGCGCGGGGGAGTGCCTCTACCGCGACCTGGCTGGCCGTATCGGCCTCATGCGGGTCCTCATCCCCATGGACCGGGCGATCGAGCGCGTCATCCACACCACCCCGACCAGCGAACAGGCCGCGGCATGACGGCCCGTCGCTCCCCGTGGCAGCGACTGCGTCTGCTCGGCGCAGCCCGTCTGCGTATTGCCCTGCTCCTGGCGGCGCTCGCCGCCACCGTCTTCACCCTGCTCACCGCGCTGCCCGCCCTCGCCGAGCCGAGCCCGTCCCCGACTCCCACCAGCCCGTCGGCGGCCAACCCCCTCGGACCGCCCACTCCCGGCACGCGTACGCCCACCCCGGAGGAACTCGCCGAGATCGAGAAGATCCTCGACGAGCTCAACAAGCGCGTCACCGGCACCATGCAGGAGGCCTACCTCAAGGCCGAGGAGGAGCGCCTGCGCAAGCTCCTGCCCGACGAGGGCGGTGTCCTCGCGGTCTTCAACGTCACCGACGCGCACAACCTGCCGATCTCGGCCTACACCGTCAAGTCCGACACCGGAGGCCTGACCGACTGGGACCTCGGCATCCAGAACCTGATCACCGAACTCTGCTTCATGATCACCAAATGGGTCATCGCGTTCTGCTGCTGGCTCATCGCCTGGTCCCTCGGCTTCGGCCTCGCCAAACTGCTCCTGGCGCCCGTCCTGTCCGTCGCCAACTCCCTGCACACCCAGGTCATCCTCCAGATGGGGCTGCCCAGCCTCTTCCTGTCGGTGTGCGCCCTGGTCACCGTCGCCCGCATCTTCTTCGGGGACCGGGCCAAGGGGTGGGGCGACGCAACCCTGTCCCTCCTGATCGCCGCGCTCACCGCCACGCTGCTGTCCTCACCCCCGCAGCTCCTGCTGGGGGAGCAGGACGGCGCCATCGCCGCCGCCCGCGGCCTGGCCCTCGAAGTCGCCGACATCATCCTCGACGCCAACCCCGGCGAGCGGGAGAAGGCCCCCGACGCCGAGGACTCGGCCAGCAGCCGAGCGCTCTCCCGCCCGCTGACCAACGCCCTGACCGACGCCTTCATCGTCAAGCCGGCCATGCTCCTCCAGTACGGCCGGGTCTTCGAAGGCGACTGCGCGAAGAGGTACTCCAACACCAAGATCACGCAGCTCGCCTACGACCGGGCGCTGAACCAGCAGATGGAGCGGCTGAAGAAGTTCAACAGCTACCGGGCCTGGATCGACCCCTCCGGCGCGGCCATCACCGACTGGACCCTGCCCATCGCCAAGCAGTGGGCGCTCGACCACTTCGGCAACTCGCCGATGGAGCAGTTCGAGCAGCGGTGCGTCCAGGGCGACGTGCAGGCCGCCAAGCGGGCCTCGCTGGACAAGGTCGGCGGAGCGATCTTCCTGCTCGTCGCCGCCCTGATCGTCACCGTTCTGATCGCCGGCCTCGCCGGCAGCTTCCTCGTCGCGCAGGGCCGTATCGCCTGGGACGCCGTACGTGCCGAACCCGCCCTCGTGGCCGGGCTGATGCCCGGCGCCGGCCGCGCCTTCCTGTGGGACTGGGCGGCATCCGTGCTGCACTCCCTCGGACAGCTCCTCGCCTCCATCATCGGCCTCGCCGTCCTCATCCTGATCATCCAGGCCGTCCTCGACCCTGTGCAGCAGGACTGGGGCACCGAACTCACCCTCCGGTTCCTGGCCGTGGACATCGTGTGCATCGGCGCGATCAAGAAGCGCAAGGCCCTCACGGTCCGGTCGAAGCAGGTCGCGGCGAACTTCCGCGCCAAGATGTCCGCCGCCCGGATCGGCGGGACCCACGGCAGCGTGTTCACCCCGTCCTCCACGCCGGTGGCGAAGAATCAGAGCATCGCCCGCAAGATCACCCGCGGAGCGGTCCGCACCGCGATGGTCGGTGCAGCCCTCGCCTCGGGCAACCCGGCGGCCGCAATCGGCTACGCCACGTCCTCCAGTGTCAGCACCGTCGCCCTGATGAACCGGATCCAGTCCGGAGGCAAGGGCCGCGGCACCCGGCCAGCCCGGCCGGCGGGCCCCCAGCCTCAGCCCCGGCCGGGCAACACAGGGAATCCTGGCCAGAGGCCCCCCGTACCACCACAGCCCACTCAGCCCCCGAACCCGCCCGGCAGCACCCCGGCGAACCAGCCGCCGGGGGGACCGGCGCAGAACCCGGCCACCAGCAGCGGCCCGGCGACCACCACCCCGAACCAGCCCAACCCGCAGGCAACGCAGACGACAAGACAGCGGGCCCAGCCCCGCCACCCGGCGCCGACCCAGCCCGCAGCCTCGCCGCGACAGCAGCAGCTCCGGCAGCGCCTGAACCGTGGCAGCCGGCGCCAGCCCGTCACACGCCGCGTCATCTCCGTGACCCCGCGGCCGAGCGCCGCCTCCCTCAGCCGTAACGAGCAGTGGGAACTAAACCGTCGTCGCCGCCAGCAGGGGCGTTCATGAAGAAGGGGAGCACACGGTGGCTGGCCGGCGCCGCCGGGCTGATCGGGCTGGGACTCGTCCTGCTCGCCGCGATCGCCGCCCACGTCGCCGGCCTTGGCCAGAGCGAGGCCGAGGCCGCCGCGGCCTCGGCCCGCTGCCCCAATGCCGACCAGCCCGAACTCGACCCGGAAACCACCGACATCGCCCACAAGGTCAAGGAGATGCTGGCCGGCAGCGGCGACGTGAACGTCCCCGGCCTCTCCGAGCCCGAGAAGCAGGTCCCCAACGCGAAGGTCATCGTCGCGACCGGCATCCAGAAACGGGTGCCCGCCCGCGGACAGGTCGTCGCCCTCGCCACCGCCCTGCAGGAGTCCACGCTGATCAACCTCGACCACGGCGACCGTGACTCGCTCGGCCTGTTCCAGCAGCGACCCTCCCAGGGCTGGGGGACCCGCGAGCAGATCATGGATCCCGTCTACGCGTCCGGGAAGTTCTACGACGGGCTCGTAAAGATAAAGGACTGGGAGCAGATGCCGGTCACGGTGGCCGCACAGAAAGTCCAGCGCAGCGCGTTCCCCGACGCGTACGCCAAGCACGAACCTCTCGCCACGGCCCTCCAGCAGGCCATCGCCCCCACGCTCGGCGCCGCACCCGCCGGACCGATGCCGGGACAGCCCGGCCTCGGCGGAGGCTTCGGCACCGGCGGGTGCTCTGGCGAGGGCACCGCTGATTTCGGGGAGATTCCGCCCGGCACACTGCCGGAGGGGTACCAGATCCCGGCAACGGCGCCGCTGGAGGTCCGCACCGCGATCCGCTGGGCCCTCGGCCAGCTCGGCACGATGTACCAGTGGGGCGGCAGCTGCACGAACCCCCACGGCAGCAACCCGGCTGAACGGTGCGACTGCTCGTCCCTGACCCAGCGCGCCTACGGAGTCGCCGGCAAGGAGATCACCCGCACCACCTACACCCAGATCCACGACGGCCGCGCCGTCCCGACGAACGCGATCCAGCCGGGTGACCTCGTCTTCGCCGTCGGCTCCGCCTCCGCTCCCGAGCACGTGGCCATGGCGATCGGCTACGGGTACGTCGTACACGCACCGAAGCCAGGCCGCGTCGTGGAGGTCACCAAAGAGGTCAACCTGGGCCCGATCCTCGTTGTCCGACGCATCGTCGGGTGAACCACACATATCGTTTCCCGCCCCGCCGATGAACGGGCCAGCTCCGCTGCCAGATACAGGGACGAGTGGCTCTGTTCACGTCGTAGCAGCGTTTCGACAGCAGTTCGGGAGGCACTCGCCCGCGCCCGATGTTCACGAGAACGGGGTCTGGCACACATTCCGTGAACCTGTGCCGGCCCTCGGCCTGCAGGACCGGCAGTCCTGATGAACCGGCAGGTCAGCGGTTCGTGTCCGTACAGGAACGAACTGAGCCGACTCAACTTCACGGAATGTGTGCCAGAGCCGGTTCTCGTGCACATAGCCACGTAGTCCTGCGGCGGGCATTCATGCCGCCAGCCGGTGGGTGCGGCTTCAGCAACGGGGCAGAAGAACGATTCCCCTCGCGCCGCTGGGCGGGACGCGAGGGCCGCAGCGTCGTCCAGGCACCGTCGTCGGCCGAGGTTCACGGGGCTGGCCAGTGTGTCCGATGGCGGGCTCTTCAGTAGCCCGCAGGGAGCCGTGAACTCCAAGGCGCTCAAGCTTCAGGGATGTGGAGAGTTCAGTCGCTTGAGTCGCTTCAGTCTCTGTCTCGGGAAGCTGGCGTCACAGGGGAAGCGTTATCCCGAGTTCCCGCATCGCGCTTGATGGAGGACCGCCCTCCGAGCGTTCCGTCTTCCTGCCTTTGACTCGTGGTTCGAGGGTGTCTGGGTCTACGGCTTCGGCCGGCGCGGAGCTGGCGTACAGGCCGACGGGCTCGCTGTCGCGGTCGTGGGGCAGGAGCCAGAAGACGCGCCGCCGGAAGGTGCCGGAGGCGCGGGAGGCCTTGGCGTCGGCGCTGAGTGTGGCGTAGCCGACCATGCGGCCGTCGCGGTGGTAGGCGGGCTTGCCGCTGCGGGTGGGGAGACGGTCGAGGCTCTGGCGTACGTAGTCGAGGTGGGTGATGTCCTCGAGCCAGACGAGCGCGGTCTCGTGCTTGAGATCGTTCTCGCTGATCAGTGAACTCATGCCATCTCCTCGTCGGCGAGCAGCCCGATGCCAGGGTAGTACTTCCTCGAATTCGACAAGATCATCTCTTTCGGGGAGGCGAGGCCGAGCAGTTCGCGGGCGCGGGCGGCGAAGGTGCGGTTGCTCATGGGGATGCATCCCTCGCTCAGGCACCAGCCGCGGTAGGCGTCGTAGAGGGTTTTCTGCTCGGTTCGGCAGTCCGGGTTGGTGATGCAGGCTTCGTCGAAGAAGCGGCCGGTGTGGTCCTCGGTCTCGGCGTAGGCGTTGGTGGCGATGCGGACCTTGTCGGGGCCGGTGAGGTCCTTCTCGCCGGCGAGGTAGCGGCGGGCGCCGTCGATGAGCCAGTTGAGGATGCCCGGGCCTTCCTCGGCGACGAGGATGTCGGCGAGGTTGTCGATGCGGCGCTCGTCGGCGACGGTGCGCTCGAAGGGGATAAGGCGCATGCGGCGCCAGAAGGCGAAGCCGCCGGTGCCGACCTCGGGGCGGTGGTTGCCCAGGAGCCAGAGCTTGTGGGTGGGGTTGAAGGAGAAGAAGTCCTGCCGCATGCGGCGGGCCTTGATGCGGTCGCCGCCGGTCAGGTGCTTGACACGGGCCTCGTCGAACTTGTCTCCGGGCTTGACCTCGGAGCAGACGACGACGCGTCGGCCGTGGAGTTCTGCGAGGTCGGTGGGGTGGCCTTCGTAGAGGCGGGCCATGAGGAAGCCGGGCGGTGCGGCGTCGGCGTAGTCGCCCAGGAGCTTCATTGAAACGTCGAGGAGGACGGACTTGCCGTTCTTGCCGGCGCCGAAGAGGAACGGCATGACCTGGCCGCCGACGTCGCCGGTGATGGAGTAGCCCAGGAGCAGCTGCAGGAAGCTGATCATCTGGGTGCCTTCGGCGTCGTCGCCGAAGGTGTCGGCGAGGAAGCGCTGGAATCTGGGGATCGGCATCGCGGCCGGGCCGACGGTCGTCGAGCGGGAGTGGAAGTCCTTGTTTGGGTCGGGGGTGCGCACGAGGCCGGTATGGAGGTCGACGATCCCGGCCGGGGTGCACAGGGCGTAGGGGTCGGCGTCGAGGTATTCGGCCTTGAGGACCATGCCGGGCGCGGATTTGGCCTGGGTGAGCATCGCGTTGATGCCGGAGGTGCTCAGGGCTCGGCGGCGGTGTTTCTTGAGCGCCTCGGCCGGGTGCTCGCCGGTGGGGTCGGTGGTGGCGAGGTGCTCGCCGATCTCGCCGGCGGCCCACAGGACGGAGTCGTCCTCGTCGACCTGCCAGCGGGTGGTGTCCCACCGGTACCAGCCCAGTCCGGGGACGTGGCGGAAGTCGGCCTGGTAGAGCCTGACGAAGAGCTTGGCGTTGCCGCGGTCGGTGAGGGAGTCGGGTCGCAGGCCGTGGGCGGTCGCGGTCGGCGGGGCTGTCGGCGTCGTCTGCTCGGCCGGTACGCCGTGCTGGGGCGGCAGGACGGGCGCGGCCTTGGCCATGATCTGCTCGGCCATGGCGTGGGGGTCGAAGTCGAAGAGCATGTTCGGCTCGCCGCCGGCGGGGCTGGTCACGGGCGGCTCCCGGGGTGAAGGGGACGGCGGGCTCCGGCGGTCATGCCGCTGCGGATGATCGCCTGGGCACGGGATTCCTGCCCGGGACGGGCGAGGCGGGCGGTTTCCATGAGGGCGTTCTCCGCGTCCTGACCGGTGAGGTGTCCTGCGGCGACGAGACCGCCGACGGTGTAGGCGGCGCGGTTGAGTTTCTCGGTGAACCCGGTGCCTTCGGCGGCGTGGGCGCAGTCGGCGATCTCGGCGAGGACGGTGGTGAGTACGGCAACGACGGGGTTGCCGCTGCCACGGGCGGCGAGAACCGCCTGCCGGGCGCGGCCGGGAACGGGGCGGGGGGCGGATACGTGGGCGGCGGGCAGGTGGTGGGTGCGCTGGAGTTCCTGGGCGAGCCAGGCCGGGAGCGGCGCCGGGGTCCGGACGGTGCCGAGCGGGGTGTAGGTGCCGGCATCGGTGGTGGTGCCGGGCGCGATGATGTAGCCGCCGTCGGCCCGGACGTCGACCTGCCAGGCCAGGGCGCGGGTGGTGCTGGAGCCGGAGGAGCACTGCCAGCGGCGGGAATCGGTCTGGCGGTACCAGACGTGCAGGCCACCGGAGGGGGTGCGCACCCGCAGGGTGGTGGTGTCGTCGGCAGGGCTGGGCTGACCGCGGAGAGCGGCGAGCACAGCCAGGGTGTGGAAGCCGGTGGTCATCGCGGACACGTCGATGTCCTCGGCGATGTCGATGCCGGGCAGGAGCCGGTTACGTGCCGGTGGCGGTGCGGGGTGGGCGTCGATGTCGATGACCACGAGGTTCGCCGGCCCGCAGGCCACGCCCACACCCATCTGCGGCCTGGGTCCCCACCATTCCTGGATACGGATGCTGTCCAGGGTGGCGGCGTGGAAGCCGTGACACCAACGGCCTGCTGTCCGGCAGGAGCAGGTCCTGCGGTCGTGCCCGGGCTCGCGGCAGGCGGGACAGTTGGCAGCGGGGGTCTTCTTACCGGGGGCGAGCGGGTGGACCGGCCAGCCGTGGCTGGCACACCAGCGGGCCAGCGTCAACGGACTGGGCTGGGCGGCTGGAGCGATGGTGCTCCTTGAGTCGCTGGAGGAAACCCGCAGGTCAGCAGGCATTCGATCTCCCAATAGCGACTGAAGCGACTCAACGACGGAGACAGACTAGCGAAGACGTCTGTTCGGGTGGACCACCTTCCCATCCGGGCGTGCCGCTCTCTTGCCCGACCAGCGACCGAGCGACTGACACAAGCGACTCGATCGCTGGGCAAGCGCCTTCGGTAGCTTCAATAAACCCGCAGGTCAGGGGCACCATCCAGGACTAATCAGCGACTGAAGCGACTCAAGACGCCTATATATGACACGCACACACGCGATCTGCAGCACCGATATGTAGAACTTCGGTCGCTTCAGTCGCTGCCCATGTCGCTATCAGGCTCTTGACCTGCGCTTTTGTTCCAGCGACTGAAGATTTCCAGGGTCGCTGAGCTTTAGTCGCTGGTCACTCCGAGGCTGTCACTTCAGCGACCCGAGCGACTGAAGCGACCGAAGCTCAGCCCCGCAGCCTGGATCTAGTTCGTCATCTGCTCCCACGCCTGGACTCGTCGTCGCCGGCAGGTCGGCCGCACCAGCCCCTCTGGAAGTACGGGCCGCGCTGCTTCGCTGCGTCAGCGTCTGGCGGGGCGGTGGCGATCAGTCCGTCAGCTCCATGGCTTGGCGGTGTGCCGCGCGGTCGACCTGACGCAGCAGCAGGTTGGCGAGCTGGATGATCTCGGCCGCCTCGATCGGATCCTCGAAGTCGACTGTCCGGTGACTCGTCGGGTTCTTGTAGGCGCCGATGGCTCCAGTGAACAACGCGGAAGCTGCTTCCTGCTCGCCGCCCTCGGCGCCGACGTCAGCGAGTGGGCCGCCGGTCTTTCCGTTCTGGTGCGGTGTGAACGCCTTGCACATGAGCCCGACCCCGAGCTGAGAGTTGTCGTACCCAGCAGTGTCCCGGACGGTGACCTCGGCGGCCTTTATCGCGGCGAAGCAGGCCGTCTCGTAGTCGCCGAGGTCGTAGTACGTCCGGATGGTGCCCTCGAGCGCGGGGTGCAAGGGGCCGGCCAGTCTGTGGCGCGCGTCGAACCGGAGGATGCCCTGCGGGTCCGCCAGCAGATCGCGGCCCGCCTGGGTGACTCGTCGGAACGTCTCGGTCTGGCTCGGGACCTTGGACAGCAGAGCGTGCGCCTCCAGCCAGGCCCACGCGTCGGAGAGGCGGTCAAGGAGCACCGACTTGCCGGATTCATCCTGGAACGCCAGACGGGCGGCGCCGACGGTGGCCGTGTACCTCACGAATCCCGTCGCCTCGGCGAGGTGCCGGACTTGTCCCAGGCTCCACTACCCCCCGCTCCGCGCGGCGTCGGCAGCCGGACGCAGAAAGTCCCGTGCGCCGCCTGTCACCGCTCCTGAACCCGCAGACCGGGGTCGGTGGCGAGCCGCGGAGGTGGTCTCCCCGCGTTGGCTCCTTGGCCCGCCGGGGCAGTAGCCCCGCTCGCCGAACCTAGTCCTGCTCCTGGGGGCGTCTGGTGGGCTGAAGGTGCCGGGCCGCGCCCGGCACCGACCGGGAGGCCTGCCGCGGTCGAGCGGGCAGCCTCCCGGTCGGTCAGCCGGAGTGGTCGGGTGTGGACACGCCTGACCGCCGGAGGCGTACGTTGCGGCCCCGCATGAGGCTGCCGGGTTGCCGACCACCGTGCGATAGACCATCGCTAGCGATGGGAGAGGTAGACCCAGAGGGCGGTCACCAGCAGCCCTCCGGCCGAGGTCGCTGCGCCCTTCGCGGCATGGACTGCCATGAACGTGCAAGCTCGCCGAAGACGGCCTGGCGCTCGAGCGCCGCTGGTGGGCGTCTCGTGCTGGTGATCGACGTCATTCGACGGGGTGCCTTCGGGCAGTTGGGCCTTCGCTGCCGGGGACAGCTCCCGTACGGTGGAGGGCCCAGAGTGCGCGGGCAGGCTGGAGTCCTGGGTCGTGTCGGCTTCATCCGGGAGGTGATCATGCTTCTGAACCATCGTGGTCTCCTCGAGTACGGCCGGCCGTCGGGCGACGCCGGTCGCTGCCTCTTACGGACGCTTCCGCCCCGGATCCCACGGCCAGAAAAAACTTCGAGAACTTTCGTGGAGGCCGTGGGGTAGCCCCCCCGCAGGCCCCTAGGAGAGGAGCGAGAACCGTTCGATGCCGCCGGCCTGCGAGGCAGCGGCGTACAGGCCCAAGCCGACCCGAGTAAGGGGATCCGCCCATGTTGTGCAGTCAGAGCACTCCACCGTCCTCGATGACCTTCGTCCTCGTCACCATCTCTATCTGAATCCGCTGAGGTCGCCTACACGCTGAAGCCCCCCCGAAACTGGCAGTCCGATGCTGCCCCGCCGCCCCATCGGCCCCAGCGCCGAGCAGCCGAACCCGCAACCACCCGCGAGCGCACCGTCTCAGCAGCACGCTGATGATCTAGCCCTTGTCGAGTACCTCGAGCAGTCCGGATTCGAAGGACCGGAGTTCGACACCTTTGCCGAGCAACTGATCGACCATGGCCTGCATGTCCTGCATGCCTGGACCATCAGCCGCAAGATCTTTACGAAGTGTGCCCGCAGAGGCATCAGGCTGGGGGATCCCCCGTCAGACTGGTCCGAGGATGACCGTTGTGACCTGGTCCAGGACACGATCCTCAGAGCCTTCAAGCGGTTCAAGGACAAGGCGCTGCAAGCCCGTCAGTGGAATCCGGCCGGCGGGGCCAGTCTGAAGACCTACTTCATCGGATCCTGCATCTACGCCTTCGCCGACGAATATCGGGCCTGGTTGGACCGCCAGAACGTGCGCAGGCTGGAGCTCCGGAACCTGGCGCAGCAGCTGGGATCGTCCGCACCTGTTCCCACGCACCAGCGAGTAGGTGCCCTGGCCATGGACAGGACCGCGGCCAGGGAAGCCCTGCAGACCCTGCACGCCCGCGATCCGAGACTCGCCAGGATCATCGCCCTGGATACCGACGGCTACTCGCACGAGGAGATCGCCGAACTCCTCGCCGACGGGACGACTCCCCGAGCTGTGGAAGGGGCCCTGTACCGCCACCGGCGCCGCATTGAGAAGGGATGAGCGCGTTGGCCGGCCAACGGCATGACATCGATCGGGCGGAGGACAGCGACGTCTTCCGCCGACTCCTCGCCAGTTCTTCTCTCGGAGCGGCCGGCACCTCGTCGAGCCGGCCGCAGCTCGCTAAAACTACTCGCCCGCCCCGGGAGGCCCCTGTACCCACCGTCCCCTGTGAAGTGGACGAGTGGGCGCTGAAGGAACAGTTCGCCGTGGTCGTGCACCGCTACCTGTACTCGCGTGTGCCCGACAACCGCGTCTGCGCGGACCTCGCCGAAGGTGTCTTCGCCTCGGCCATGCGTCAGATCCGCCGGACCGACGCGGCCCGCGATGACGTGGGCGAGCTTCTCCTTCGGCTGTCCAGACTCGCGGCTAACCAGCACCAGCGAACGGTGACGGCCCCGACCGGAGGCGAGTCACGCGAGTGGACGCGGTACCCGGTGGCACCGGAGCGCTGTGGGGCGCACCGGACGGGGCATCGGGAGGCGGGTTCTCGGCCTACCTGCCCGGACCCGCAGGAGTCCCGCGCCGTCGTCGTGGGCGCCAGCCAGCAGGGCACAGCCTTGCCGGGCGTCGAAGCGTCAGCCCTCAAGCTGGCAGAACAGCTCGGCGATCTCGGTGTTCCCCGGACAGTCACCCTGATCGGGGACGAGGCGACACCCGATGCGACGATCAGCGCTCTCAGGGCGGCGGCCGCTGAGGCAACTGACACCCTGATCTTCTATTTCGCAGGTCACGGAACTACCGATCTTCGCGGGGACCTGTTCCTCGGTAGCAGTTCCGGCAGCAGCATCACGGATACGGCGCTGCCCTTCACCTATGTTCACGACCTGGTGCGTGGCAGTCAGGCGAACAGAACACTAGTCATCCTCGACGCATGCGCCAGCGGCAGTGCGCTCGCCGACTTCTCCGACCGGACAGACGCGGAGGACACAGCTCCCGGTGGCCCGAAGGAGGAGTACGTCCTCACAGCCACCGGGCCGGACGGATGGGCTCTGGACCGCGACCCAGCGAATCCTGCAAGCCCGTACACGGCCTTCACGACCGCTCTGCTCCACGTGCTGACGGACCGGGGTGCAGACACGTGCCCCTACTTGGACGTTCCGACTCTGCACAGGGCGCTCTCCCGCCGCCTTGCCAATGCAGCCCTGCCAACACCCCACCTGTTCACACGGACCAGCGGACCACGGTCCCTCGCCCTCACCTTCAATCCGGCCACGCACCACGACCGACTCGGGAACCCAGAGCCGGATCAGTGCGCTTCGCCGCCCGCCGGGGACTTCGCACCGTCAGCGGAGGCGGGACCAAGTAGCCGTTCCCGTCGGCGCTCGCGCCAACGCCGGAGCCTTGGCGGCTCCGGACCGGTGGTGCCCTGAGCAGGCGTGATGACCCATGTGCCGCCCAACAAGAGTGGACGACGCCCCGGCGTCCCGGCCGACAAGACCGCCGCCGTCCGCCCCGCGTACCTGGAGGGCCGCTCGATCGCCGCCCTCGCCTGCGACCACCGGGTCAGCTGCGGCGCAATCCGCACCGCCATCGCCGACCTCCTGCCCGACCACGCCGTCATCGAGGAGGCGGACGCCCAGCCCCGGAGCTGCTGGTCACCCTCGACATGCCCGGCAAAATCACCAGCTTCCTCCGCGCCACCGACCTGGGACCCGCCGAGCGCGCCACGCTCGACCAGGGCGTCGTACGGCGCGGTCAGGGCTACACACTGCGCGTCACCGCCGTGCTGGACGAGCTCGGCCGGGCCGCCGAGGAAGTGCGGATCACCCGCAAGACGCTGCTGGAACTGCCCGACCCCGGCCCGCCCGCGCCGTCGGCGTCCGCCCCGGAGCTGCCGGACGGGGCGGCCTACCAGGAGATCATGGCGGTGTTCGCCCAGGCAGACGGTCCGCTACGGGCACGGGGCGTGTGCGAGGCGATGGACCTGGACCCGGCTCCGAACAACATCAACAACGTCCGTTTGAAGCTCAAGCGCCTGACCGGGCGCAACATCCTGACCGAGCCAGAACCGGGGCTGTTCACCTGCCACGTCCGAAGTCGTCAGGCGAAGGCTACTTCATCCCAACGACGAAACGGACATAAGCACACATCCCGCCCTCTGAGTAGCCGCGACAGCAGGTCAGCGGTCCGTGTTGCTTCCGCAGACTGCTCTTGAGCTTGCTCTGGCCTGGAATGGGGGCGTCTAGGAGGTCGGGAGAGGCTGGGAACCGGTCGACACCGCGACGTAGGCCAGCCCGTCGTACTCCTCGGCCAGGGAGGCAGGGCTCACGTTGAAGCGGTAGAACCAGCGCGGCACCATGGCGCCGAAACTTCGCATGTGATGCCGACCGTTGAGCCACTCCCGTACTGCCGTTGGCGCGGTGGCTGCGCTGCGCAGGTCCACGAGGTGGTCGCCCGGACTGGCGGCGGCGAGTTGGGCTTCCACGGTGTCCGGGCGGGCGGGGCCGATCCGGTTGGAGACGGGGGCGCCGGCGCGGGGGCGAGACCAAGGACCGGGCCACATCCGACGGGCACGGAAGGAGCCGCTGCCGAACAGCAGACCGAGTGCGTAGTAGGCGTCGCCATACCGTGCATGCAGACGCTGCCCCATCGCCGGTACCGCTCCACCGTGACGGCTCTTGGTGATGTGCCCGTTGTGTGCCCAGAGAGCGATCTTGGTGGATGGATCATTGAGGAGCTCTCCGACGGCCTCGGCCATGAACCGGTCGCGTGCGGCGAAGACGGTCTGCTCCGCATCCGTGTGCTGCCTGGTTCGCGTCACCAGGTCGGCGGCCTGCACCAGAATTCGGGCATGCCGGAGAGCGTCGGCTGCTCCGGGGCCGTGTCCATGGAGGAACCCCAGCAGTTCTTCCGCATCGTGCACCAGGCGCCGCTGAGGATCAGGGCGCGATCCCGGATACGCCTGGGCGAGCACTCGGAGTGGGAAGACAAGGTCGGCCTCGCGATCCGGTGCCACCTTGCGCAGGAAGGAGCCGAGTACAGCCAGGGAGACACCGCACTGTTGTGGGTCGATACCCACAAAACGCACCTTTTGGTCTTCTGGACGTCCCCGGTTGTACGCGCGCATCCACTCGATCATCCCGAGCACCTCACGGGTCCGCCACGTCCAGAACCCAAGCCCGGCAAGCACCCTTGCGGCGTCACCGACGCCTTGACGGACGTAGGCGTCCACTGCTGGGCCGGCCGATGCGCTGGCCTCCATGGCCAGGACCGTAAACCCCATCTCCTCGACGAGGAACTCCAGCAGGCGGTGCTTGAGCTGGAAGAACTCACTCGCCCCATGGGTGGCCTCCCCCAAGCCCACGATCCGTACGCCGTCGAGGATGCGCTTCAGGGGTTGGAGGTCAGCGGTGGAAACGCCTGCGGTCAGGCCGCTCAGAGGTAAAGCGGTCCGGGCTAACCAATTCGTCACCTCATCAGACACGGCTTTCCCTCTCCGTTGCCGCCACGCCCGATGACACTACCCATGCCGTCATGCACTCAGTGAGCATGGCCATCAGGCCCGCCCCCACCCCGGCGGCAAAGTCGATCGAGCCGCACGGCAGTGCTACGCACAACGCGACGGATTGGATTCGCCAACAGTGTCGAAGTCCTTGGCGGGGGCCTAGAGCTTCGACAGGTCGTCGACCAGCCCTTCCGTCGGGTTCCCGTCGGCGTTGAGGTACGCGGTGAACCAACCCCGGGCCGCGTCCGATGGCTGTCCGTTCCTGGCGCTATTCGTCGTCCGGCGGGTCTTCTGCCAGGAGCCGTGTCTCAAGATCGGTGGCCCAGGCAAGGGCCCAGGTCCGTAGCCCGGTGATCTGGTCGGGGGTGAGGTTGTAGTCGGCGTAGTCCTGATCGTCCCACCACTCAGCACCCACGAGGCGGTCGCGTAGGTCGTGGAGGCTGAACTCGAAGCGGGCGTGACGGCGGCCAAGAGCTTCGAGGTCGGCGTTGGTGCGGTGGCGGGAAGCGGCGTGGACGTCGATCAGGTCGCGGACCGCGCCACGGTCGGCCAGAGCGCGGACCTTGGTGCCGATCACGTCATCGAGAGAGAGGACAGGCCCGTACTCGGTCACAGTGGGTGGGGCCCAGAAGGCCTCCTTGAGAATGTCGACCTCGCACTCTTCACTCGTGGCGGGGTCGGTGATGAGGAGTCGGCCGGAGAGTGGGTCGGTCTCGATCTGCCGTACGGTCCAGCCGCGTGCGGCCAGGCCGTCGCTGACGGTGCGGACGATGTCGGCCATCGGTGCAGGGTTCTCGGTGGCGACGTCCAGGTCCTGGCTCAGCCGGCGGACCAGGCCATGGGCCTGGACGGCGTAGCCGCCGGTGATGACCAGGGGGTAGGGGGTGCCGATGGCGAGGACATCGGCCAGCAGCTGGCGGTGCAGGTCGTTCAGGTTCACGCGGCGGAGGCGCCCCGGGTGGCGGCGAGCTGGGGAAAGGCTGCTTCCCACGCATCACGCAGGGGGCGGCTGACGAGGGTGCGCAGGACCGGCCACTGGCTGATCAGTAGGTCTTGGTTGAGGATGGCTTCCAGGTCCTCGCGCTGGCCTTCGGCGAGCACGGTGCGGTACAGGCTCATCCTCGAGCGGATGCCCTCCAGCTGGTAGCTGCGCCGGCCTGACCAGACCACGTGCAACGGCAGGTCGACGCTGCCCTGGGTGGGGCCGGTC
Source organism: Streptomyces vietnamensis (assembly GCF_000830005.1). Taxonomy (NCBI): domain Bacteria; kingdom Bacillati; phylum Actinomycetota; class Actinomycetes; order Kitasatosporales; family Streptomycetaceae; genus Streptomyces; species Streptomyces vietnamensis. Next base: position 102,841 of record NZ_CP010408.1, on the reverse strand, counting down.
AGGTCTTCCAGCCGAGCAGGGAGCCGCCTGCTGTAGCGCGTGCGCAGCACGTCGAACGCCGACGGCAGGGCAGAGGCGGAGGAAGAAGCCATAGCCCTGATTATGGCGCGCCGTGGCTGACTGGGGCCACGCGGCTGGTGGCTTTCACGAGTTTTGCGCGGTGGCTCAGGCTGTGGTCTGCGTACCGTCCTCGGCGGCTTTGCGCCGGCGCTGCTTCTTCCTGACCCAGTCGTGCATGGCTTCGATCAGGGCCTCCGATGGGCTGCGGCCTTCGGCTTTGGCCAGCTGCTCGAACTCGTCACGCAGTGCCTTGGGCGGGCGGAAGCCCATGACTGGGGTCTTTCCGGTGGCAGGTCGGCCCATCGGGTCCCCTCCAGTTTGTGTTTAACAGAATCTAGCACTCACCTGCCCTTCAAGCTTGACCGGGTAGATCTATAGGTTCTATTGTTGTTAAACAGAAACTGGCTCCTAGCAGCCGTAATGAGTCATTCTCCGTGCCGGGAGGCGTAGCCCGTCCGGTCAAGCCCGCCCGTGTCGTGCCGCCCGTCCGTCCCGTGGAGAAGTACGTGAGATCTCCGTCCACTCGCCTGTCGATACCCGAGCCCCATGCCGCTCTCGACTGCCGCCACCACGATGGAGGAACCGGGTGAGGGACGCAGATGTCATCCCGGTCGTACTGTCCGAGCACGAGCACGAGGAGATCCTGGCGTCGCACATCCTGCCCGCCTGGACCAGCGACGCAGTCCCTCAGAAGCAGCCCGTGGCCGTGCTGGTCGGTGGACCGCCCGGCAGCGGGAAGTCCACCGTATGCCAGGTGCTGAAGGCGATGCTCGACCGACGGGGCGGCGCGGTACTGATCGGCCGCGACCTCTACAAGTCCGCTCACCCCGCCTACCGGCGTCTCCTGCACAGCGACGACCGCACCGCTGGCGTGCGGGTGCGGCCGGACGTGCTGCGGTGGCAGGCGGAGGTCGAGGAGTACGTACGCGAGCGGCGGTTCGACGCGCTGGTCGAAACCCCTGTCGTCGACCCCGAGCAGGCCCGCGCCTACCGGGACGCGGGATATCGCGTCGAGGTGGTCGTGGTTGCCGAGGCGGAGGCGGTGACACAGCTGAGTGTGCTGGAGCGCTACATGGCCCAGGTTGCCGAGGACGGAGCGGGCCGGTACGTGTCCTGGGACAACCACGACCAGTGCGTGCGCCGTCTGCCCGAGTCGCTGGAGACCATCGAGCGTGAGCGGCTTGCCGACCAGGTGATGGTGGTACGGCGCGACCTTCAGGTGCTCTACAACAACCAGCTGACCGGCCCGGCCCCGGCCGTCGGCGCGCACCGGGCGCTGCAGGCGGCCCGGACGCGGCCGTGGACGGCGCCGGAGACCTGGCGGTTCAGGCGTCAGGTGACCGGCCTGGAGCAGCAACTGCACCCGGCGGTGAGCACGCCGGAGCGGCGGCTCGCGGTGGCCGCCGGTCTGGAGCGGGCTGTGGCGCTGGCCGAGCCGGTGCGCCGTATCGCCCAGCCGCTCATGGTGCCGCCGGGGGTCGACTACCACCGGTTGTCCGCCGACGAGCACCGATTCGTCTTCGACGAGCTGATCGTGCCGATGTACCTGAGCGGCATCACGCCGCACGAGCAGCCGGTGACGCTGTACGTGATAGGGCCGCAGGGGGCCGGGAAGTCCTACACGGCCCGTACGCTGCGCCGCGTGCTGCGCGCCCGTCGGCCCGTCCGGATCGAGGGCGGCCTGTTCAAGTCAATGCACCCCGACTACCGCCGACTCCTGGAGGAGGACCCGCGTACGGCGTCGGCCCGGATCCGCCCGGACTACCGGTCCTGGCAGCACAAGGCCGAGCAGTATGTGCGCGAGCGCCGGGGCGACCTGCTGATCGAGATCGCCCCGGACGACGTCGCCCACTTCCTCGACTCCGCACGGCGGGACCGTGCGGCGGGCCGCCGGGTGGAGTTGATCGTGCTGGGGATGCGGGCCGCCGACAGCCGGCTGGGGATCGCGACCCGGTGCGCGGGCGTGGCCCGCCTCGGCGGCATCCCCCGCTTCACCCAGGCCGCCGCGCACGACCGCACGTTCGCCGTGCTCGCGGACGTGGTCCGCGCGGCCGAGCAGGTTCCGGACCTCGTCGACTCCGTCTCCGTCATCCGCCGGGACCTGACGGCGGTGTACCGCAACGCGCGCCTCGCGGGCGGCGTCTGGGCGAAGCCGCCGAGGGGCGGGGACGTGGTGGAGGCGGAGCAGCAGCGCCCCTACACCCTGGCCGAGGCGGGGCCGTTCTGGGCGCTGCTTCGGCAGGTGCAGGGCGAGCTGCCGCAGTACCACCGCGAGCTGGTCGAGATCGCCGCGCTGGCCTGGCCGTTGATGCCTGCCGGCCTGCAGCCGCGCGTGCTTGCGTCCACGATCCCCACCTCGCCGCTTCCCGTCCTGCGCTACTCCCGCAGCTCCTTCGCACGGGCCGCGTAGCGGGCCGCGATCTCGGCGACCTCCTCCTCATCGGCATCCTGCAGGGCCTGGCGGTCGGCGGCACACGCCGCCAGGCCCTCCTTCAAGGCCTTCAGCCGCTCGGGGTCGGGCGTGCCGGCGCGCCGTTCGGCCATGAGCTGCTCGGCGTACCAGGCGTTGATCTCCAGTACCTGCTGCTCGACTTCCTCAGGAGTGATGGGCTCAGACAAGGCGGTGTCCTTCCGCGGGGTATCGATCGGGTGATGGGCGTCATTGTCGCTGGCTGAGACCATGCGGCCGGGCGGTCGGTGTTGCCGAAAGCGGCTGTGCGGCAGGGTCGGGGCACGTAGGTTGCTACCGGTGTTGATCTTCTTTTGGGGGCGAACGTGGCGCGGGATCTGCGGATGCTGTTCGGAGCGAATGACCAGTCGGTGGCGGCCGAGGAGGCGTTCACGAATCGTCAGGCTCAGTGGCAGGCCGTCGTCACGGCGCTCACCGATCACCTGCACCGCGTCGCCGGCCCCACGTTCGACGTCGAGGACTTCGCCGGCCCGCGGCACAACGTCCTGGTCGCCCACGGGGTCGGAGGGATCGGAAAGTCGACGCTCTCGCGCAAGATCGAGGCGTCGCTCACCCACCCCGAAGGACGACCGGCACAGTGGGCCGAACCGGCGTGGCCGATCGAGAAGCTGCTGCCGGTGCGCATCGACCTGGCCCGCTCCACCGGCATCGACTTCGAGCGGCTCATGCTGTCGATCCGCCTGGCCGTCGCCTCCCTCGGGCGGCCCATGCCCGCCTTCGACCTCGCCCTGCGCCGCCACTGGGAACGCAATCACCCGGGCGAGCCGCTGGAGGATTACCTGCGGCGCGGCGGGCTGTTCAGCCGTTTCAGCAACGCGGTCAACCTGCCCAGCCAGCTGCAGTCCTCCCTGGCCGACGTCGCCCAGGTCCTGGCCATGCCCGGCACGATCGGGGGCGCCGTCGGCCAGCTCACCACCGCCCTGGTCGGCGCCCTGCGCGAGCGGCGCCAGACCGTGCGCGCTCTGGCCGGCTGCGCCCGCCTGGCCGACATCCTGGAGGCCGAGGCGGACCTGGAGACCCTCAGCTTCGCCGCCCACCTGCTCGCCTGGGACCTGCACCAGCTCCCCGCCGACCAGCGCGTCACCCCAGTCGTCCTCTTCGACAGCTTCGAGGAGGTCGGGACCCGCACCCACCGCGACTTCGAGCGGCTGCTGCAGCGCATCGTGTGGCTGATGCCGAACGTCTTCTTCGTCATCACCGGCCGCGACCGTCTGCAGTGGGCCGAGGAGGGACTTGCCGGGCAGCTCGACTGGACCGGTCCCACCGCCTGGCCCGGCCTGGCCGGCCACGTGCCCGGCGCCCGCGCCCACCACGGCCCCGCCGTACGGCAGATCCTGGTCGGAGACTTCTCCCCCCAGGACTGCGACGACCACCTCGCCCGCCGCCTGGCCACAGGCGGCCAGCCCCTGATCGGGCTCGACCTGCGCGCCGCCATCACCGCCCGCTCCCACGGCCTGCCCCTCTACCTCGACCTCGCCGTCATGCGCTTCCTGGAGATACGGCGCACCGGACGCACCCCGCAGCCGGACGACTTCGGCGACTTCCCCGCCCTCATCTCCCGCACGCTGAGCGACCTGACCAGCGACGAACGCCACGTCCTGCGCTCGGTGTCCCTGCTGGACGCCTTCTCCGTCTCCCTGGCCACCCAGGTCGCCGGCCTCACCCACGACGCCGCCGCCCTCCGGCTGACCGACCGTCCCTTCATCCGCGAGGACCAGAGCGGACTGTGGCCCTTCCACCTCCACCAGGTCGTCCGCTCCGCGATCCGCAACGCCGAGGACCACACCGACGACCGCTGGTCCGAGCAGGACTGGCACCGGGCCGCCACCCGCGCGCTGACCGCCCTCGGGCAGGAATGGGCCCACGGGCCACGCCGGGACCGCGCGGTCCTGATCGGCGTCCTTCGGCAGGGGCTGCGCCTGGCCCGCGACTTCAACCTCGACGAGCTGGGCTGGCTCGCCGACGCCGCCTTCTCCTACATCGGCGACTCCGTGTGGGAGCCGCTCGACCCGCCCGCCCACGGCCACCAGGGCACCGAGCTGTCCACGCCGGCCGACGCGCTCGTCGAGACCCTCAGCGCCCTGGCCCGGCGCCAGCGCGAACACCGCGCCCGCACCGTCCAGCGGCTGACCGCCGTCATCGACTCCGGCCTGCTGCCCGCCGAACTCCAGGAGATGCCGCTCTACTACCGGGCCAAGGCGTTGCGTGACATCGGACGCGACGAGGACTCCCGCCGCGGCTACCAGCAGGTGGCCGACCACGGGGGCCGCCTGGCCGCCGCCGCCCGCCGCGGCCTGGCCCAGGCCGCCCGCCTGGCCGGCGACTTCCCCACCGCCCTTGCCGCCGCCCAGCAGCTGGGCTGGGAGGGCCGCCACCAGCGCGTTCTCGGCGACCTGTACTGGGTCCAGGGAGAAGTCGAGCGCGCGGCCGAGGCGTACCTGGCCGGGCGCCTCGAAGCCGAGCAGCACGCCAAGGCCGGCGAAGCTGCCCACACCCAGGCCATGCGGGCCGTCGCCGTCGCGTTCACCGACCCCCGCCAGGCGGACGACGAACTGGACCTGGCCCAGCGGCTCCTCGCCAACCTCGACCTGCGGGCCACCACGATCAACGCCGCCATCGCCTCCCTCATCCGCGACGCCGGCAACCCGACCCTCGACGACCGCGTCCGCACCCTGCGCACCGAACTCGACGCCGCCGGCCTCACCTCCATGACGCCCACCCTCGACGTCGCCGTCGCCTTCCACCAAGCCGTCCAGGGCGACCACGAGGCGCTGGCCGCCACCATCGCCCGGCTCCGCGAACAGACCAGCAACGGCATGTACGCCTACTACACCGACATCGCGCACTTCATGGCCGACCTGCCCCTGCCCAACGACCACACCCCACCGCGCTGGCTGGACAGCGCAACAGCCACCCGCGCCCGGTGGCGGGCCCTGGTCACCGCACGCCGCGACCTGCTGCGCACCTCGCGGTAGCCCACCGGGCATGGCCACCACGTGCGTGGTCGGCCTGTGGTCAGGATGCGGTGAATCCGGTGCAGGTGATATGGCGGCGTGAACCGTCGCCGACGGACCACACCACGGTGTACGTGCCCGGGGGGTAGGAGGCGGTGGCTCCGGCGAAGTCGCCTGGCCAGGTGACGATCGCTGAGGTGTCGGACTGCAGGCTCGCCCGTGCCAGCCGTGACGTCCCGTCGGGCACGTACACACGGGCCACGACGTCCATCTCCGGCTGCACGGGATCGAAGTTGCCGTACTTGTTGCGCAGCGAGAGTTCCACCGCGTCGCCGGGCCGGACCTCACCCACCGGAGCTACGGTTTGCCATGCTCCCTCGATCTCCGGGTCCTTTCGCGGGGTGCAGTCCAGCTCGGCTGGCAGGTAGGTGAACGGTGGCGGCTGCAGTGAGGGGGAGGGGGATGCCGTCGGGGCCTCGACCGGGGCTGAACGGGCCGTGGTGGCCAAGGACGCGGGCGAAGTGCTCTGCCGACGTGCTTCCTCCGGAGACCGCTGCGGCGCTGGTGCGGTGGAAGTGGTCGGGGCGATCGATCTGCTCGGCCCGGCTATGGGCGTCTGGCCGGATCTGGTGGCGGATTGCGCAGCGACGACTCCGCCGATGCTTCCTGCGATGAGGGCAATCGCCGCGGCTGCCGCATAGACTCCACGGCGCCCTCGCCGAAGGACATCGGTCCGCCAGGCCCGATCGTCCTCGTCCGGCACATCCCAAGGAACGCTTGGCAGGCCAGCCGGGAACATCCACTGCTCATCTGCGGGTGGTACGACTGCCGTGTCCTGCGTGGCGAGCAAGGCAGAGCAGGCACGGGCGAGTTCTGCCGCATGAGGCCGATCGCTTGGGCGCTTGGTCAGCGCGTTCTCGAGCAGAGGCAAAAGATCGTCAGGAATATCCGAAAGGTCCGGATCTGCGGACATGACACGGAAGGCCACGGCATCAGGGGCACCCGTGCCGAACGGAAGACGGCCCGTAGCCGCATAGGCGACGAGAGCACCCCAGGCGAAGATGTCGCCTTCAGGACCCACCGCGCCCGTCTGGTAGTGCTCGGGGCTGATCCAGCCCGCAGTTCCGGTGACGACCCCGGTTCGCGTCACGGACGTGCCGTCCAGAGCCCGGGATATGCCGAAGTCCAGCACCCTGGGACCGGACGGAGAGAGGATCACGTTATCGGGCTTGATGTCCCGGTGCACGATCCCCGCCTCATGCACCGCAGTGAGCGCGGCCGCGGTTCCCGCCGCGAGAGCGTACAAGGGCGCCCCCTGTGCTGGGCCGTGTGCGGCAACGTACTGGGCGAGGGTGGGCCCGGGGACGAAAGGGGTGGCAAGCCATGGAGCGGGCCCGTCGGTGTCGGCATCGTGGACTGGGACCAGGCACGGTCCCGTCACCCTTTCGGAGAGCCGCACCTCACGGCGGAAGCGTGCCCGGAACTCTTCGTTGGCGGCGTGCGCAGGGTGGATGACCTTGACAGCCAGGCGGAGCCCAGCAGAATCGACGGCTGCGTAGACGGTACCCATGCCGCCACTCCCGAGCCGGCCGACGACACGATACGTACCTATTCGGCGCGGATCGCCAGGGAGTACGGGCTTGATGCGGCTGGGCACCATCGGTCCTTAGTGTGATCAGTTGGGGCGATGAATGCTATCGATCCTCCGGTGCGTCTTCGAGGCGCGCGGAGGCCGAGCGTGGCCCGTGCGCGAGAGGCGGCGATGCATGAGTGGCGATGATGAGTAGTTGCTGCACGGCCGGGCTACGGGACTACGACTGCCTCGACCTGTGCCGAGGCCGAGACAGTTCAAGGGATGGCAAAGCATTCGGACTCGGTGTCTGAACGGGCCCCGGATTCTTACTTGGTCCAGGTGAAGGGCTTCTTCCCACCCGACCTGGAGGCGCCATGAAGCACACCATCCCATCCCGACCGGCCCTGGGCCGAACGACATGAGCCTCCCGGACCTGCCGGTCGACGAGCTCCTCGCTCAACTCCGGGCCACGCTGGACGCGGCCGCCCCGTACCTCCTCGCCCTCAGCGTCCTGGGGGCGGCTGTCTGGGTGTGGTGGACGATCCGTCGCGCGGCGCTGGTCCGGGAGGCGCTCGCCGACAGGGTGCAGGTCGAGGCCATCCCGACAGCCACCTTCGACCCCAGTGAGGGGGAGGTGGGCCGCTGGGCCCGCCAGCTCGGCCGGGTGCACTACGCGGCTGACGGTGTTCCGGCCCGGGGATCCGCGGTGCGACTGCGGTACACCGCCGTGGACGGCAAGATGCGCTGCTACATCGAAGGGCCGGCGGCCGCGGCCGCGATCCTGGCCATGCCCGGCTTCGCCGAGGTGGAGGTCCGAACCCACCAAGGACAGAGCGAAATCCGGCCGGTTCGCTTCACCGGCCCGGGAGGTACGTCGTGACCGCCGTCATCTCCCTCGCCAAACCGACGTCAGCGCCCACCGCCAGGGCGAGCGGGCGCCGGTACGTGCAGCGCGCCGAGCTGGCCCTGGGATTGCCCGACTACAAGGCTCTCGCCTCGCTCGGCCTGAGCCCGGACCCGCTTCAGCAGCTGGCCGCGGCCATGTCCTCGGTCCGGACCGAGGACGGGGAGAAGGCCGAGGCCGTCTTCGACCTGGTCCCGGTCTCCGAGCGCCGCCTGGCCCGCCGCCGGCGCCGCCTGATGGCCCGGGCCGCCCGCCGCGGGCCGTCCGCGTACGGCGAGCGCCTCACCGGTGGACTTGGAGGGGGCGGGTTCTGGGGGACGATGACCTCCGCCTGGTCCGGCGGCGCCGGGTCCACCGGCCGTTCCGAGCGGATTCCGCGGCAGGCCGACCTGCGTGACGGAGTCGGCAAGCTCGAGCCCGGCGCGGGCGCGGTGTTCGCCGTGCAGATCCTGCTGCGGACCGAGGCCGCGCACCCGCAGCTGGCCCTGGCCCGGATGCACCAGCTGATTGCCGCGCTGTCGATGACTTCGGGGGAGAACTACCTCAAGGTCCACCGGCCCCACAGCTGGTCGATCGGCCACTTCGAGCGCCGGTTCGCGAGCGGGGAGTTCGCGCCGCATCGCCGACAGTGGCTGACGGTGCCCGAGCTGGCCGGCTGGCTCAAGCCGCCGACGGTAAAGTGCGCCGCCTCCAGCGTGGTCCGCTCCGGCGGCCTGGTCCCGCCGGCCCCGGCCGACCTCCCCGTCTACACCGGACAGCGCGACCTGATCCCGCTCGGCGCCGTCGTCTACCCGGACGGCCGCGAACGGATCGGCGCCGCCCGGGTGCAGGACCTCCTCTTCGGCCTCCAGCTCGGCAAAGCCGGCCACGGCAAGACCGAAGAGGCCCTCGTGCAGTGCATCGCGATGGCGCACTCCGGCTACGGCTGCTGGTTCCTCGACCCGCACGGCGAAGGCTGGGCCCGGGCCAAGCCCTACCTTGCGCACCCGGAGATCGCCGATCGGCTCTGGGAGATCAACCTCGCCAAGACCGCCCCGGACCAGCCCGTCGTCTCCTGGAACCCCCTGTCCATGGAAGGCCGCACCCTCTCCGACGTCCAGGACATCGTCCGCTCCGTCACCGAGGGCATCGCCGCGGCGCAGGACTGGGGCGACAACGCCCCCCGCGCCCGCACGATCCTGGCCCGCGCCTCCCAGGCCCTGGCCCTGCTCAACCTCCAGGCCGTCCAGGCCGGCCACCCCGAGGCGCAGTGCACCCTCTTCCAACTGCGCACCTGGCTCACCGACGAGGACTGGCGCGAGCAGCTCCTGCCCAAGCTCCCGGACCGCGTCCGCGCGTACTGGGAGACCACGTTCCCCAAACTCGGCCCGGACGCGGTGCCCACCGTCACCTACGCCATCGACCGCCTCGACACCAGCCAGAGCCTCCAGGGCTTCTTCGGCAGCCCCCGCTCCGCATACGACGTCCGCCACGCCATGGACACCTCGAAGGTGGTGTTCGTCTGCCCGTCCGGCAGCGAGAGCGACGCCCTGGTCAGCTGCCTGCTCATCCACGACCTGCACCGCGCCGGACTCTCCCGGCAGGACACCCCCCGCGAGCAACGGAACACTTTCTGGGCCTGGGGCGATGAACTCACCGCCCTCGACTCCTCCAGCAAGGGGTTCCTCGCCGCCATCGCCGAGCAGCTGCGCAAGTACGAGGTGCGCTTCATCGGCATGACCCAGATGGCACTCCGGCTCTCCGCCATCACCCGCCAGGCCCTGCTGCAGAACCAGTCCTGGCTGAGCACCTGCGCCGCGGACTACGACGAGGCTGCCTTCGTCGCCAAGAGGTGGAACGGGCACGTCAGCCCGGAGACGATCACCGAACTCCCCAAGTACCACTACGTGATGTCCGTCAACCTCAACGGCGGCAGGACCACGCCCTTCCGCGTCCGCGGCCTGCCCGTGGATGAGGTCTTCGCGCACTACGACAACCCGGCCGGCGTCCCTGCCCTCGACCAGGCGATCGACACCAACCTCAACCGCCGCCCGCTGAGCGACATCCTCGCCGACCTCGAGGTCCTCGACAGCACCGTCCTCGCCCACCACACCGGACGACGCCCGGGCGGAACGAACGCCGGCGACCCCACCAGCGTCATCGACTAGAAGAAGGGGAGTACCCCATGCCCTACCCGCAGTCCGCCCCCACCGGGCTGGGCCAGGTCGCCCAGCAGGCCGCCCAGGTCCTCTACCAGCACCGTCTGGTTTCCACGAGGCAGCTCCACCGGCTCGTCACCCCGCACCACACCCGCACTGAGTACCTGCGCCGCCAGCTCCACACCCTTCGCGAAGCCGGGTTCGCTGGCGTCGTCGGCCGCCGCACCACCGGCCAGACCGAGCTGCTGTGGTGGCTCACCGAAAAGGGCGCCCAGGCCGTCGAAGCGGTCGGTCTGCTTCAGCAGCGCCCGTACCGGATGAGCCCCGAGGCTGCCCTCGGCCCGCTCCAGGAACACACCCTTGCAGTCGTGGATACCGGAGCCGCGTTCGTCGAGCACGCCCGCCGACTCGACCACGAGTGCGGTCCCCTGGACTGGTCGCCAGAGATCGCGCACTACTACCGTGACGAGGCCCGACCGGGGGAAGAGCTGTGCCTCGTCCCCGATGCCGTCCTCAACTACGTCCACACCGAAGCACGACAGCGCACCCTGCTCACGTTCTTCATCGAGGTCGACCGCACCCAGATGACGATCGCCCGCCTGGCCCAGAAACTGCACGCCTACGCCGCCTACCACGCGTACGCTCCCCAGCCTCCAACCGCCAAGGGCGCCCGCGGGCCCCGTCGCCAGGCCACGATGCCGGCTTGGCGCAGCCGCTACCCGGTCTTCCCCCGACTTCTGATGGTCCTGACCGGAGCGTCCGAGGAGCGCCTCGCCCGCCGGATTGCCGACCTGCGCAGCCTTGCCGCCAGCGACCCGGTGCTCGCCACCACCGCGCTTCGGGCCGGCGTCACCACCCTCAACCAGCTCCGAGCCAGGGGGCCGTTCGAGCAGGTCTTCACACCGGTCCTCGGCAATGCAGAACCGGTCAACGCCTGGCTCCCAGGACCTCTTGCCAGTGTGTCCTGATGGCAAGACCACACCAGGGCTACAGGGGCTAGAGCGGGGGCTGTGCCCTTTCCCGCGGGGCGTGATCTCCACTGCGGCGGAGCGGTCCCGTGAGCCCGCGCCGATCACCCCTCCTGCCGACGGGCCTTGCTCACCTGACGTCGACGGCGAGGCTCTTGTCCGTTGTCGCGCGCGGACCGTTGCCAAGGGGCTTTGCCCCCTGGACCCCCATCGGGGCGAGCCCCGAACCCCGCCAGCACCTGGCCGTGCTGGACTGACCATCACTGGGGGTTCCCAATCCCCCTTCAAGATCAAAGGCCATGTCCTCGGAGCCTGCGTTGTCCCCCTGAGCAGTCACTGGCTGACGCCGAGGAACAGATAGATAGCGTGGCTGATACCGGGAAGGGGTTGCTGGAGGCACACGCGTGCGCCGTCGTTCGGCAAACCCCAGCGTCGTGGCTGACTTTCGGTGGCTGAGGTGCATACAGGGCTCGGAGAGATGCCGGCATCGTGCTCACCGCAGGACGGTGGAGGGCGCCCAGCACCGTCTGGGGAAGCTCTCTGAGCGGCCGCCCGTCCGCTCTTTTATAAGAAGCGCGCACCTCCGATAGGGCTCTGACCTGCGGAATTACGAAGATGATCATGCTCCGGCCGCGACATTTTAGGGTTGAAGTTGTTAACGCAGGCAGCACATTCCGCATCGAAAGTTAGGCCAGGCCAAACTTTCTGGAGGTGGGCGCGTGGTAGGGCAACGCCCCAGGTCGCAGGGTTGTCCACGGACCGTCGCACCTCCCGTCGGCCCTCAGGAAATGTCGCGCTAGGCGCGACTGAAAGTTCGGCGTGGCCTAACTTTCGGCGCCTGTGCGCACTGAAAATCAGGCACAGCCAAACTTTCTCCGCATGCCTAGCTGTAGGGTGTGTCGCCGCGTCAAAAGTAAGGCAGGGCCTAACTTTTGAGATACGCTCGGACCGCCTGAGTAACAAGGAGGGTCCAGTGACACCTGCTTCGCCGTCGCGAGAGCCGCGACGGCCCCGATCGGTACCTTCACCCGCCACAACAGAAGACGTTGTCAGCAACGAGCTACTCAGCCTCCTCGGCGAGCAGCTGGGTAAGACGATTCAACAGGCTGCCGACCCACATGCCGGCGGCCGACGACTGAAGAACGTCAAGGTCACCGCGGAGTACAGCGATGACCGCCGGTCGCACGACATGGCTGGTCCCTTCGGCTACAGCATCTCGAGCAACTGGTTCACCCAGCTCCTGGCGCAGCTGTTCATCGCGAACGCCATCACCCGGAGCGAGCTGTGCGTCTTCCTGTACGTGGCCGGCGGTCAGAAACGGGGCACCGGGATCACCGAGTACACCCAGCAGGAGATCACGGACGGGCTCAACAAGCTTGCTGTCAAGACTCCAAACTCCAAGAAGATCGTCCGTCCTACTGTCAACCGTGCGGTGCGGCGTCTGTGCGAGCTCGGCTGGCTGGAGCGGGTCGGCAACGGGTTGATCCGCCTTAACGTTCGCCTGTGGTTCTTCGGGGGGAGCAACGAGCAGCGAGACGTGCTCGCCGAGATCGAGAGCAACCTTCCACAAGGTGCCGACCCCGCCGACCGGTTCCCTCACCAGATCGGGCCCGAGCTGATTCATCACCAGGAAGAGCTCGACCTGGGGCTCTCCGGCACCCCCCTGACTGCTCGCCCGAGACGGCGTACAGGATGAGTCTCAACGACCACTTGATTCGGAGGACGTAGCCGATGGCACTTCCCGTGATGTCACCGCTGGTGTCTGAGCGCATCTGGGCGCTGCCCATCAGCGCGCCGTCGGTGAAGTTCCTGCAGTACCTGGTTTTCCGCAGCGAGAACGGTGGCGGTCTGCCCAGCCAGCGGACCATGGCGGTTGAGTACAAGGTGTCGGCGGCCACCGTCAGCACGCTGCTTGCGCCGCTCTTCGACCTGAACTTCGTTCTGCGCCGACAGGCAGAAGAGCGCGGCGGGAACCGATACCGGCTTCACCCGCTGGCAGCCAAGTACGACAGCATCGATTCGATGGAAGAGGCCTTCCAGCAGGCTCTGGAAGACATGAGGGCGGGACGGTTGCCGGTGCTCAAGGCGCCTGAGTACCAGACGGCCCCGCCGACGAAGGGCCGCCCGGAGCTCCGGATCGCCTGACACAAAAGGAGAGGCCCCCACCGTGGTGGGGGCCTCGCGCCTGAGTAACAAGTTGCACCGCACTATACCTGCCCCAGCCGGTTGCTGCCGAAGTGGAAACGTGCAATCAGGGTGGGGCAGGCCAGCGCCGCGACGGTGAGCAGCAAGACGTGCGCCGCGCGGGAGGCTGGGGCGAAGTCGCCACCGTCAAGGCCTCACGAGCTTCCGGCACCTTCCGTACGGCCGCGACACCGAGCCCAACGGCCTCTATGCCAGCTCTGCCCCCGTCGACCCCGGCGCCCTCCAACCCATTGTCAAGGCCGCAAGACCGAGCACAGCGAAGGTGGCCCCCCGTCCAGCGCCATGCGCGAACTCGGCATAAGCCTTCCCCGATAACCTGGGCCGCCACATAGCGACCCGAGCGACTGAAGCTCGGACATGATGTTGCTAATGGTCATCGATGCGGTGGTACGGCGGACCGCGAGGAAGTTGCGCTGGGGTCTCGCGGCGGACCAGGTCGAGACCGACGCGCTGAAGGCGTACGAGAAGGCGTGATGGCGATTCTTGGAAACGACCACCCCTACTCGTCGCCCCACTTGATCCGTGGCTGAACCGAGTGGGGAGCGAGCGTGAGCGCCATTGGCCGGGCCGTACGCCTGGGAGACGGTGATCGTCGCGTCGGTGTACGCGGCGCGGACCGGTACTGGGCGGAACGGACATGGCCCCCAGGGTGCGTCAACGCGCACCCCGGGGGCCACTGGTTTTGCTGGGCTGCCGTTACGGGACGTTCGGGGTCGTCTCGCAGGACTGGGTGGCGCTGTCGGTGCCAGCCTCGCCGTCGCAGACGTCCGGGCCGTCGGCACCGCCGTCGAGGTCATCGTCGCCGGGGCCGGCGCGGAGGGTGTCGGCCCCGGCGTCGCCGCGCAGGTCGTCGCGGCCGCCAGCGGTGCCGACCGTCCTGGTGACGAAGAAGTCGGTGTTGTCCCCGAAGATCTGGTCGTTACCGCCGCCCCCCTCGATCCGGTCGGCGCTGGCCGAGCTGAGGTTGGCGTCGACCACCGAACTCTCGCCGACCAGCAGGTCCGGCCCGCCGGTGCCGATGATGTGGTCACGGCCTGAGCCCGTCGCGTAACCGCCGAACTCGTCATGGATGTTGTGGTCCCCGATAACGATCACACTGTCGCCGCCCGCGATCAGGGTGTCATCGCCGTCGTTGCCTTCGACGTTGCCGTCGGCGTCGCTGTCGCCGACCATGCGGTCGCTGGCGCCCGCTCCGCTGAAGAGCACGTCGTCGCCGGCGCCCTGGGCGGTGCCGTGAAGGGCCCGGGAGTCGCCCCCCATGTCGTCGGTGCCGTCGCCGCCGTCGAGGTAGTCGCGCCCGCCGCCGGACGCGTTGGTGCCGAAGCTGTCGCCGATCATGACGTCGGCGTCGTCGCCGCCGTACAGGCGGTCGTTCCCGCCGCCTGTGGCGTCTCCGCCGTCCACGGACCGACTGTCCCCGATCAGAGTGTCGGCCTCGTCGCCTCCGATCAGAAGGTCGTTGCCGCCGCCCGTGGTGTTGCTTTGAATGCCGAAGGTATCGCCGACCAGCTCGTCGGAGCCCGTGCCGCCGTCGAGCTGGTCGTTGCCGAGTCCGCCACTGACGACGTCGGTGCCACCGAGGCTGCAGATCCGGTCGTTCCCGCCCAAGCCGTGGATGATGTCATCGCCTGAGGTCCCGATGATCACGTCCGCGCCGCTGGTCCCGTTCGTCGTCACGCCGGGCGTGGTGATGACGATCGTGGCCGGGCGGCCCAGGCAGGTCGGCGCCGCCGCGCCCGCGTCCGTCGCGCCGAGACCGAGGACGCCTCCGAGCACGAGCGCCCCCGCAAACCCGCTCGCGACGGCACGACGAAGCCGCGTCCTGGCTCCGGTTCCGTGACGACTGCTCGTCATCGTTCTTCCCTCCGGTCGGCACGATCGTTCGTGCAGACCGATGCCCCCCTGGGGCGCGGCCAGTAACGATGCGGGCTCGCGGTGCAACCGGATGGCGGCGCGAAACGGCCCGTACGGATCCTCCGATCCGTACGGGCCGTCCGGGCGTGCCTGTCGTGCCTGCCGTGCGTCAGTGGTTGCGCAGGGATCCCAAGTGGACGCCGGCCGGGGCCTCGGACGGGTCCGGCCAGCGGGTGGTGACGACCATGCCGCGGGTGTAGAGGTGCACTCCGCGTTGCCGTAGATGTGGTGGTCGCCGAAGAGCGAATCCTTCCAGCCACCGAAGGAGTGGCAGCCCACAGCCACCGGGATCGCACGTGAAGTGGATCCGCCACGCCCGTTCGGCGCCCGGGCCCGCCATCACGTTCAGGTAGTACATGGCATTGCCGGGCTGGGCGACGGACGGGCCGTGCCAGCCGTCGGGGATGAGGACGAGGTCACCCGTGCGGACCTCGGCGAGGAGGTCGGCGCCGCCAGGGCGGGACGGGGAGATCCGCTGGTAGCCGAGGCCGTCGGCCTACGCGGAGCTGAAGTCCACGGCCCTGGGCGGGCGGGTCCTGCGGGCCCGTAACCCCGGCCGGCATCGACAGGAGGTCTGGGCACTGTTGACCGCCTACCAGGCACTGCTGACCGCGATGACCGATGCCACCGACAGCGTCCCGGGCACCGATCCAGACCGGGCCAGCTTCACTATCGCGCTGACCGCCGCCCGCGACAAGCTCGCACCGGCTGCGGGCGTCATCGCCGGCACTATCATCGACCTGGTCAGAGGCATCGGCCGCCATGTGCCGGTCCAGCTCCTGCCCCAGCGGCGAGTCCGCACCAAAAACCGCATCGTCAAACGCGCGATCTCCAAGTACAACGCCCGCGGACCGGCCATCGACCGTGCTACCTACAAGGCCACCATCAGCATCAACTTGCTCACAACCGACCCTTGACACCACCCAGCGCCGCCCTAACTCAACGGCGTTGCGGCCGTCCCGCCTCCGCGCCCGCCAGCTCCTCCGCTGTGCCGCGCGATCCCAGGTCATCCCGCGCACGGCTGGGGAGATCCCGTGAGCAGGTCTGGAGCCATCCCGAGCACCGGGTGGCCGATTTCAGGAAGCGCCATCAGGCGTACGAGACCTCCGCGGCGATGCCTACTCCTCCCCGGCAAGCGCAGGCTCCGGGAGCTCCCGCAGGCGGGTCAGGATGGCACGGCAGGTGCGCTGGAACTTCAGGTCGCGGGTGACTCCCCACCCCCAGGGCTCTCCGCCGCGCTGTGGCTGCGCCGTCGCGGCCTCGATACGGGGCAGGGCGGGGCGTGCGGCCGGGCCCATGCGGTCGAAGCAGGCGACGACGTCACACGCGGTGGAGTCGTTGTCCTCCCAGGCGTTCAGCAGCGCCGGTACAACGATGTCGGCCTCGCTCGTGCCGCCTATGTCCCACAGGGCTGACGCGACGTGGACGAGGGTCCACGAGTCGTTCAGCACGGCCGAACCATTCCGCTCGTTGCGCGCGTTCTGCTCGACCTGCTCGCCCAGCATCTGCCGCAGGCGCGGCAGAACGGGAGCGGCGGGAGGACCGATCCGGCCGGCGAGGTCGATCGCGTCGAAGTTCCGGTGCGATTCGAGGAGGTGCTCCAGCAATGGCACCACACGTTCGGGGCAGCGCTCGAGTTCCCAGACGGCGCCCACCGCGGCCGTACGGATATCCACGCCATCCGCCTCGGTAAGGGCCCGGACGGTATCCAGGGCGGATGCGGCACGGGTGCCGAACGAGGCGAGCGCCTTCAGAACGGGAACTGCGGTACTCCACTGCTTGTGCTGGACGGCGGCTTGGACGGCGTCGGTGAGTGCGGGCACGGCCGCCGGATCACCGAGCTTCGCGAGGGCGGAGGCGAGAGCCGTGGGGCCGACATCGGGCCACTCCCGGGAGTGGTCTACATCGGCGAGGCGATGAACGAGCCGGGGCGTGAGCTCGGCGGCGGCCCGGGGCAAGTGGCCGGCCGCGTTCACCGCGCGCCAGGCGTCCATATCGGTGTCCAGCGCGGTCAGCAGACTGGGCAGGGCACGTTCGTCTCCGAGGCCTGCCAGCGCCACGACGGCCTGCTGGTGGGCACGGCGCAGCACGCGGTGCGGGCTCGCCCACGCATCAGGCCGGTGCTCGGTGCGCTGCGCGGTGACATAGGCGGCGAGGGCCTCCCGGGCGGGTTCGGCCAGTTCGGCCAGGGATCCGAGGGCCTCGGCCGCGGCCGCGGCGGTGTAGGAGTCGCGCGGCAGCAGGCAGTCGGCGAGGAGCCGGACGAGGTCGGTGTGTTCTCCCCGCCAGGAGGCGATCAGACGGCGTGCCATGTCGATGGCGTCGTACCGGGTTCCTGGGTCCGGGCTGCGCAGCTGTTCGGTGAGCAGGGCCGTCCGGTCGTCGAGGCGCGCGTCCAGGGCCTTGTGGAAGGCCGTGAGCAGGGGAGTGGTGGGAGCGTGGAGGCGGCCGTGTCGTTCGAGGTCGGCGAAGGCGGCGGCGATGTGCCCGGGGACGTTCGGGTCGGGTTCGGGTTCGGCCTCGCACGCACACGGGCGGGAGGAGTCCCGGTTCCCCTGATCCTCGTCCTTCTCGGGCCGGGGCACGGGTGTGACCTGGCGGAGCAGTCCGATCGCGGTCGGCACCGTCTGATCGTTGATGGAATCGGGAGCGCAGCGGGTCCGGTGGACGAGCGCTGCCAGACGGGTGTCCGGATCGGTCGTGCTGCTGTCGGACAGTGCGTCGAGCCACCTCCTCGCCGCCGCGGCGGCCGCGGGCAGCCGAAGCGCCAAATTCGCCATCGTCCGCACCACCAGCCCACGCTCGGCGACCCCGCTCTCCTCCACGAGACGGTCCCGCAGAAGCGCCACCGCCCGCTCGGCATCGTCCAGGAAAAGCCCCAGCCCCTCGATTGCCGCCCTGCGCACCTCCGGATCGGGGTCACAGGCGTAGGCGACGAAGGCGTCGGCGTGCTCACGCATCAGGTTCGCCGTGTCCGGGTAGATCGTGGAATCCTCCCCGTCCGGGCCGCAGATGACGGCGTAGACCTCCTCGGCGTCGATGACCTCCTGCCCGATGCTGAGCAGCAGCGCGACGACCTCCCCACGGTCAGGCGTCGCCGGATCGTCCGCCATCGCGAACAGGAACGGCACACTGGCCACCGTGCTCGGATACACGCTCCCCTGATGGAGCACCGCGCCATAGAAGTTGCCGAACGCCTCCTCCCGCACGTCGGGGTCGGGCGAGACCATGCCGCGCAGCCATCCCGGCACCTCATCGGCCGGCCCGTAGGCGTGCCCCAAGGACGCCCAGTCAATGCTCTCCAAGTCGTTGATCATGCCCGGCACTATGCCGGGCAGCACTGACACCCCCGACGGCCCCGACCACGACGCCCGTCCCATGACAGGAACAGCGCCAAAGCAATGAGCACAGACGCTCGGGAGTACCGCTCGATTGGCAGACCCACGCGCCTTCGAGGCGGAGACCGACGGTGTCTACGCGAGCGTCGCCATCTGCCCGGAGCACTCGATCCGGGATGACGAACCCAATCTCGGCCAGACCTACCTACCTACGTACGGCAGGAGTGCACGTAGTGGATGCGCCGAGCACGCCCTCCTCTCAGGCACCTGACACGCATGCCTCCAGACGCCCAGCTTTCGCCCCTGTCAGCAGACAGGAAATGGGCACTCGCCATCCGCGCTCTACCAGTCGGCCTCTTACGTCGGCATACAGCCAGCCCACCAACGACAACGCCGGTCACCACGAGGGCATCGGGGAGTATCGCCGTGGTGGGTAGCAGCTGGGTGTTCAGTTTGCTGAACGGCCCGTACGGGGTGGTGTGGGGCTGGCAGTCTGAGGTGGGTGAGGGGTGACTGGCTGGGGAAATTCCGGCGGAAGCGGCGGGTGCTGGCGCGAGTGCGGCGGGCCACGTGGCGGTTGGAGCAGGCGGAGCGGGAACGGCTCTGGGCGCTTGTTGCGGCGCGGGCCGAGGGGGTGTCGGTGCGGAAGGCCTCGGAGGCGGTGGGTCTGTCGCCGCCCCGGGTGCATCAGCTCACCCAGGATGTTGCGGTGGATGTGCTGGATGCCGGGCTGGGGGAGCTGTGGGCGGCGGGCTGGCCCGCCCCGGAGGACCTGAATGCCGGTGGCGACGCGGAGCCGGCGAGGCGGGCGGTTGCGGCGGGGCGGCTGGATCCTCCAGTGCGCGCAGTGGGTCGAACACCTTCAGTAGGAGAGTTTTCCGCCGGTGGTGAACCTGCGGCCCGAAGCCGATTTTCCCGACCGGCACGCGGTGGTCGTGGATCTGGCGAGGGTGGCGGCCGTGCTGCGCGTGTCGCGTTCGACGTCGAAGAACTGGTCCGCGTCCGCGCGGTCGAGGACCTTGATACGGCGCGTGTCCGGGACGAGCCGCGAGCGGAGCGGCGCCGACGACCGGCCGAGCCGGACCTCGGTTACGCCGAGTTCTGCGCCCGGACCAGAACGCCTACGCAGTCCATCCGCCAGGGCGCGGATGCCTGGACCACCTACCAGGCCGAGCGCCACCGCCGCGGCGAGACAGACGAGAACCCGTACACCGCGTACAACCCGTTCCGCCCCGGGCGCGGCTGACCCCGCGCCTTGTCCCGCCCCGCCGCTACCCGCCCGGGCAGCAACCCGGCACCCTTCCCTCTTGGAGCCGTCACCCCATGAGCACACCCGCACCGTCGGCACCGTCCTGGCCGCACTGCGCCCACAGCGCCCACTCCAGCGATCCCGTCGGCTGCCGCGGCATCCAGACTCCAGGCCACACCGCCTGCCTCGCCCACCTGACCGACACCGACCGCGACACCTACCTTGCCGGCCTGGCCCCCGGCGCCGACATCGACCACCGCGGCACCCCCTTCACCGAAGACCTCCTCAACCGCCTCCTCAACGCCGTCCGCGACCCCACCAGCCGACGCCCCCACCTCGGGACCGCCTTGTTCGGCGAGGCGCGGTTCTCCGGCAGTGCCCAGTTCGGCGGGACGCAGTTCTCTGGCAGTGCCCAGTTCAGAGGAGCGCAGTTCTTCGGTCGCGCCCAGTTCGGTGGGGCGCAGTTCTCCCGCAGCGCCCGGTTCAGCAAGGCTCAATTCTCCGGCAACGCCCAGTTCAGAGGGGCACAGTTCTCCGCCGACGCCTGGTTCGACCAGGCGCACCTCTCCGACGAAGTCCACTTCGGTGAGGCGCAGTTCTCTTACGATGCCCGGTTCAGCCGGGCGCAGTTCTCCGGCGACGCCCAGTTTAGGAGGGCGCAGTTCTCCGGCGACGCCCGGTTCGACGGCGCGCAGTTCTTCGGTGACGTCTGGTTCGACGGGGTGCAGTTCTTCGGTGACGTCTGGTCCGTCGGGGTGCAGTTTTCCGGCAGCGCCCGCTTCTACGAGGCGCAGTTCTCTGGCAACGCCCAGTTCTACGGGGCGCAGTTCGTCGGCAACGCCCGGTTCGACGAGGCACGGTTCTCCGGCGCCACCGGGTTCGGCAAGGCACGGTTCTCCGGCGATGCCCGG
Organism: Streptomyces vietnamensis; assembly: GCF_000830005.1. Classification (NCBI taxonomy): domain Bacteria; kingdom Bacillati; phylum Actinomycetota; class Actinomycetes; order Kitasatosporales; family Streptomycetaceae; genus Streptomyces; species Streptomyces vietnamensis. The sequence continues at coordinate 82,157 of NZ_CP010408.1, read as the reverse complement.
TTCGATGAGGCGCAGTTCTTGGCGGCTTCGAGATGGGGGCCGGTGGTGTGCGGGGGGACGGTCGATTTGTCGGGAGCGGTGTTTGGAGCGCCGGTGACGCTGGAGGTCGCAGCGAAGCAGGTGCGGTGCACGCGGACCCGTTGGCAGTCGACCGCGACCGTCCGGGTTCGCCATGCTTCTGTTGATCTTGGGCATGCGGTGCTGGAGGCCCCTCTCGCCGTCACCGCTCACCCCACCCCGTTCACCATCGCCGGTGGCCCGACCCTGGACGAGAGCACTTTGCCGGGGAGCGGGGCGGTGCGGGTGGTGTCGGTGCAGGGCGTGGACGCCGCCCACCTGGTCCTGACCGACACCGACCTGTCCGGCTGCCTGTTCTCCGGGGCCTTCCATCTTGACCAGCTCCGGCTGGAGGGCCGTACCACCCTCGCTTCCACCCCTACCGGCTGGCACCGCAAGGGCATAGCCCCGGTCCGCTGGACCCGCCGGCGGACGCTGGCAGAGGAGCAGCATTGGCGGGCGCAGACCGCCGGACAGCCCCCCACATCCGCTGGCACCCCGCCCGACCCCCGCCGGTGGCGTACCGGCCCGTACCACCCCGACCCCGCCCGGACCCCGGACCCCGACGACGTCGCCCCCTTGTACCGGCAGCTCCGCAAGGCGTTCGAGGACGGCAAGAACGAACCCGGCGCCGCCGACTTCTACTACGGCGAGTGCGAGATGCGCCGCCACGACCGCACCGGCACCCCGAAAGCCGAGCGCCGCCTGCTGTGGGCCTACTGGCTGCTCTCCGGCTACGGCCTGCGCGCCGGCCGCGCCCTAGGCTGGCTCGCCGCCGCCATGCTCGCCACCATCGTGCTGCTGATGGCCTTCGGCCTGCCGATGTCGTCCCCGAAACAGGAAGCCACCGGCACTGTCCCGGCGGGCGGCGGCACCATCACCCTCACCATCGACAAGCAGGACCCGAAGAACCCCACCGGGGACAGGTTCACCAGCAAACGCTTCGACAAGGCCCTGACCGTCACGCTCAACTCCGTAGTGTTCCGCTCCAGCGGCCAGGACCTCACCACCACCGGAACCTACATCGAGATGACCTCTCGCCTCCTCGAACCCGCCCTCCTCGCCCTCGCCGTCCTTGCCGTCCGAGGGCGCATCAAACGCTGATTACCCGGCGCGAGGGTGGTCAGGGAACTGAACACCCAAACCGCCATCCACCGAGCCGATACCCCATGGCCGCACTACCGATGAAAGCCGTGAGTTGACCTGACACACTCACGACGCCTTCCAGGCCGATTTTGGCCGGTTACAGCGCATCTTCGGGCCTCAACTGTCGTTACGCCCGGTGCGGTTGTTGTGATCTTGCGTAGTGTGGGCCTTTGCGGTAATCGAGTGGTCGATGGCAGGGCGTGATCTTCTCAAGGGGGAACGACCGCAGCTGAAGCCAGGTGACCGCGTATGCATCGGGAGGCTTCGTGACTCATACACAAATGCGACGCATGCGCTCCGTCATGGCGCCGTACCGGCAGAGGGGCTTCCTCCTCGTCCTCGTCGCTGCGCTGGCAGTTTCGGCTTGTACCTCGTCGAGCGACTCCGGCAGCGAGAAGGACAAGGGCGAGCTGCCTACGGTCTCGGCCGCACCGAGCAAGTCGGCGACGGTGGATCCGTCCGAGGCCGCGAAGGCGGAGGCCATCTCGACCTACACGTCGTACTGGACAGAGCTGCCCAAGGTCTACGCGATTCCCTCCATCGACGGAACCGACCTCAAGCGGTACACCGCGGCCGAAGCGTTGAGTCAGGCGGAAGCCGGCGTCAAGAACCTCAAGACCACCAAGTCAGTCATGACCGGTCTGCCAGTGATGACGAACCCCACGGTCACAGACGCCGCCCTCGACAAGAAGACGCCGAGTGTGACCATCTCCAGCTGTCTCGACGTCTCACAGTGGAAGATCATCGACAAGGCGAGCGGCAAGCCAGCCGTGATGCCCAGTAACCGGGTGACTAAGTACGTGGTCGTGTCTTTGGTGGAGCGCTGGCCGGACGGCTGGAAGGTACTCAAGGCCGAGCCCAAGGCGGACCAGCCGTGCTGACCCGGAGAAGTACGGCTCTGGCCCTCGGGCTTTTGCTCGCCCTGACCGGTCCTGTCGCTGTTGCCGACGAGGGCCCAAAGTGCCAAGTGGGCTGGGTGTGCACCATCGTGGAAGGCCCCAAAGACCCGGGAGGAGACCAACCACCAGGCGGTGGCGGAGGGGGTGGGGGAGACGGAGGAGACGACACCGGTGGTGGCGACAGCCGCTACACGTGCACCTACACCCTCGCTGACCCTCAGCCCGGTGACGACAGTGCGCTCTGGGGCCCAGGCGGCCGGAAGCCCGGCGTCTCCATGTACCTCGAGGACTGCCTCGACAACGAGACCGGCATCCACGACGTGAAGAACATCTTCACCACGGCCCCGCCCGGCGGCGGCGGTCCGGTGATCGACCCCGCGGTCGTGGCACAGCAGGCAGTGGACAAGATGCGGCTGCGCGCGCCCGCGATCGGCATCACGCCGAAGCCGGGCGGCAAGGGCGTGGTCGGCATGCCCGTCTACATGTGGACCGACACCGGCCCCGAGACGTACGGCCCGAACACGGCCTCCGCGTCGATCGGCCCGGTGTCGGTGACGGCCACCGCCCGGGTGTCGAAGATCGTGTGGAACATGGGCGACGGCCACACCGTCACCTGCACGACGGCCGGTACGCCCTACAAGCCGGAGTACGGCAAGTCGCCTTCCCCGGACTGCGGCCACCGCTACGACAAGCCGTCCTCCAGCACCGGCTCCGGCACGTACCACGTCACCGCGACGTCGACCTGGTCGATCGACTGGCAGGTCACCGGTGGCGCTCAGGCCGGTCAGCTGACCGAGGTCCGCACCAGCTCCGTGGACATCAACGTCGCCGAGGTCCAGGTCCTCAACTAGCCCGCGCACTGCTTGCACTTCCCCGAGAGGCAGTACCCGAATGGAATCCCCCGCCGCCCCGCCGGTGCCGCGTCCGGCCGGTCCGCGCACCGAACTCCCCATCACCACCGCGGCACCGGTGAAGAAGCAGCGCCGGTATGCCGCGGCCGCGCTGAGCACCGTGCTGGCCGTCGCGGCCGCCCTCGGCGCGGCCGCCGCCGTGTCCGCCGTCGGCGACCGTACGAAGGTGCTGGCCATCGCCAACGACGTCCCGGCCGGACAGCCGCTCACGGACGCCGACATCGTCGTCGCCGAGGTCTCCGCGGATGCGGCCCTGACCCCGATGCCCGCCACCGACCGCGCCCTGGTCGTGGGCAAGCGCCCCGCCGTCGACCTGCGCAAGGGCAGCCTGCTGGTCGCCGCCCAGCTCCAGCCCGGTACCGGCCTCGGCGACGACAAGCAGCAGGTCGGCGTCCAGGTCAAGCGCGGCCAGGCCCCCGCCGGCTCCCTCGTCCCCGGCGACAAGGTCCTCGCCGTCACGGTCCCCGGCCAGGGCGAGCAGCCGACCGGCAAGGACGGGGCTGAGGCCCCGCCCACGTCGGTCAAGGCGGTCGTGGTCTCCGTCAGCCGGCCCGACGCCTCCGGCGCCGTCGTCGTCAACCTCGCGGTCGCCCCCTCCGACGGACCGCTGCTGGCCACCCGCGCCTCGTCCGGCCGGGTGGCCCTGGTCCGCGACGTCCGGAGCGGATCGTGACCGTCACCGCGCTGGTGAGCGCGAAGTCGTGCGGCGTCACCACCAGCGCCCTCGCCATGACCCTGTCCTCCACGCGCCCCTCGCTGCTGGCCGAATGCGACCCGGCCGGCGGCACCATAAGAGCGGGGCTCTTCCAGGCCCAGATCACCGCCGGGACCGGCCTCTACCACCTCGCCGCCGCCGAGCGCGCGGGCGAGGACGCCCTCGCCCAGGCCTTCGCCAGCCACCTCGTCCGCCTCGACGAGTCCGGCCATCGCCAGGTCCTGCCCGGCCTGACTGACCCTGCCCAGGCACCGGCCCTGGCGCGGACCTGGCCCGCGCTGGCTCAGGTCATGCGCGTGCTGTCGGACGAGGGCGGCTACGACGTCGTCATCGACGCCGGCCGCCTGGCCCTGGAATCCGGCCACCTGCACCCCACCCTCACACCCGCACCGCTCCTTCACGGCGCGGACCTGGTCCTGCTCGTCGTACGCGCCACCGAGCACTCCCTCGCCCTGGCCCGGCACATGACCGGACCGCTGCGCAACGAGCTCACCGACCGCGGTACCGGCGCGGACGCCCTGGGCGTCCTCCTCATCGAAGACGGCCCCCGGCGTGCGCACGAAGTCTCCGAAGCACTCCGGCTCCCCGTCATGGCCGCACTGCCCTGGGAACCGGACACCGCCGCCTACCTCGCTGGCACCGGGCGCGCCCCGCGGACGCTGAAGAAGTCCGCGCTCTTGAACTCCGCCCGCACCGCGCTGGGCCACCTGCAGGCGGCCGCCTCGCGCCGGGCCCTGCACCAGAAGTACCCGGCCGCCCTCCCGGCACCAGCGGCCCCGCAGCTCGCCGGGGTCCTTCAGCGACTGAACCAGGGGGCAGGTGCCCGTGGCTGACACCCAGCAGCGCCCCGACAGCCCGGCCGCGCACGGCCCCGCCGACATCGCCGGACTGCTCGCCGGCCGCATCGGCCCGACCCGGATCCCCCAGCCCGCAGCAGCACTCACGCCGGCCCCCGTCACGCCCGCTCCCCACCATCCGGCGACGGCCGCCGGCCCGGCCGCGATTCCGAAGCTGGCCGGGTTGCCCGGCCAGCTTCCGGTGGGCTGGGAGGTGATCGAGGCGCTGCAGGCCGAGGTGTCCGCCGAGCTGTCCGCACACGATCCCAGCCGCCTGCTGGAAGAGGACGACCGCCGGGCCCAGGCCCGCTCCATGGTGACGAAGACGGTCGCGCAGTGGGCCACGAAGTACGCGCACGGCAACCCCGCACTGTCGGCGGATGAAGAGCACGCCGTCGGAGCGGCGGTGTTCGACGCGATGTTCCGCGGCGGCCGCCTCCAGGGCCTCCTCGACGAGCAGGGCGTCGAGGACGTCATGGTCGACGGGCTCCGCGCCCACATCGAGTACTACGACCGGCCCCGCCGCACCATCGAACGGGTCGCCGACTCGCACGAGGAACTGATCGCCTGGGTCAACCGGATGGCCGGCCTGTCCGGACACGGCGAACGCGCCCTGACCCAGGCCACCCCCATGGTCGGCTTCCGCATGCCCGACGGCTCCCGCGTCACCGCGAGCCTGCTCACCACCCGCCCGTCGGTGGTGATCCGAAAGCACCGCATCCGCCAGCACGGCATCGACGAGCTCGTCCAGTGGGGCTCCATCAACCCCCTCATCAGGGCATTCCTTCTGGCCTGCGTCCAGGCCAAGCTCAACATTTTGGTCGTGGGCGACATGGGCGCCGGCAAAACCAGCCTGCTGCGCGCCCTCGGCCGGGAGATCCCGCCCGGGGAACGCATCGCCACCCTGGAGTCCGACCGCGAGCTCTACCTCGACGAGCCCGGGCCCGCGGACAAGCCGGGTCCACTGACGTTCGCGTTCGAGGCCCGCCAGTCCAACGGCGAGGTCCGCGGCGGCAGCGCCGCAGGCGAGGTCACCATCGGCGACATGTTCCCCACCGCCCTGCGCTACAACGTCAACCGGGTGATCGTCGGCGAAGTCCGCTCCACCGAGGTCCTGCCCATGCTCCAGGCCATGTCGGCGGGCGGCTCCGGCTCGATGTGCACCCTGCATGTCCGCCGCCCGCACGCGATCATCTCCCGCCTGGTGCAGCTGTGCACCGAGGCCGGCATGCAGACCGAAGCCGCGAACCACCTGATCGCCTCCGCGATCGACGTGGTCGTCTACCTCACCTACCTCGACGAGACCGCGATCGGCGGCCGCAAGCACCGATTCGTCAGCCACGTGTACGAGGTCCACGACGTCGTCGGCGAAGGCGGCCGCCCCACCACCAGCGAAATCTTCGCCCCCCACGGGGGCGAGCCCCGCGCCGTGTACCGCAACATGCCCTCGTTCCTGGACGTCCTGGAGCGCACCGGCTCCTTCGACCGCAGATGGCTGACCCACAGCCCCGAGACCGCCTGGGGCCCGTCTCTGCAGCTGGTGGGGCCACGGTGAACCGCCCCCTGCACGGGAGGACCGGTGAGGAGACCCGCCCGCGTCGCAGCCGTCGCCACGGGGACAGCCGTGGCCCTCGGCAGTCTCCTGCGCCGGCGGCTCCTCAGCCGATGACCGCACAGGCCCGGGAGGCCCGGTGAACTCGTCCCAGCTCGCCCTTGTTGCCGCGCTGTGCGCCCTCGTCACGGTCCTTGCTGCTCTGGCCGCCGTACGCGAGTGGCGCGGCCGCGCCGTGGACCCGGCGAAGCCCGCCTCCCGCCGCGCCAACCGGATCCAAGCGGCGAAGGCCGGCCTGCCCGAGGCATGGCAGCGCCGCTGGCGCACCCTGGTCACTACCGCCGGCATCACCGTCCTCGTGGTCTGGGCGTGGACGGGATGGCCCGTCCACGGTGTTCTCGCAGGCGCGGCGGTTCTCGGCTTCCCCTTCCTGCTCAACCCCGGGACGGCGGCCGAGCAGCGCATCGAGCGCCTGGAGGCGATCGGCCAGTGGCTCAACGGCCTGGCCGGCATCCACACCGGGGGTATCAGCCTCGTCCAGACCATCCGCGCCAGCGCCCGCAACGCCCCCGCACCCATCGCCGCCAACGTTCGTGCACTGGATGAGCGGCTGCGCTCCGGCATGGACGCGAAGCAGGCGTTCGCCCTGTTCGCGGACGAACTCGGCGACGGGGTCGTGGACCACGTCGCGCTGCTCTTCCAGTCGCACGCGGCGAACATGGGCCCCGGCCTGAGCACGGCACTGGAAGCGCTCGCGGTGACGATCCACCAGCAGGCCGCCGATGCCCGCGACATCGAGTCCGACCGCGCCAAGATCCGCAAGTCCAGCAGGATCGTGTCCATCGTGATCTGCATCGTCTTCGTCGCCTCCATGCTCAACGAGGCCTGGTCCGCCTGGTACCAGTCCCCGCCCGGGCAGCTGGCCCTCGCCGTCCTCGGCGGCCTCTTCGCCTGGACGCTGTCCTGGCTGCGCCGGGCCGCCGCCACCAAGCCGGACCCCCGCCTGCTCAACCCCCTGCCCCAGGCCGAGCCGGCCACCGTGACAGGAGCCGTCCGATGATCCCCATGGAAGCGGTCCTGCCCGCCGCGGCCGCCGGAGCCTTCGCCGGCCTGGCCATCCGCGCCCTGTGGCCGGCACGACCCGACCTCGCCTCCGTCCTCGACCGGCTCGACGCCGACCACATCGCCCGCCAGCCCAAAACCACCGCCACCACCACCGGATCCCTGCCCGAGAAGGTCGGCACCCGCCTCCTCGGCGCCTTCGGCGAGCGGATCACCCTGCCCGTCCGGGACCTGAACCTGCTGCGGATCAGCCCGGCCGAACACCTCGGCAAGAGAGCCCTCTTCGCCCTCTACGGGCTGGTCCTGCCCCAGCTGGCCGGCGAGCTCCTGGCAATGCTGGGGGTCACCCTGCCGTTCGTGATGCCCGCCGCCGCCGGCCTCGGCCTGGGCGCCCTGTTCTGGCTCTGGCCCGGACAGGAAGTCCGCAAAGAGGCCGCAGCAGCCCGCCTCGTCGTCCGGCACGCCGCCGCCTCCTACCTCGACCGCGTCGCCCTGGCCCGCATCGCCAACAGCGGCGCCGCCCAGGCCCTGACCGACACCGCCGACGTGGGCGACGGCTGGATCTTCGAACGGATGCGGCAGGCGTTCTACGAGGCCGACCTCGCCGGCGTCACCGTCTGGGACGCCCTCAAGCAACTCGGCGAGGACCTCGACATCCCCGAACTCACCCGCCCCGCCGACACCCTCGCCCTCGCGGGCGACGGCGCCGCCGTCTACACCACCCTCCAGGCCCAGGCCCGCCAACTGCGCGTCGCGATCCTCGCCGACGCCAAGGCCCAGGCCAACGAAGCGAGCACGTCGATGGTGCTGCCGGTGACCTTCGCCGTGCTGCTCATGCTCGTCTTCGTCGTGCTGCCGCCCGTCGTCAGCATGTTCAACGGCTAGATCAAAAAGGAGAACCCCATGCACATCCGCGTCCTGACCACCGTCCTCGCCGCCCGCTGGGAGCGCCTGAAGAAGGGCGGCGACGCCGGCCAGAGCTCGGCCGAGCTCGCCGTCATCGCCGGCGTCGTCATCGCCATCGCGATCGCCGTCGTCGCCGCGATCAAGACCTTCACCGACGCCAAGATCCCGCTCATCAGCGGCTGAACCCACCACCAGGAGGAAGGAAACGGCGTGAAAGACCAGGCCAGCAACCGGTGGCAGCGCCTCCGCGCACGCCTGCGGAACGAAGGCGACCGAGGCTCGGGCAGCGTCGAGCTGGCCGTCCTCGCTGTCGTCGTGCTGTTCCTGGTCTTCGCCGCGATCCAGACCGGCATGTACTTCTACGCCCGCTCCGTCGCCCGCTCCGCCGCCACCCAGGGAGTCGAAGCCGGACGCCAGCTCGGCGCCGGCCCCGGCGACGGCGTCGCCCAGGCCCAGGAACTCCTCACGAAGTACGCCACCGTCCGCGGGGCGACCGTCTCCGCCGACGGCAGCGGACCAGAACAGATCCGCATCACCGTCCGAGGCACCGTCGCCACCCTCGTCCCCGGCCTCGAACTCGACGTCGTCCAGAGCGCCCAGGCCCCCGTCGAACGCTGGGTCACAGCCCAGTGAGGCGGGCCCGACGCCACAACTGGCGCGAGGACCGGGGCAGCTACTCCGTCGAGACCGTCATCCTCGCCCCAGCCATCATCGCCCTCATGCTCCTCATGATCGCGTTCGGCAGGGTCACCGACGCCTCCGGCGCCGTGGACGGCGCCGCCCGCGCGGCCGCCCGCGCCGCCTCCCTCGAACTCGAAGCAGGCGCAGCGCAGGCCGCCGGGGCAGCGGCCGCGAACCGCAGCCTCACCGGCGAGGGAATCCACTGCGCCGCCTCCAGCGTCTCGGTCGACACCTCCGGGTACGGCCTCGACATCGGCCAGGAGGCCACCGTCAGGGCCACCGTCACCTGCACGGCCCCGCTCGGCGAGATCGGGCTGCCCGGACTTCCCGGATCCCGCACGCTCCGGTCGTCGTGGACCAGCCCGATCGACTCCTACAGGAGCCGCCCGTGACCACCGCCCTCACCTGCCACATCACCCGCCTGCGGCACCGGATCCGCCACGGCCGCGACCGGGGCTCGCTGTCCCCGTTCTACGCGCTGAGCGCCATCGGCATCATCATGCTCATGGGACTGCTGGTCGACGGCGGCGGAGCCCTCAACGCCACCAACCGCGCAACCGGACTCGCACAGGAGGCCGCCCGCGCGGCCGGCCAACAGCTCAACGTCCCCGCCGCCGTCCAGGGCACCGACATCACGGTGGACCCAGACGCCGCCGTCGCCGCCGCCCAGGACTACCTCGCCGCCCAGAACGCCAGCGGCAACGTGACCATCACAGACGGCGGCCAGCGCCTCGAAGTCACCGTCCACGACACCTACAACACGCTGTGCGCACAGTTCGTAGGCAGGTCGACGATCAGCGTGTCCGGCACGGCACACGCCCGACTGCACACCCAAGCCGGAGGCTGACCACCCCATGAGCACCCACCTACGCCTGCTCCGCGCCCTGCTCGGCCTCGCCGTCCTGGCCGCACTCATCGCCGGCATCCCCCTCGTCCTGCTGGCCATCGGCCACCAGCCCACCGACCTCGCCGGCGGATGGGACCTGCTGACCCAGCAGGACGACGGCCGGCTGTTCTTCACGGTGCTCACGACCATCGGCTGGATCGCCTGGGCCGCCTTCACCTTCTCCGCCCTCGTCGAGACCGTCGCGATGCTCCGCGGCCGCAAGGCCCGGCGGATCAAGGGCCTCGGCGGGATGCAGTCCTTCGCCGGCCTCCTCATCGGCGGCCTCGTGCTGCTCGCCCCCACCACCGCCTCGGCCGCCACCGGCCCGGCCGTCACGGCGACCGCCGTACAGACCACGGGCACCAGCAGCATGGCGACCGCCCCCGCAGCCGCGGCGGAACAGGACACCTGGCCCACCCACACCGTCACCGGAGACTCCGAACTCCCCTGGGACCTGGCGGAGCAGTACCTCGGCAGCGGCCCGCGATGGAAGGACATCGCCGCCCTCAACCCCTCCATCCCCCAGCTCGCGGCCGGCGACCAGTTCCTCCCCAAGGGCGCCGTCATCCGCCTCCCCGCCGACGCCAACATCGCCCAACCCGCCACCCCGGCAACGACACCCACCCAGACCGCGCCCGAGACAGCCCCGCCCGCGCAGCAGCCCGAGCAGGCCGGCCCCGCGGACACGAAGCCCGCCCCGACCCAGGCCGAGCACGTCACCGTACGGCCCGGAGACAGCCTGTGGACCATCGCCGACGACCACGGCAACCCCGAGGACTGGCCGAAGATCTTCGAAGCCAACAAGGGCACCCCGCTGCCCGGCGGCGGAACCTTCGACAACCCCAACCTGATCGTCCCCGGCCAGAAACTCACCCTCCCCACAGCAACCGCCCCAGCCCCCGCTCCCGACACCCGTCCCACCCCGGGCACCAAGACACCACCGAAGCCGGACACGTCGAAAGACACCCCCACGCCGACGGCCCCCGCACCCGCCCCCTCGAAACCCTCCACACCCGCACCCGCCGCCTCCACCCCCGCGCCCGCCGCGTCCAGGCCGAGCACCACGCCCACCACCGCCGCTCCAACGCCCGCGCAGGACGGCCAGAAGGCGGACACAACCCAGCAGACACAGGACGCCGACGAAGCCCTGGCACCCGCTGCCGTCTGGATGGGCGCCGGCGCCCTGGCCGCCGCCCTCATCAGCACGATCACCACCCGCCGCATCCTCCAGCAGCGCCGCCGCCGGCCCGGCCGACGCATCCCCATGCCCACCGGCAGCGCCGCCGCCACCGAGCAGGGCCTGCGCTCCGCCCAGCACCCCACCGGCTTCGACCTCCTCGACGCGACCCTGCGCACCCTGGCCCTCAACCTCGCCGAAGCCGACCGCGACCTGCCCGTGGTCACCGCCGTCGTGCTCCACGAGAACAAGGTCGAACTCCACCTCGACCAGGACACCGCGCCGATGAAGCCCTTCTCGGGCACCGCTGGCCGCACCGACCTGTGGACCTGCACCGCCTCCAACCCCGACCTCGCCGACCACGACGCCCTCCAGGGCGCCGATGCCCCCTACCCGGCCCTGGTCTCCCTGGGCTGGGACGGCGCCGGCCGCCTGGTCCTCGTCGACCTGGAGTACATCGGCGTCCTTCACCTGGACGGCGACGCCGACCACACCCGCCACGTCCTGCAGGCCATCGCGGTCGAGCTCGCCAGCACCCCCCTGCCCGGCCACCTGGAAATCACCGCGCTGGCCGACACCACCCCCGGCCTGGACGACGCAGCACCCGAACGCGTCGCCCGCACCAGCGCGCTCGCCGACGCGCTCGCCGACCTGGCCAGCCACACGGCCGACCAGCGCCGCGCCCTGGCCGCGCTCGGCGCACCCACCCTCCGCACGGCCCGCCTGCAGGAGGACGCCGGCGGTTCGTGGACCCCCCACATCCTCCTCGCGGCCGAACTGCCCGAAGGGACCGAGACCGAGGAACTGTTCGACCTGATCACGGCCGAGCCGCGGGTGGCCGGCGCGGTGGTGACATCGAGCGAGAACGCCAGCCTGGCCCCGGACGAGGGCTGGACACTCCACTGCACGGGACCGGACGAGACCATCGTCCTGCCCGGCTCCGGCCTGCCCATCAAGCTCCAGGGCCTGACCGACTCCCACTTCGCCGACGCGATCGAGCTGCTCACCCTGTCCGCCAGCACCGCCGACGTACCCGCCCGCGACGAGTGGCTGGACGACCTCCTTCTTGACGACCCCGAAGAGGAGCCGGAAGAGGGAGACCAGCAGAGGCTGGAGCAGGAGGACTCCGCGGAGGACCCGGGGGAGAACAGCGACGACGAAGGAGCACCCGCCCCGGAGCCGCCTGCTGATGCCGACGAGGACGGCATGCCCGCCGAGTACGCCGACATCGAGCGGGAGGAGCTGGAAACCGCACAGGGCGAGACCACCGAGCCCACCCAGGAGACCGAAGCGGCACCCCTGCCTGCGAGTGCCCCGGTCCCGGCCACGACCGACCCGGCGGCGGCCGCCGCAGGACTGACGAAGGAAACCCCGAACCCCGCCAAGGCAGGCTCTGCGGCTGGCAACCCGATCCCGGCTCCCCTCCCGGCTCCCGGCCCGGCCTCGACTACCGACGGCGTCGAGGAGTCGTACGACACTGCCCCCGCGGTCCTCCTGCTGGGACCGGTGGTCATCGAGGGCGTAGCAGGCCGGATCGACTCCAACCGCCGGAGCGCAGCCGTCGAGCTCGTCTCCTACCTCGTGCTCAACCCCGGCGCCGACCACCACGCCATCGACGACGCGCTCTGGCCGGGCCGCCTGGTCAACAAGCAGATGCGCAACGCCGTCATCTCCCGCACCCGGTCCTGGCTCGGGAAGAACAGCGACAGCGAGGCCTACTTCCCGCGGGTCCAGGACACCAGCGACAGCCGCTACCGTCTCGCTGCGGCCGTCACCTGCGACTGGCGGTCCTTCCAGTTCCACGCACGCATCGGTCTGGCCCGCCACGACGAAGACGGGGACCTCTCCCTGCGCCGGGCCCTCGCACTCGTCCGCGGCCGCCCCTTCGCCGCGATCGACCCTCAGCGCTACGCCTGGGCCGAGCCGGTCGTCCAGGAGATGGTCTCGGCCATTGCCGACGTCGCCTACGAGCTGTCCACCCGTCGCCGGGAAGCCTCCGACTACACCGGCGCGCTCTGGGCCGCGCACCAGGGCCTTCTCGCCGCCGAGGAGAACGAACTCCTTCACCGACAGGTCTTCCTCGCCCACCACGGCGCCGGAGACGTGGACGCCCTGCGCGAAGCCGCCGCCCGGCTGGCCCGCATCAATGAAGGCCTTGGCGGGGGAGTGGACATGGAAGCGGAGACAGCACAGCTGCTGAGCACACTGCTGCCGAAGCCGGTCATCCTGCGCTGACCGCAGGCCCACGAGGTATGGCCATACAGGCAAGGCCCGGAATCCCCCCGCTGCGGCTGGGAGGAATCCGGGCCTTGCTCGTTGGTGCTCGTCCTCATTCACCGTGGTGCTGTCGCTGCGCTTCTTCGGCTCCAGGTGGGGAGCGAGGCCTGCGGGCGGGCGCGAGTTGGGTGAGTTGGTGGTGTGTGTGGGTGACGCAGCTGCTAGGACTTGGCTGGGCGATCTCTGAGGGCAGCGGCGCCCAGCACCCGTGAATCTCGTTACCGAGGGTCTTGCCCAGTGAGGTAGAAGGGCGGCATGGACACCGCCGTACTTGAGCAGATGCTGGACGAGACCTTCGATCACGCCGTCGTGCACCACGGATACACCAACTACATGCGCGACTACGAGGTCATCATCTACGCGACAGCTGATCCCCGAACCGGCATCGCGCCGTCCCACCTGCGGTATCTCTTCCGGTACTGCGTCGAGGCCCGATGCGAGACATCAGTACCGGCGGACACCTGGCGGGGCTCCTTGGACGACCGGCTCATCGACCACGAAACCGGTGTTGACCTCGACGGATACGTCTGGGGGGTGAAGTGGCACACCCTGTACCCAGGAGCCAAACTCCTTCCTGAGTCCGAGGCGACCCGCCGCTGGTCGAAGGCCCTCGGGATCGACTTTCACGAGGTGCGCATGGAAACCAACGCGCACAACGTGACCTTGCTCTTCTCGGACCTTCAGGTGAGCGAGGTCCCGGTCGGATACGCACCCTTCGTCACGAAGTAGGGATCAGGGTTCGCGTGATCTTGTGACTGCCGTCTGTCCAGGTCGTTCTTCCTCCCATGGGACGAGGCGATCTGAGTGATGCCGAGTGGGAACGGCTGCGCCCGTTCCTGCCGGTCAGCAACGGTCGTTGTGGCCGGTGGCGGAACCACCGGCAGGTGATCGACGGGATTCTGCACCGGGTGCGAACCGGGGTGCAGTGGCGTGACCTGCCCGAACGGTTCGGACCGTGGAAGACCGTCTACGAACGCCACCGCCTGTGGTCGGCCGACGGAACCCGGGAACGCCTGCTCCAGCAGGTCCAGGCCGCAGCCGACGCCGCAGGGGAGATCGACTGGGACATCTCGGTCGACTCCACCATCGTCCGCGCGCACCAGCATGCGGCCGGCGCCCGCACCGACCCGCCTCCGGCTCCGGCTCCGGCTCCGGCTCCGGCTCCGGCTCCGGGATCAAAGGGGGCCGAAGAGATGGAACACCAGGCCGAGACGCCGTGGCAGAGTCTGGTCGCCCGCCTGGTGGAGGTGGTGCTGGAGGTGAGGGCTTGGGCCGCTCGCGTGGCGGGTTCACCAGCAAGCTCCACCTGAGCGCGGACGGCCGCTGCCGCCCGCTCTCCCTGGTCGTCACCGCCGGACAGCGGGCGGACTGCACTCACTTCCAGACGGTGCTGGAAAAGATCCGCGTCCCGCGGGTCGGTCCGGGCCGACCGCGCATGAAGCCCGACAGCCTCGCGGCCGACAAGGGCTACAGCAACGGTCCGTGCCGCAAGTACCTGCGGCACCGGGGCATTCGGCACACGATCCCGGAGAAGACCGACAGCCAGGCCGCCCGCCTGCGCAAGGGCTCACGCGGCGGACGGCCGCCAGGCTTCGGCGAAGAGCGGTACAAGAAGCGCAACACCGTCGAACGGGCGATCAACAGGCTGAAGCAGTCCCGGGCCGTGGCCACTCGCTATGACAAGCGCGGCTACGTCTTCCTCGGCACGGCCACCACCGCAGCTCTGCTCATCTGGCTTCGGAGTTGAGCCGTCACCTCACAAAGCGATCGGCCGGTACGCCAGAGCCTGGTCGACTACCTCGTCAGCCGAAAGCTCCCGCGCCCGCGACCAAAAGATCAAGTCGCTGACATGACCAGACGGGCATGCCAGGGCTCTGTCCAGTCTGTCCAGCCAGCGGTCCACCTCGTCGTCCGAGGCGTAGTCCGCCTCCATGATCCGCTGCACGAGCGTGACCGCCTCCGCGCGACTCATCTCCACAGCACTCATGACGTCCCTCCGCTGAGTCACCCTAACGGGGACGCGTGATCGCCCGGACAGCTCCTAGTGTCCTGAGTCGGAGATTTGTCGTTGGTCTGGTGTGAGTCGTCCTGGACCGAAGATCCCGCCGGTGGTGTTGTCCGATGCCGAGCGGGCGATGTTGCAGTCGTGGGTGCGCCGTCGTTCGAGTGCCCAGTCGCTGGCCTTGCGGTCGCGGATCGTCCTGGAGAGCGCGGACGGACACGCGATCGCCGAGGTCGCCCGGCGGCTGGGCATCACCACGGACACCGTCCGGGCCTGGCGGCGACGCTTCCTGGAACGCCGGCTCGACGGCCTGTGCGACGAACCACGCCCCGGTGTCCCCCGGAAGATCACCGACACCGACGTCGAACGCGTCATCGTCAAGACGCTCGAGGAGACACCGAAAGACGCCACGCACTGGTCGACCCGGTCGATGGCCGCGGCGACCGGAATGTCGCAGTCGGCGATCTCCCGGATCTGGCGGGCCTTCGCCCTCCAGCCCCACCGGGCCGAGACGTTCAAGCTCTCCAAAGACCCGCTGTTCATCGACAAGGTCCGTGACGTGGTCGGGCTGTATCTCGACCCGCCGGAGCGGGCCCTGGTGCTGTGTGTGGACGAGAAGTCCCAGATCCAGGCCCTGGACCGGTCCCAGCCGGTCCTGCCGATGATGCCCGGGGTGCCCGAACGCCGCAGCCACGACTACGTGCGCGCGGGCACCACCACCCTGTTCGCCGCACTCGACACCGCGACCGGCAAGGTCATCGGCTCGCTCCACCGCCGCCACCGCACGGTGGAGTTCAAGAAGTTCCTGGTCAAGCTCGACAAGGAAGTCCCCGCGGACCTCGAGGTCCATTTGATCCTGGACAACTACGTCACCCACAAGGTCCCGGCCGTGAAGACCTGGCTGCTGGCGCATCCACGCTTCCACCTGCACTTCACCCCGACCGGCTCCTCCTGGCTGAACCTGGTCGAGCGGTGGTTCGCCGAACTCACCACGAAGAAGCTCCGCCGGGGCGTCCACCGCTCCGTCCAGGCCCTCGAACGCGACATCCGGGCCTGGCTCGCCGACTGGAACGAACACCCCCGGCCCTTCGTCTGGACGAAGACCGCCGACGACATCCTCGACAAAGTCGCCGCTTACTGCCGACGAATCTCCGACTCAGGACACTAGTAGTGCTTTGTTAGGTGGTCTTGTCGTGGTGGGTGGGTGGTAGTTCGCTGGCTGTATGAGGGCTGGGGAGCTTGCCGCGGTGCGGGGCCGGTTGGAGGAGTTCGCGGCGGAGGTGTTCGCGCCGTTGGTGCGTCGGGACCAGCGGGCGAAGGGTGCGTTATACCTTCGGGGGCTGCTGCTGGACGGTCGCAGGAAGTCGATGCAGCCGATGGCTGAACGGCTCGGTGTCGATCACCAGCAGTTGCAGCAGTTCATGACGACCTCGACGTGGCAGGTCAGGGACGTGCGGGCCCGGCTGGCGTGGCGGGCGGTGGCGGTCGTGCGGCCGCAGGTGTGGGTGGTGGACGACACCGGCTTCCCCAAGGACGGCCGTTCCTCGCCCGGGGTGGCCCGGCAGTACTCCGGCACCCTGGGCAAGGTCGGCAACTGCCAGATCGGCGTCAGTGTCCACGCCGCCTCCGAGGAGGCTTCGTGCCCGTTGTCCTGGCGTCTGTTCCTGCCTGCCGCCTGGGACGGTCCCGGCGCCCAGGCCCGCAGGCGGGCCTGCCGGATCCCTGATGGTGAGTGCCACCGTCCCAAGTGGCAGCTCGCCCTGGACATGCTCGACGAACTCGCCGGCTTTGGGCTGCGGCCCGCTGTGCTGGTCGCCGATACCGGCTATGGCGCGAACGCCGACTTCCGCGACGGCCTGGACGAACGCGGCCTGGCCTGGGTGCTGCAGGCCAGGGGCGAGATGACCGCCCACGGCCAGGACGCGGTGCCGCACCAGCCCGAATACGGCGGGCTCGGCCCCAGGCCGCTGCCCCGCTATCGCACCCGGCCGGTGTCCTTGCGCGAGCACGTGCTGGCCGCGGGTCGCGGCCGCGGTCGGACCGTGACCTGGCGCAAGGGATCGAAGGCGGCGATGAGCTCGCACTTCGTGTTCCTGCGCGTCCGGCTCGCGGGCCGTCGCCCGAAACCGGCCGCCGACGGCACGATCGGGTTGTCCTGGCTGATCGCCCGGTGGCCCGAGGGCGAGCGTGAACCGGTGCAGTACTGGATCTCGAACCTGCCACCCGATATCCCTGCCAGGGATCTGGTCCGGCTGGCGAAAGCCCGGTGGCGGATCGAGCACGACTACCGCGAGCTGAAAACAGCCCTGGGCCTGGACCACTTCGAGGGCCGTTCGTTCGCCGGCTGGCACCGGCACGTCACCCTCGTCACCGCCGCCCACCTGTTCCTGACCGAACAGCGGAGACACCCAAAAGCCCCTGCCAGGGCCTGACCCTCTACCAGGCCCTGGACCTCCTCCAACAGCTCATCGCCACTTGGACCGGGACCTGCCCCACCTGCCGACAGACCGTCCCATGGCAGCCCTACGACACCACCTAACAAAGCACTACTAGTGAAGAGGACGGCGAGGGCGAGGACCGTAGTGCGGCGGCCGCCGGTCCGTACCTCTGTGTGTGACCGGGCGGATCTGTGCTGGGCTGCGAAAGAGGAGCGGTGAGCCGGTGCGCCTATGGAGCACCGGCTCACCGGTTGTGCGGCAGTGGCCAATCACCGACGCACGAATTCCCTGCTGACCTGCGGTTGGAGCCGGTAGTGGCACAGAGGGTGACCGAATAGTTCCACTGGGACAAGGTCGGCGCAACCGAAAGTGAGTCAGCGCTGCATGAATATCCGATGACCCGGAAAGCGGAAGCCGGGCCGCCGGAAAGAGTCGCCAGGAAGCGGCAGGTCGCATAGCGGGCAGCTACGGTGCGCACCCGCTTTGGCCTGAGCTTGAGGTGGCTCTCGTTGGCGAACAGGTATCCGGCGCTCAGATACGTCTCGGGTCTGTCGCGGATTGCCCCCGGCATGGCAATGGAACGAACTTCGTCGTGTGAGACAGGAGTGAACTATGTGTCCTCGATCCGACCTGACGGGCCCTCACTCAGTGGCACGATGCTCTCACGCGACGTGGCGAGCCAAACGCCCGTACGTACGAAGCTGGTTGGAGCCGGACACCCTCGTAACCCGAGGGCCCCCATGACCGCCCCGTGGCGGCAGGTACAGAGAGAGAAGACCCATGTCCCGTATCCGTACGACCTCCCGTCGGCAGCCGCTCGGAGGAGCCGGCGCCGCCGTCATCATTGTGATCGTGGTGACGGCCGCCGCCCTGACTGCGCTCGTGGGCGGTGAGGCCGCGCCCACGCCGCCCATCGGCGTCATCAGCCTGCTCGCCACCTCTGCTGGCATCGGCGTACTTGCGATCCGCCTCACGGCCACCGGCTTCGCCGACCCGCTGCGAACGACGGCCATGCGCATCCTCAGCTCCGCTTCTCCGCAGGACTGAGTGAGGCAGAGGAGGTGGCTCCATGGCGCCCCGGAAGGGCCGGCCAACGAGCCCGGTGGCCAATGCCGCCAACGGCATGGGCGAGCTAGCCGAGTACCTCCGAGCGGCGCGCCGCAAGAGGGGACTCACCCGCGGGGAACTCGCGAGCAAGCTTGGATGCTCCATCACGACCGTCCAGCGTGCCGAAGGAGGGAAAATCCCTCCCGCACGCGACACCGTTCACGGATACATCCGCGTCTGCGTCCTGGACCACGTCCAAGCCGAAGCGCTGTGGAACAAGGCCGTGAGCTTTTACCGCGGCCGCGTGCCGCGCAGCTACACGCAGGCTCCCCGACCCGACCTGGTGCGCACCGCCGACGAACTCGGCGCCGCGCTTGCTCGGGTCTGGGAGCAAAACGGCCGCCCCTCCACCAGGGAAATGGAGAGGCGGGCGGAAGGCCGCTACAAGGAAACAAGGGCGCCTCTCTCCCGCAGTACGGCGGAGAGGATCTCGCGCCGCAAGTCGCTGCCCGGTTCGCAGCGGACCCTGCACGCGTACCTGGTCGCCTGCGAGGTGCCTGAGGCGAAGTTCCCCATGTGGGTCCAGGCGTGGGGACGAGTCCAGGGGAGGCGCCAAGCCGTCCGGGAGAGAGAACGAAGAGAAGCCAGGAGGGTCATTCAGAGACAGGCTCCCGAAGCCAAGGACCGCATGCGGGAAGCCGGGCTCATTCCGCTCGACAAATACCGTGGGCCGGTGGCGCCGTGGTCCGCCCGGCACATCCTGTGCGACACAGTCAGCCGATTCAGGTTCCGCTCGGTTCTCGAGGGCAGTGCCCACTGTCCCGTCTGTAACGAGCTGCTCCCACCCGTGGAGAGCGAGGGACGACAGCCGCAGCGGCTGTGAGTCTGTCGGACGGCCCTCGCCGCGTCTGGCCGCGACGGCTGTCGCCGGAGCCTCCGGACATACCGGGGGCTCCACGTGCTGTCAGGGGCTGAGGCGCAGAAGCAACAGATCGAGTACAGGTCCGTTCGGCCCGGTCTTGTACGGGCCTGCGTACTGGTAGCCGAGCTGCCGGTAGAGGTTCTGGGCGGGGGCGCCGGGCATGGCGAGGAGTGAGACCCACTGGGGGCGCATGGCATCCAGGAGGGCTTGGCGGATCCGGGTGCCGATGCCGTGGCCTTGCCAGCCGGGGCGGACGGCGAGACGGACGACGGCCAGCACCGCGGCGCCGGTTCCCAGGAGCATGGTGAGTCGCCGCATGTCCTCACCATCGCCTTCCATCGACCGCCCGGCCGCACACGGGGCAGGCAGGGTGAACCCGAGTTCGGCGACGGTCCGGCCGGTGACCTTGTGGAGCAGATGCCGGTACCGCAGCGAGGGGCACGCGGTGGTTCCGTCCTCCCGCGTGGCGATCGTCCGGGCGACGCAGTGGACCGGCTCGCCGTACTCGATCGACTTCTTCACCAGGAACTCGAGCGAGAACGCCTCGCCTTCCGCGATCCCGCCCGCGCTATCTCCCTCACCAGCAACCGAGCGGTGCCGACCGGGCTTCCCTCCGACTGCATCGCCGGCCTCCTGGACCGCCTCGACGACCCCCGCGACCGCCTCATAGTGGCCCTCGTCGCCATCTACGCCTTCCTCCCCGGACAGCTCGACCACCTCCGGCGAACCGACCTCGACCGTAGTAAGGGCCGACTGCGCCTGCGCAGGGCGGGACGCCTGGGCCACGTCATCTACATCGACGCCTTCACCCTGCGCCTGGCCGCAGTGTGGGAACTCCAGCGTCACCAGCGTTGGCCCGACAGCTCCAACCTCCACTTTTTCGTCACCCGCAACACCGCCGTCGACGACTCCGGCCCGCCCATCAGCGTCGGCGCGGTACAGAGCCTCCTCCAAAGAGTCGGCCTGTCGACCGGCCGCCTACACGTGGACCGAATCGTCGACGAGGCGCGCCACAGCGCGGACCCTGTCCAGCTGATGTAGCTCTTCGGCCTGTCCAATCTCTCGGCCACTCGCTTCGTCCTGTCGGCACACCCAGACAAGAAGAACGGCCCATCACCCCATGAACGAGACGTCGCCGTGGTTCGAAGAGGTCACCGGAGGAACTGGGCCAGAACTCCAGTGATGGCGGCGGCCAGGGTGAGAACGGCTGCGAAGGTCGTGGCGGCGCGCATGAGGGCTGCCGGGTAGGTGGCGCCGTCGAGGCGGGCGAGTGTGCCCGCGGCAGCGGCGGCCAGGAGCGCGAACATGACGACGAGAGCGGCGGCAAGTAGAACAACGGCGAGACGGGTCACGGTGATCTCCTCCTGACAGGTGGATGTTGACGTGACCGAAGTTCGCGGAATCGATGCTCACCATGGTTCGGCCGGACAAAGATGAACACTGGCGAACACGTGGACTGGAGGCTGGATGCCGAACAAGGACGACGGCGGTCAGGAAGAGCAGCTGGTTCAACTGCGCAACAGACTGGCGGACGGACTGGCGCGTAAACGGCTGACTAAGGTTCAGGTCGCGGCTCAAGCACGCCTGGGCCGTACCACAGTCCAGGAGGCGTTCAGGGCTGATGGGCCTGTTCCATCGGCCGGGACGGTCGTCGGGCTGGCCAACGTGCTTGGGCTGCCGAGGGCGGAGCTGCTGGAGCTACGGCGCAGGGCACTCGGCAATGCTGGCTCCGTACACGAACAGGCGGATGGTCCGGGCAAGCCGATCGGGGAATGGGACCCGCATGACCTGGAAGTCCATCCGTCCGGAGCGCGCGTCGCCATGGGCGGTTCTGGCTCCCCGGCAGCCCGGCCCCTTTCAGGGTACGTGCGCCGCGACCACGACCAGGTGCTCGCCGACGCGGTGGGCAGGGCAACGGGGGGCCACAGCCAGATGCTGATCATGGTCGGCTCGTCCTCCACAGGGAAGACACGTGCGTGTTGGGAAGGCATCCAGCCGCTGGCGGTCGGTGGTTGGCGACTGTGGCACCCCTACGATCCGACCCGGGCTGAAGCGGCGCTCGCCGAGCTGGAGTGCGTCACACCGTGCACGGTGGTGTGGCTCAACGAGGCTCAGCATTACCTCGGAGACCCGAAGGCCGGCGAGCGGATCGCGGCTTCCCTGCACACCCTGCTCACCCACCCGGGCCGCGGCCCAGTGCTGATCCTTGGCACGCTATGGCCCGAATACGCAGACCGGTACACGAACCTGCCAGCCTTCGGAACCCCGGACGTCCACAGCCGGGCCCGTGAACTCCTGACCGGACGCATCGTCACGGTCCCGGATACCTTCGACCAGGAGGCTCTCCGCGCTGCGGAGGATCTCGCCGCAGGAGGTGACCGGCTCATGGCCGACACCCTCACCCGTGCCCGAGAGCACGGCCGGATCGCACAGGACCTCGCGGGCGCTCCCGAGCTGTTGCGGCGCTACGAGAACGGAAGCCCTGCCGCCAGGGCCCTGCTGGAAGCCGCAATGGACGCCCGCCGCCTCGGCGTCGGCCTCCGCCTTCCGCAAGCCTTCCTTGCCGAAGCCGCCACCGACTACCTCACCGACCACGACTGGGACCAGCTCAGTGACGACTGGGCCGAGGCCGCCTTCGCCGACCTCGCCCACCCTGTTCACGGCAAGCAAGCCCTCCTGCAACGAATCACCATCCGCCCCGCGCGGCGCCCGCACGGCTCTCCGACACCTGCCACGGCGCTGGTCTCGACGGGAGGGCCGGTCTTCCGTATCGCCGACTATCTCGAGCAGCACGGCCGGACCAGTCGCTACGGCCTCTGCCCGCCCGCCTCCTTCTGGCATGCCGCTCTCACCTACCTGACCCACCCCGACGACCTCAACAACCTCGCCGACGCCGCCGAACATCGGCACCGCTTGCAATGGGCCCACCATCTGCGACACCGAGCCGCCAACGCCGGAAGTCCTGGGGCGTTTGTCAGTCTGGGGCGGATGCGGGAGGTGGCTGGGGACAGGGAGGGCGCCGAAGCCCTCTACCGGCTTGCCGCCGAAGCCGGCAGCTCCAACGCCTATTTCGCTCTGGCACTGATGCGGGAGAATGCCGGCGATCCGGAGGGCGCCGAAGCCATCTACCGGCTTGCCATCGAAGCCGACAGCTCCAACGCTTATTTAGCTCTGGCACTGAGGCGGGAAAATGCCGGGGATAGAGAAGGTGCCGAAGCCCTCGCCAGACAGGCCTCCGACACGGGCGACCCGGCCGCACTGTCCGCCCTTGCGCAGGCGCGGAAGACTATCGGGGACCTGGAGGGGGCCGAAGCACTCATCCGGCAGGGCATCGCCGCCGGGCACTCCGACCTGCTCCTCGACCTGGCACGGATTCGGGAGGAAGCCGGGGACCTGGAGGGTGCCGAAGCCCTCGCCAGACAAGCTGCCGACACCGGCCACCCGGCCGTACTCCTCAGCCTCGCGCTGGCGCGGAAGGATGCCGGGGATCGGGAGGGGGCTGAAGCCCTATGGTGGCAGGCCGCCGACGCAGGCCACAGCGGCGGGCTCACCAATCTCGCACAGTTGCGAGAGGAAGTCGGGGACCGGGAGGGCGCCGATGCCATCGCCAGACGCGGCGCAGACGGCGGCAACGGCGACGCCCTGGCTCACCTCGCATTGATGCGCGAGACGGCTGGCGATCGGGAGAGCGCTGAAGCACTCGCCCGGCAGGCGGCAGCCCTTGGCCATACCAATTCCCTGAGGGTCCTGTCGGTGATTCGGGAGTCACTGGTCGGCTGGCAGGATGCTGAAGTACTCGTCCGGCAAGCCACCGACGCCGGGCAGTTTGTCCCCCAGTTCAAGGCCAGGTGGCCGTACGGACTGGACCCGGACGGCTCGCCCA
The DNA here is from genome assembly GCF_000830005.1 of Streptomyces vietnamensis. Lineage (NCBI taxonomy): Bacteria > Bacillati > Actinomycetota > Actinomycetes > Kitasatosporales > Streptomycetaceae > Streptomyces > Streptomyces vietnamensis. The sequence goes on along the minus strand of NZ_CP010408.1, from coordinate 58,760 downwards.
CTCCACCCTGGTCTGACCAAGGCGCGAGCGTCCAAGGTTCAGCGCACCAGCCAACCCAAGCTGCAGCGCTCAGGCCCCATGACACTCCTGACGTGCCTCGATGTTGAGTCAACGCCAGCCGGGCGGGCATCATCAGCTGGGGTGTGGCGACGGTCGTGGACGGTAAGGCGGAAGCGCATCGGTCGAAGGCGAAGCAGCTCGTGGCCCGCGGCTGGCTGGCCGAGTCGGCGCCGGGCCGGTTCACGCTCGTGCTGGGCGTGGCCGGGCCAGGTGGCGGGCCATAAGCAGGGTCATCGACCAAAGCCAGAAAGCCGGTCCGTTACCAGGAGTCGGCCCGGAGGGCAGCGCTCAGGCTGCAGGTATGGGTGTGTGAGAAAGGCCCGTCTCCCTCAAAGTCTTCCGTTCGGGTGGGAACGACGGGCCTTTCGTGAGAGCGGTCAGATCTCCAGCGTCGAGGCGTATTCGACGAACGCGGAGAACTCCGCCGGCCCGAATGAAAGGGTCTGGCCGGTCTTGTCCTTCGAGTCTCGGACGTACAGGACGCCCGGCATGTTCGCGACCTCGACGCAGTCCTGCTCGCCGGCGCTGTATGAGGACTTGAACCAGGCCGGGCTGTCGGGGGCGGTCATGAGTGCTTCTCCTCCATGATTTTCTTGATGGTCTCGCGCGATTCGTCTGGTGACTGCGCGGTGGCGACGATCTGCTCGAAGGCTTCTTCGAAGATCGTCACGTCGTTGGTCCCTTCCACGAAGGTGCCGCCGCGCAGGTTCTCCAGGTTGACGACGGTGGGCCACGGCGAGGGAAAGCTGACGATGCTGAACATCCCGGCCAGGCCCGGATGCCCGCCGCAGTCGAGCGGCATCACCTGGACCGTGATGCCCTTGCGGGTGGAGACCTCCAGCAGGTACGCGAGCTGATCGCGCATCGCAGTGTGGTCGGGGAACCTCTGATGAAGGGCGGCCTCGCCGATCACCGCCCACAGGCGTAGCGGGTTCGGGGAGCGTTCGAGCACGGACTGCCGGGCCAGCCGGAGGCGGGAGAGCGCGTCCTTGTCCTCGTCGGTTCGGGTGATCGCGGAGGCGTTGATGACCTGTCGGGCGTAGGCACCGCGCTGGAGCAGCCCGGGGATCAGGTTCGGCGAGAAGAAGCGCACGGCCTCTGCGTCGGTGTCCACGCTCAGCAGGTCCTGGTACGAGTCGCCGAGGGTGCCGAATCCTGCCCACCAGCCCTTCTTGCCGGCGTCGCGGGCGAGGGCTGACATAGCTCCTATGAACGCATGGTCGGTGACGCCGTAATGGCCAAGGAGGTCCTCGACCTCCTTGGTGGAGATGTGTCGTCGTGCGTTCTCGATCTTCGACATGGTGGGCTTGTCCCAGCCCATGAGCGCGGCGGCGTCCTCGAGGCTGAGGCCGGCCTCGTCGCGTCTGGCCGCCAGCTGCTCTCCGAGGCGGCGACGCCGCAGGGTGGGCCTGGCTCTCTGGTTCGGCATTACTCCCCCTTCTCCCTTGCTGGTGACGTCGTGTCACCTGTGGGTGCGTGCATCCCGCGCTTGGGTCGCATTGTGCCCGCGCCGGGTTGTTGCGTCGAGGGTGGACAGGAATTCGGGTAGGTGCGCCTGTTGCGCACCCGGTGGGTTGAGGTGCACTCTAGCTCTCATGGCGACATGACTATCCGTCAATTCGTGATCACCTAGCGGCGTTTAGTCGGTGAGCCTCCAGTTCGGCCGGGCTTTGAGCATGGGCCCGGCACGGCGGCTCTGACCTCCGCCCCCGTCGGAGACCGGGGCCGCCATCCATCCCTTCAAGTTCCGCCCTCATCCACCGGATTGCCGAGGCCGACGTGAAGACGATCCCCAGCAGCACCCCCTGCGAGCACACCCCCGCACGCCCCCACGCTCCGGCCCGTGCCTTCTGCGCCTCGCACGGCCCGGTCGCCGACTGGAGCGAGGACACCTGCGACCTGTACCTCGACCTGTTCAGCACCCCCACCCCCCGCCACACGGAAGGTGCTGCCACGTGACGAGCACGCTGATTGCCCCCGTTCCGCCGGTCGGCCGGCGCGCCCCACAGCCCATCTACGTCACGAGAGGAGGCGGCATGCTGAACCCCTTCACCCCGGCCCCCGCGGACCCGCCGGGCTATCTCGCCAAGTACACCGCTCGTGACACCGCCCCCGGCCAGGCGCGGCGCGATGTCGCGCGCACGCTTACGACCTGGGGCCTGGAACACCTGATCGACACGGCCGAACTCCTGATCTCAGAGCTGGTCACCAACGCCGTCATCCACACGGACTCGCGCACCGTCAGCGTGGTCGTCACCCGTACCGACGAGACCACCGTCCGCCTCATGGCGCTGGACACCGACCGCGCCGAGATGTCCGTGCCGACTGCCCCGAGCAACGACGAGGAAGCCGGCCGCGGACTGTTCCTCGTCGCCGCCCTGGCCGACCGGTGGGGCATCGAGCGGGTCTCCACCGGCAAGCGGATCTGGTGCGAGGTGAACTCGTGACCGGTGCCGACCGCAGCGAGTTACACGCCCCCTCGCCCGGAGCCCCCAGCGCGCCGCGCTACGGCCGACACGTAGGCGGTACGGCCGAAATCCACTGCGAGGCGTGGGCCGGGACCCCGCTCGCCCCGTACACCTGGCTGCTGTCCTGCGACACGGCCCCGTCCCCGTGGGGTGCCGTGCGGTGCCTGACGGCGGTGGCCGAGCACCTCGCCGACCGGCTCGACGACGACCCCGACGACGTCCGTCCCTTCCCGGGGACCACCCTGCGCCGCTGGGCCGAGGACCGGCTCGGGCTCGAGGACCTCGCGGACCGGCTCACCCGCCGCGCCTACGTCCCGGAGGTCGTGTGCGTCACCGGCCCCGGGCACATCCTCTACACCCTGGCCGCGATGCCCGCGGCCGCGTGCGTCTGCCGCCGGCCCCGGCCCCTCTCCGGCATGACGAGCCCTGCAGCTGCCGTCGCGAGCGGGTGGTCCGCGTGATGCCCCCGGCGGCGGCCGACGTGCTCGCGATGGCGGGCGACCAGGTCCTCACCGCCGCGCGGTCCGCGTGGCCGGGCGCCGAGGTGGTCCCGGGCCAGGTGACGCCCAGCGTCACCAGCTACGTACAGCTGATCACCGTCGACGGCCGCGACCTGTACGCGAAGACCTCGGTCTGCGGGGTCTCCCTGGTGTCGCTGCTGCGCGGCACTTGCGGGGACTTTGAGACCGTACGCGCCCGGCAGGCGGCCTATCTACTCTCGCCCGACTCGCTCATGGCCCGCGAGGCTGCTCAACTGCGTGCCCTGGCCGGCCCCGCCGGGCTCGGGACGGTGGCGCTCGCCGGATACGACCGCGGGGTCCTGTTCACCGAGCCGGTGCCGGGCCCGACGCTCGCGGACCTGATCGAGGCCGAGCCCGGCCGCACCCGGGAGCTGCTCGGGACGATCGTGCGGGACCTCGCCGAAGGGCTCGCCCGGGAGGGCGTCACCGAGGCCGTGGAGAGCGCGCCGATCCGCGAGCGCGGCATCGGCGGGACATTCAGCCGGAAGTTCAACGGGCTGAGCGGCGGGATCTACCTGCGCCAGACCGGGCACGGCGAAGTCCTCGACCCGGTGGTCGCCCGCCTGCGCCGGACCCGCCGGATCCCTCCCGCGTCTGGGCGGACGGTCGTCTTCGGCGACCTCAAGCCGGAACACGCCACCTTCCCCGAGGATCACGGCCGACCGGTCTACCTCGACCCGGGGCTGATGCACGGTCACGCGGTCGCGGACACCGCCAAGCTCGTCTCGCGCCTGACGCTCGGGCTGATCGCACACCGTCCGGCCGCCGCAGCCGTAGCCCTGAGCGGAATCGACTCGTTCGTCCGGGCGTCCGCCCGGCGCCTGCCCGCGCAGGAACGAGCGGCCTGGCTGGGCGAACTCGTGCTCCTGGTCCTCATGGACACCCTCAACATCCTGTCCACCTACCTCACCGCCCCCGCCGGCCTGCCGCTGTCCGCGCACGCGGCCGCAGTGAGAGACCGCGCCCGCCACGTCGCGGACCTTTTGGACCGCGCCACGGCCCAGCTCGCGGCGACCGAGGACGGGGCGACCTGGTGGCGCCTGTATATGACCCGCGTACGAGAGGCGGTAGCCGCATGCGAATCGGACTGATCGGAGCCGGAGCGGTCGGCCAGAGCGTCGGCGCGCTGCTCGTCGCCGCCGGCTGGTGCACCGAGCTCCTCATCGCCTCCGGGTCGCAGGCCAGCGCCCGCGGGCTCGTCACCGATCTGGAGGACCTGACCGAGGTCACCGGATCCTGCATGCGGGTCACGCTCACCACCCCGCAGGCCATGGGCTCCTGCGACGCCATCGTGCTCTCCCCGAGGGCCCCCTTCACCAACACCGCCCGTCGGGATGTACGGATGGCCGGCCTCATCGCCAACGCGCCACTGATCGTCCACTTGGCCCGGCAGCTCACCGGCTACACCGGCGTCGCCGTTATGGTGACCAACCCCGTCGATGTGCTGGCTCGCATCTTCGCCGAGCGTTCCGGCTGCGAGCGGGTCGTGGGGATCGGCGCGGCGACCGACACCGCCCGCTACCGTCTCACCCTCGCCCGCCACCTCGGCGTGCCCGTCGGCGCGGTCCGCGGGCACGTGATCGGCGAGCACGGCGACGGCGCCGTGATCTGCGCCTCCACCACCACTGTCCACGGAGCACCCGTCACCGTCCCCGTGCAGCAGGTGCGCACCGAACTCGCCGCCCGGCCCCGCCGGATCAGCGATGGCATCGGCCGCACCCGTCTCGGGCCCGCCGGGGCCGTCCTGGACGCCCTCGTCCACACCCTCGGCCTCGCCGATGGGCTGACCGAGGTCTCCGTCCGCCAGGACACGGGCGTCTGGCTCGGGATGCCCGTCCACTACACCGACGGGGCCCCGGCGATGTGTCCGCCGGCCCTCGACGACTCCGAGACCGCCCAGCTCGCGGCGGCCACGGAGAAGCTCCACACCGCCTATATCCGCCTCAGCAAGGAGATCTGACCCTTATGGGTGCCGTACGCATCACCACCGCCGACGGCCAGGCCGTCACCGTGGCCAGCCAGACCGACACCGTCCCCGCCTGGGCCCAGCGCTACCTCGGCGGCTGGTGGAACGCCGAGCCCACCACCGAGCTCCACGGACCGAGCGTCTTCGCCGACCTCGACGAGACCAAGCTCCTGGCCCTGGCCGCGGCCGTCGAGCAGGGCGACGCGGAGACAGTCGAGTACGCCGGCGCCCACCTGCTCGTCGTCCGTGACGGTCAGATGGTCACCGCCGTGCAGGAAGACCGCTCGCTCGCCTACCGCTGGGACGAGAACCTGCGCATGCTGCGGATCGTCGGCACCGACGAGACCGACCTCGCCACCGCCGCCGCCCGTCTCGCCCGTGAACTCGTGCGCGCCCATCTCCTTGCCGACGGCTGGTTCATCCTCCACGCCTCCGCCGTCACCGGCGCCGACGGCGCCACGATCCTCACCCTCGGGGACAAGGGGGCGGGCAAGACCACCACCAGCCTGGCCCTGGCCCGCGCCGGATGGCGGCTCCTGGCCAACGACCGGATCTTCGCCCGCGTCGACGAGCACGGTGTGGTGCGGGTCCTGCCGTGGCCGTCCGCCGCGGCGTACGGCTTCGGTCTCCTCGAGGCGCACGACCTGTACGAGGTCGTCCGCACCCGGCTCGCCTCCGGCGAGCAGATGCACCCCACCCAGCACCAGAAGGTCACCGACGCCCTCCTCGCCGGCCGCCGCGAGCCGTTGTGGAAGGCGAACGGCAAGGAGCTCAAGCCCCAGCTGTGGCCGGACCAGCTCACCTCGTGGCTGTCCATGCCGCTCGCCGCCGAAGGCCACGCCGTCGGCGTCCTCTACCCGCAGATCACCGCCGGCGCCGAACCCCGGCTCATCGAGAGCGACCGCGGCGTCCAGCCCGGCGACTTCTTCGACGAGACGACCGAGGACCGCTACCCCGACATCTTCGGGCTGCTGCCCGCCCCCGGCGACCGCACCCTCCTGACCGAGCACCTCGACGCCCTGCTGCACCAGGGACTCGTCATGAACCACGACGCCGCCGCGAACGCCGCCGTCCTCAAGGAAGCCGTGGCCCGCCTCGGCGCTTGACCCCCCTGTGAACCGGCCGGCCCGCGCCCCACGGCGGGCCGGCCACCACCCCAAGCCTGCGACGCCTCCCGACCGATCCCGGGCCTGGCACCCGGAAGACCGGCGGATTCGTACCACGTGCTCTTGTGAGCGCCCGCCGCTCTGGAGCACCGTCTGCCCTGCGCTCGCACCGTCGTATCGCAGGTCACTCCGATCCATCCCACCAAGGGGGTTCAGACCGTGACGACCACACCCGACCACGACGCCTCGCCCGCCCGCGGTCCCCGGCGCCAGCTGCCGATCGTGACGAAGCCGACCATCAACGAGGACGTCGCCGTGCTCACCTCCGGCGCCCGCACCCCGGCCGAGGAACTCGGCTACCGGTACGCCGCCATCGAGCGCCAGCACCGGTTCCGGTACCTGTTCGAGCCGCTGCGGCTGCTCCAGCAGCAGGACACGATCCGCGCGTACGCGGCGGGCCAGGACCCGTTCCCGACGAGCGTGGAGATCGACCCAGCGAACTCCTGCAACCACCACTGCAGCTTCTGCATCTACTCCTCGCTGCACTCCAAGGGCCGCAGCGAACGCATGGACACCGACCGGCTGATGGACCTGGTCGACGAACTTGCTGGCCTCGGCGTCACCTCCGCGCTGTACGTCGGCGGCGGCGAGCCGATGACCCACCCCGCGACCGTGGACGCGATCGAGCGGTCCGCCCGCCACGGCATGTCCGTCGGCCTGGTCACCAACGGCGCCCGGGTCTTCCCCGAGCTGGGGGAGCGGCTGAAGAAGGCCGCGACCTACGTGCGGTTCAGCTTCGACGCCGCCGACCCCGCCCTCCACGCACGCCTCCACGGCAACGACGACCACCACCGGATCATCGCGAACCTGCGCGCGCTCGCCGCCGCGGACGGCCCCTGCACCGTGGGCACCGGCTACTTCATCAACGACGACAACGTCCACGACCTCGTCGCGTGCGGCCGGCTCGTCAAGGACGCGGGCGCCGACTACATCCAGTACAAGTCGTACTCCGGCGTCGCGATCGAGCCCGCCCTCCACGCCAAGATGCTGGCCGGCCTCGGCGAGGCGCTCGACCTGGACGACGACACCTTCGACGTCCACATCGTGAAGCGGATCTTCGACAACGCCGTCCACCAGGTCCGCGGCTACACCCGCTGCCACTGGCAGCAGTTCAAGCCGGTCATCGGCGCCGACGGCAACGTCTTCCTGTGCGCGCAGAAGCGGACCCGCACCGACGCCGGCGACGGGATCGCCGGCGTCATCGGCAACATCTACGACTCCTCGTTCGAGGAGATCTGGCGCGGCGAGCAGCGCCGCCGGGTCCTGGCCGAGCTGCGGCTGAAGGACTGCCCGTTCTGCGTGCACCACGACCAGAACCAGCTCCTGGAGTTCGCCACCGAGTTCGCCGCGCCGCACGGCTCCTTCTTCTAGACCTCGCGGGAGGCCGACCATGCCCGAGTTCGAGCAGATCACCACCACCGCCCAGCCCAGCCCGTACTCCTCCGCGACCAAAGCCCTGCACGCCGCCAAGGCCACGTTCTTACCCGGCCCGCTCCAGCGCGGCATCAAGATCCGCAGCGCCCCGTGGTCGCTGGAGATGTACGCCACCTTCGCCTGCAACACCCGGTGCGACCACTGCTACGCGAAGAACCGCAACGCCGCCTACGGCTTCGCATCGATGCCGGTCGAGATGATGGACCGCCTCCACGACTCGATCACCGCCATGGGTGTGCGCGGGGTGCAGTACTGCGGCGGGGGAGAGCCCACCCAGTGGCGCGGCGGGAAGATCGCCGACTACATCGCCCGCCTCCCGCTGGCCACCACCCGGGCCGGCATGGCGTCGAACCTGATCAAGGGGATGCCGCTCGCCCGCCCGGACGTCCTCGAACGGATGACGTTCATCGAGGTCGCCGTCTTCGCCTACGACGACGACACCTACGAGCAGGTCGCCCACACCCGCTCGCACACCGCGATGGAGCAGGCGGCCCGCGCGATCATCGCCACCCGCAACGCCGCCGGCCTGACCACCCCGAAGGTCAACGCCAAAGTCCTGATCAACGCCACGAACTACCGGTGGCTGGAGCAGATCTACGACTGGGCCGAACACGTCGGCTTCGACAACATCCACATCCGGCTCGTCGACGACTACGAGAAGACCGGCGAGCCGTTCGTCCTCGACACCCGTCAGCGCGAGGAGTTCCGCGAACTGCTGCTCCGCCTCGCCGACGAACGCGGCCTGCCGGCCTGGCGCGAACAGGCCGGGCACATCCTGGGCGAACACGCCAAGGGCGCCGACGGTGCGCACCGCTGGTGCTGGACGGTGGCCGCCGGGTTCAACTGCTGGGTGCTGGCCAACGGCGAGGTGTACGCCTGCGGCCCGCAGTGGGGCCGCAGCGAGTACCTCATCGGCGACCTGCGGGAGAACAACCTCGAGGACATCTGGGGCAGCGAGCGGCACCAGCAGGTCGCACAGCGGCTCATCTCCAACATGGCCCTGTCGGGCTGCTACCGGATGGGCTGCCGCCATATCCACCAGACCCGGGCCATCGACGCCTGGCAGGCCGGCGACCTGGCGGCGCCCGGTGCCGAGGAGTTCGAGACCCAGCACGCGTGGTTCCTGTGATGCGGCCCGACGTCGTCATCGTCGGCGCCGGCCTGTTCGGGCTCGTGACCGCGGACCGGCTCACGGCCCTGCTGCCCGGCGCCTGGGTCATGGTCCTGGAAGCCACCGACCGGCTCGGCGGCCTGTGCGCCTCGACCGTCTGCCCGCACACCGGCGTGCAGTACAACCCGTACGGCACGCACACCCTGGCGACCAGCGACCCGGACGTGTGGACGTACGTGGCCGGCCGGACCCGGATGATCAGCCACCAGCGGCGGGCGTACGCCGACATCGGCGGCGAGCTGGTGCCGCTGCCGCTCGGACTGGAGGCCATCCGGCTCTGCTACGGCGACGCCTCCCTCACCCCGGAGGCGGCCCGCGTCCTCGTCGAGCAGGACGTCGCACCGCACCGCACCGGCCGGGCCCCGGCGAGCGCCCAGGAGGCGGCGCTCGCCGCGCTCGGGCCGCGCCTGTACGAGATGTTCGTCCGCGGGCACATCACCAAGCAGTGGGGCACCAGCCCAGAGCAGCTCGCGCCGGGGGTGTTCACCGACCGGTTCGGGATCCGCTTCACCCCCACCGCCGGTCTCCGGTCGGCGGTCGGCCGGCAGGGCTTTCCCGCCGACGGCTGGGGGGACTTCTTCGGCCGGCTCGTCGACAACCGGGACATCACCGTCCTGCGGCGCCACGCGGCATCCGTCCGCGACCTGCCGCCGTACACCCACGCCTGCATCGTCACCACCCCGATCGACGCCTGGTTCGACCACGACCTGGGCACGCTCGCACGCGGCCGGATCTGCGTCGACTGGCGCCTGACCGACCGGCACACCGCCCCCGCCACGGCCACCACCACCTACCCGGGCCCCGGCGTCCCGTACTACCGCGCCCACACCCCCGAGCACCTGCCCGGCCAGCCGGCCAACCCCACCGAGAAGGTCCTCGTCGGCTACGAGCACCACGGCGACGGCCCCAACGCCATCGACTTCGTCCTGCGCACACCGGACAACCAGCGCCTCGCCGACGCCTACCGCGCCCGTCGCACCGACGGTGTCGTGTTCACCGGCCGCGGCAGCACGTTCCACGACGACATGGGCACCACGATCGCCGCCGCGCTGGCCCTGGCCGCCGATCTGGCGAAGACCATCGAGAGGAGTCCGAAATGGCCCTGACCGTGGCCATCCACCAGCCGCACTACCTGCCGTACCCCGGGCTGCTGGACAAGCTCGACCAGGCGGACCTGTTCATCTGGCTCGACGACGCGGCCTTCACCCGAGGCGGCTGGCAGAACCGGAACTGGATCAAGACCCACGACGGGCGCCGCCTGCTGACCGCCCCCGTCGTCCACACCGGCCGGCAGGAACGGCTCACCGCGGCCCGCCTCGACTACACCCTGCCCTGGCAGAACAAGCACCGGGCCACGATCGAGCAGGCGTACGCCCGCGCCCCGCACCGGGACCTGTGCAGCGACCTGCTGAACCTGCTCTACGCCCCCCGGACGTGGCCGACCCTGGCGGACCTCAACCTCGCCTGCTCCACCGAACTCGCCCGCGTCCTCGACATTCGCACCCCCACGATCCGCTCCAGCCGCCTTCGCCCGGCCCGCGCCGCGAAGACGGCCCGCCTGGTCGAGCTGTGCCGCGAGGTCGGCGCCACGACGTACCTCGCCGGCGACGGATCGCGCACCCGCTACCTCAACACCACCCTGTTCGAACAGGCCGGCATCGCCGTCCAGTGGCAGAACTACCAGCCGCCCGCCTACCCCCAGCAGCACCCCGCGCAGGGCACGCTCGACAACCTCAGCACCCTGGACCTGATCGCGAACCTCGGCCCCCACTCCCTGCCCGCCCTCCGCGTCGCTCGCCGCGCCCCGGCCCCGGCGGTCGCCGCGTGAACGGCTGGACGCCGCTGTGGCGGCCCCCCACCGGCAACCCCGCCCAGTCCGCCGGCCTCGCCCAGCAGCTGACCCACACCGTCGCCAGCGGCCTGCTCCGCGACAGCGTCCACACCAGCCGCCTGGAGATGGAACTCGCCGGCTTCTTCGCCCGGCGGGCGATCGTCGTCGGCTCCGGCATGGACGCCCTCGAACTCGTCCTCGAAACGCTGCGCGAGCCGGACCGCGAGGTCCACGTGCCGGCGCACGCCTTCCAGGCGATCCCGGCCCTGGCCGCCCGCCTCGGCTTCACCCCCGTCCCCATGGACGTCGACCCCACCACCCTCGCCCCCACCGTCGCGGCCGCCAACCAGGTGCCCAGCTCCGCCATCGTGATCTGGATCCACCACGGCGGCATCGTCGCCGACCACGCCGAGACCACGATCGCCGCCCTGTGGCAGCGCGGCGTCACCGTCATCGAGGACTGCGCCTACGTCCTGCCCACCGACCCGACCGGGCCCGGCACCTGGGGCGACGCCTCCACCTGGTCCTTCGCCCCGACCAAACCGATCTCCTCCACCGCCGGCGGCGCCGTCGTCACCGCGAACACCGCCCTCGCCCAGGAGATCCGCGACCGCCGCAAGCACAGCGGCGTCGAACACCTCTGGGAACTCGGCGACACCCTGCTGCGCAACCGCACCCTCTCCGAGACCGACGCCCTCCTGGCCACCCACCAGTGGAAGGCGCGCACCGCCACCGCCGACGCCCTCGCCCAGGTCGCGGACGCCTACGCCACCACCCTGCTCGCCGAGCGCCCCGCCCTTCTGCCGCCCGGCCGGCGCCCGAGGAGCACCTGGAGCCGGTTCTGCGTCGACCTCGGCGACGGCCACGACGCCCTCACCGTCCAGGCCGCGCTCGCCCGCGAACAGATCGGCACCGCCGTCATGTTCGCCCGCCCCTGGACCGACTACCCCGCCCTCGCCCCGTACGAGGCCGCGAGCCTGCCGGGCCTGCGCGCGCTGCTGCGCCGCACCCTGTGCCTGCCCTTCCACACCGGCATCAGCCGGGACGACACCACCCGCGTCACCAAGGTCCTGCTCGGCATCCTCAGCGAAGGAGCATCCTCATGACCACCGCCATACTGCTCGCCGCCGGCCACGGCACCCGCCTGGGCCGGGACAAGCCCACCCTCGTCCTCGCCGGCGAGACCCTCCTGCAGCGGCACATGCGCCAGGCCCGCGCCGCCGGCACCCGCTCCTTCATCATCGTCACCAACGAAGACAACCAGGCCGCCGTGGCCGACCACGCCGCCCAGGTCGCCGACGGCACCCCGTTCCAGGTCGTCCTCCAGGACGGCCCCGACGCCCACGCCGCCGCCGCGACCGGCCTGCGCCTGCTGCCCGCCGACTGCACGAGCGCCTTCCTCTGCGGCATCACCGACATCGTCCCCGACGACGCCTACACCCTCGTCGCCAAAGCCCTGCCCGAGCACGGCATCAGCATCGCCAGCGCCGTCCTCGAGCGCACCTTCGTCGGCGGCATGCTCGGCTTCCGCCCCGGCACCACCGACCTCGAAGGCATCATCGAGCGCCCGCCCGGCGGCTGCCCGCCCGGCCGCCTGGTCAACATCTGGGTCCACCACCTCGCCGGCCGCCCCCTCATCCGGCGCATCCGCCGCGACACGATCGCCTTCGGCGACTACGAGACCGCCGTCAACATGGCGCTCGCCAAGAACACCCCCGGCACCGCCGTCGTTCTCCCCTACTGGGAGGCCATCAAAGACCCCGACAGCCTGACCCGGGCGCGCGCCCTGCTCGGCGACACCACCACGGCGGCCTGACCACCCTGGTCCTCGCCCCGACGACGACAAGGAGCCCACCCGGTGACCAGCACCACGACGATCCGCCTGGCCGTGACCGGCGGCGGGACCGGCGGCCACACCTACCCCGCCCTCACCACCATCAACACCATCCGCACCAACCTCGCCGCCCGCGACACCGACCTCGACGTCACCTGGTACGGCACCCCCACCGGCCTCGAAGCCCGCGTCGCCGCCGAGGCCGGCATCTGCTTCCGCACCATCGCCACCGGCAAGGTCCGCCGCTCCCTCAACCTCAAGGCCCTTGCGACCACGACCGTCGACCTGGCCAAGGTCCCCGCCGGCCTCGGCCAGGCCGTCGCCGAACTCCGTCGCTTCCGCCCGCACGTCGTCATGTCGACCGGCGGCTACGTCGCCGTCCCCCTCGGCCTGGCCGCCCGCATCGTCGGCGTACCGCTCGTCATGCACGAGCAGATCACCACCCTCGGCCTGGCCAACCGCATCCTCGCCCGCGGCGCCACCGCCATCGCCCTCAGCCACGCCACCTCGCTCGACTCCCTGCCGCCCGCGGCCAGGCAGCGGGCCGTCGTCACCGGCAACCCCGTACGCCCCGCCCTGTTCGACGGCGACTCCGCTGCCACCCACCGCGCCCACCAGCTCGACCCGGACACCCCGCTCGTCTACGTCACCGGCGGCGCACAGGGCTCCGCCCAGATCAACCGCCTGATCACCGACAACCTCCCCCACCTTCTGCCGCACTGCCAGATCCTTCACCAGTGCGGCGAGGCCCACTACGACCAGATCAAGCAGCAGACCGCCGGCCTCACGCCCGAACACGCCCACCGGTACCGGCTCGTCCCCTACGTCAGCGACGGCCTGGCCGACATCCTCGCCGCCTCCGACATCGTCATCTCCCGATCCGGCGCCGGAACCCTCGCCGAACTCACCGCCATCGGCAAACCGTCCATCCTCATCCCCCTCATCCCCACCGCCGGCCAGGAACAGCTCCGCAACGCCCAGACCCTCCAGACCGCCGGAGCCGCCCTCTGCCTCGACCACGCCACCGCCACCCCCGACGGACTGCGCGACGCGCTCCTTCCGCTCCTGAAGGACCCCGCCCGCCGGCAGAGCATGGCCCGCTCGGCCCGCTCCGCCGGCCAGCCCGACGCCGCGCAACGCCTCGCTGACCTCGTCGTTACGACAGCCCTACGGCCGACGCGCTAGCCTCACGGCAGACCCAGCCGTGAACGTGGCCCCTGCGGGCTTCCGCAGGGGCCATACGCGTTAAGCCGAAAGGGCCGACATGCCCACGAAGCAGCAGCCGCGCCCGTTCCTCCCGCGCGAACAGTGGCTCGCCACCCTCACCCGCGCGTACACCGGCACTGCCGTCCTCGTCACCGACGAACTCGACCGCGTCCTCATCGTCAAGCCCCAGTACCGCGACGCCTGGCAGTTCCCCGGCGGCACCGTCGACCAGGGCGAGGACCCCGAGACCTGCGCCCGCCGGGAACTGCTGGAGGAGACCGGCCTCGACCGACCGATGCACGGCATCCTGGTCGTCACCTGGTCCCCGCCCGGCGAACGGCTCGACGGCCCGGCGATCAACCTCGTCTTCGACGCCGGCACCGTCCCCGCCGACGCCTCGGTCACGCTGCCTGACGACGAACTCGAAGACCACATGTGGGCATGTCCCGACGAAGCGGATGAACTCCTGCTGCCGTCCGCGGCCACCCGGATGCACGCGGCCCTTGAGGCCCGGAAGACCGGGATCGTCAAGCTCCTCGCCAGCGGCGACGACTGCTGACGGGCAACTCCTCCACCGCCTCCGGAGGGCGGCCGTCGGGCTTGCCGCCGAGTGGAGCCGATTGCCGGGCCCGATTGGGTAGGCGTCGGCTTCACCCGCATCACCGAGCACGAGAAGTCGGCCTGACCGATACCGCCGTCCTGGTCTCCGGGGCAGGTGTTGAAGACTAGTTATCTCCACGTACGTTGAGCTCGACTGATCGAAACCGTCGGCGCCTGGCGTCGTCAAGGCGTACGTCATCGTCGCGGGCCGCGTGTAGTCCGTCCCGGTCATCCGATCCGCAGATTCAGCTGTCTGGCGCCTCGCGGCCGCTACGTTGAGTCCGAGTGAGCCGACTGGTCGTTGGCGCGCTTCGTGCCCCCGCCCTGCGGGGGCACAGTCATGTCCACTGGCGCCGCCCCCATGGCCGGCGTCGCCAGCATCGTCGGCACCGCGAGTTCGACCGCCGCGCGGTCTGCGGTCATGCAACGACGTGTTCTGGTCGGGATCCGGGCAGCGCCGGTTGGCTTCGGTCATCTGAGGAAATGTTCGGTCGCCCGGGGGATAACCGGGGAGCGGGATCGTCGGGTGGGGCGAAGGCGCTTGGTGCGCCCCCTGATACTGACGATGGAGATCAAGTCGATGACGTCGTGCTTGGCCGTGTCCGAGCTCGCCGCGGTGGCAGCGGCAGTGGTGCAGACCGCGGCCGCCGTGGTCCAGGTGTGGTGGGACCGGCGGTCGTACCGTGCCGGGACGGCGCTGGAGCCTGGAGCCGTCGACGCCGAACCCTTCCCGGCGACCAGCCGGGGACCGGTCGGCGTCCGGATTGCCGTCCTGCCTCCCGGGCAGGTGGAGATCTCGGTCTTTCTCCCCGCCGGAGGTGGTCCCGGCCTGGGGCCGCATGGACCGGTGAAGGAGAACGGCCCGTGGTAGGCGGCGATATGTCCGTGCAGCCCTCTCTCACCGATGTGGAGCAGCGGCTGCTGGACTGCTACGCGATGTTCATGGCGACGGAGCCGCTGGTCCTGTGCAAGAAGTACCGGCCGCTGCTGTCGCAGGCGGCGTGCGAGGACATCGCACAGGAGGCGTACGAGCGGGTGGCGGCCAAGGCCGCCTCCGGAGAGCTGGACTCGGTGACGAAGCTGCCCGGATACCTCAGGACGGCCTCGCGGAACCTGGCCAAAGACGCGCTGCGCGCCCTGCAGCGCGACCCCGTCCGCTACGACAGCGAGTTCGTGGCCGCGATCCCGCCGCCGCGCGTTTCTCCCGACGACGCCGACCTCCTGGAACGCCTCGTCGTGCCCTTGATCGACGCGATGCCCCGCACCCAGCGCCGCAAGATCGTCCAGTTGCAGAGCCAGGGCCTTGAGGACACCGACATCGCCAGCGTGCTGGGCATAGACAGGATCCGGCTGCACAAGGACCGCTCATCCGCCGTCGTTGAGCTGCGCAGCAAGCTGGGCAAGCACATCCGTGACGGGCATCGGAAGCAGACACGACGCGTAGAGAAGGATGGGTGACGGCGGTGCGCCGCTTCAGCAAGGACAACGGCGCCGGAAGCTCTGCGCCCGAATCCCCTGGCGGGCTGCTCGCCCTCCGCAGGAAGTTGCAGGGGCCGCCGGACTTCTGGGACCGGCCCGGCGGGGACTTCGGCCCCCTGGACCGCCCTTCCCCTCACAGTGTCGAGGCCCGGAGGAAGGCGAACTCGTTCTACCGGCTCGGGTCGAAGGCGCTGCTGCGGGGCGAGCTCGCTCCGGCAGTGGACTGGCTGGGCATCGCCGCCGCCGCAGGACACCCCGGCGCGTTGTTCCGCCTGGCCGTGATCACGCTGCGCACGGGACCGGAGTGGACACAGGAGGCCCACTTCCTCATCGTCGAGGCGGCTCAGCACGGGCACGGCGACGCGCGACGTCTCCTGCAAGAACCGGACGACGCGAACCCGGCTGGGGCAAAGGCGAGGCCCGAAGACGAGGTCTTCTTCGAGGAGGCCCGCGAGCATCTGCGACGCTCCGCCGAAGCGCCGGCCCCGGCCGACGAGGACTCCAGCCCGCTACAAGACGCCGACGAGCGCCGGCAGACGCAAGCGGAGGCGAGTGCGGGAACGGGCGTGTCCGACCTGGTCCTGGTCTCGGCACCCGTCCTGCCCACGATCCCGAGCCCGCCCCCACGCCCCAAGGACGACCCCGCCACCCGCAGAGCGCATCTGCATTCCGTCCCCACGGGCCTGTCGCTGTCCTTGCCCGATCTCCAGCCAGAGCCGCCCGCCAGACACCACCTGATCCTCCCGAGCGGATCATCAGGGTGGTCGGCAGGCGCCCTGCGTCCCGCCAGACTGACCCAGCTCGCCCGGCCCGCGTCGCAACCCGCTGCCGTACCGGAGAAGTGGCAGATCACCCAGCGGGCGCGGGACATGCTCCAGCTCATCCGGCCCGACGGCATCGACACCCGCACCCTCGCCCGCCGCACCGGGGTAGCGCTGAGCTTCGCCGTCCAGATGCTCAGCTGGCTGCGCGAGCAGAGATTCCTCGAGACCCGAGACGGCATCCACTACCCCGGCGAGCTTATGACGAAGCTGACCACCAGCTCCCTGCTGACCGGGACGCTCGCCGAGCTGCGCGACGAGCTCGGCGCCGCCGTGTACATCAGCTCCTACACCGACGGAGAGATCATCATCCAGGAGTCGTCCTCCAGCGACACCGCCCCGGCCGTCACCGAGCAGACGCCGTTCGGGGTGACAGCCCACGCGAACGCCGTCGGCAAGAGCCTGCTGGCCCAGCAGAACTTCGCCTCGCGGATGGACCACCTCAGCAGGTACCCGTTCATCCAGCTGACCGACCGCACCATCACCGACGAACGAACCCTCTTCCAGCACCTCGACGTCGACGGCCCGCACGCAGCCCAGTTCGACCTCCTGGAATACGCCGACACCGAACTCTGCGTCGCCTACTCCCTCGGCCTGCCCGGCCGGGCTTCCAGCCTCGCCCTCTCCATGCCCGCCGACCAGCACCCACGCCTTATCGCCGCCGCCCGCACCCTCAGCCGGCGCGCGACCGGCATTCTCCTGGTCCACCTCCTCGCCGACGACATGAACCAGCCCACCGTCCACCACACAGGCCAGTGGGAGCACACAGCCCCCGCGGCACGGCACGCGCTGCCCTAGGACCGTTCGAGCCCGGCACACCCGTGCCGGGCTCACGCCTGCAGGCTGGCCTCGCCAGGGGCTCGTAGCGCCTCGCGTGCTACCGATGTGCTGGTGGAATATGCCAACTCTCCTGCGGCCGACCAGCGGGACGTACGACGCGGCCGGCTTGCCGGTGGTGTCCGTCGGCTGGGTGCTCGGCTGGTCGGAGCCGCAGACCTCGTACGCGCGGGCCGGTGCGGGTCGCGGCGGAGGAAGCATGAATTGGTGCGCCACCGAGGAGGCGCTGGAGAGGCCGACCGCCTGGCCGACCTTCCGCATCGACGGCGGTAGCCGCGTTGCGGGTCGAGGAGGCGGTGCGCGCCACCGGAAGCGCCGAGCTGACCATCCGTGACGTGGGCCTGGCTATCCTCGGCCCCTTGCAGGAGCTCGACCTCGTCGCCTACCTGCGCTTCGCGTCCGTGTACAAGGCTTTCGACAGCCTCCAAGACTTCGAGGCCGCCATCGCGGAACTCCGCGTGTGGCCTCCCGCTGACCCCGAATCCCGGCCCGACCTTGCCGCGCCGCCGTACGCCCCACGGTGCGCCCTGCTCAGACAGAGGTGGACAGGCACCACTCCTCCCCATGGACCTGGGGAGCCAAGACACGGAAGGAGTCGGTCACCCTCACCGGGGCGACCGACTCCTTCGCCGTTGCGGGAAGTGACCGCCCCATACGATGAGCAGCGTGAACGAACGCCGCACCCTGGGCCCCGGGCCGGAGAACGCCGACCGCGTCGTCGCCGCCGAGGCCGACCTCCACGAATCGATCCCGGGCAGCCGTTTCCCGAACCTCGACGAACTGCGAGGCCGCGGCCTGTTCCAGCCCCGCTCCGCACCGGCGCCGGGCCCGCGCCGCACCCTCGGCGCCAGCGGTCGCGCGCCCAGCGGGACGGACGTCACCGACTGACCCGTGCCGGCCCAGTTCTCGTATAGCCACGGTCGGGGGCGACTGCGCAGGACCTTCAATCTCGGTGCGCACGGCGATGGGAAGCCGGAGAATCCGGGTCCATGAACACGGAACAGTCCCTTCGGCGCTTCGGCCCCCAGTTCGTCGCCGAACAGCGCCACCGCTACGGCAAGCGCCCGCCAGAGAACCGGATGCTCTCCTACGACCTGGCGGTGCTCGACGAGTACGAGCCCTGGCGGATCTGGCTGGACGAGCAGCTCGCCCTCCTGCCCGAAGCCCCCATCTGCCGCCTGACCTGCTGCGCCTGCTTGCACGCGTCGAGGACCCGGCGGTGGAGAACCTCCTGGGCATTCACCACCCCGATACTCCGGAGGAGGTCCTGATGCGGGTGTTTGCGCGGCTGGGTGGGACGTTCTCCGCCTGGATGGCGGAGACGCACCCGCGGTTCCCCCGCGAGGGCCTAGCCACCCGCTACGCGAACCACCCCGACGGGAACTACCGCCGACTGGCCGTACGGGATCCGGCCGCCACGCCGGAGCTGATCGAACGGCTCAGCCACGACCCCGTTGTCTGGACGCGTCAGGCGGCGGCCCGCGACCCGCGCCTCCCGTTCCACCGGCTCCGCGAGGCCCTCCTCGTCCCCGAACTGGCATCCAGCGCGGGTGCCAACCCGGCGCTCCCCGAGGACGAGATGGCCGCCGTCCTGGACCGGGCTGGCGTTCCCGCCTGACCGCCGGGCGGAACCGACTTGCTCGCACCCCAAAGTGAGGGCTGCGATCCACCGACCAGCGGTTGGTATCTGGGCTCGCATGTCAGCGGGGGCGGTGAGGGGTGCTGTTGAGTTGGGTCATCAACTCGCGGTTCGTGGCTCGGGATGCCTGGAGGTCTTCTTCGCGTTCGGAGAGCTGGTCGCGGAGCTCGGCGACTTGTTGTTCAAGGTGGTCGATCTTCCGCTGGAGGGTGTCGGTGTCGGGGTGCCGGTAAGAACGCTGTCACCAGCCGCAAAGAAGGGTGCGCGTTACGTGGACGCGGCCATGCACGACGTCGCGGCCCACGACACCGAGGTGGTCTTGGTGTCTCACGAGTGATCGTTACCAGGCTCAGGCATCCTCTCCGCCTTCTTCCGCCAGTGGCCGAGGTTCTGTCGAAAGATCGACACGTGGGGGTGGTCGGCTCCGAGCACCCGCACCGTGAACTCCAGGAGGTCGGCGAAGGCCTGCGCGGCCCCGGCTGCATCCCCGGCCTCCCCCCGCCAGAGGGCGAGGTTGTTCCGGGTGCTGAGCGTGTCGGGGTGGTCGGCTCCCAACACCCGGATTCGGTCGGCGAGGAGGTCGGCGAGGGCATGCGCGGCCCCGGCCGCATCCCCCGCCCACCCCCGCATAGCGGCGAGGTTGTTCCGGGTGGTGAGCGTGTCGGGGTGGTCGGCTCCCAGCACCCGGATTCGGTCGGCGAGGAGGTCGGCGAGGGCATGCGCGGCCCCGGCCGCGTCCCCCGCCTCCCCCCGCCAGCGGGCGAGGTTGCCCCGGGTCGTGAGGGTGATGGGATGGTCGGCTCCCAGCACCCGCACCGTGGACTCCAGGAGGTCGGCGAGGGCATGCGCGGCCCCGGCCGCATCCCCCGCCTCCCCCCGCATCATGGCGAGGTTGTTCCGGGCGGCGAGCGTCTCGGGGTGGTCGGCTCCCAGCACCCGGATTCGCCCGGCGAGGACGTCGGCGAGGGCATGCGCGGCCCCGGCCGCATCCCCCGCCCACCCCCGCATCATGGCGAGGTTGTTCTGGGTGGTGAGCGTGTCGGGGTGGTCGGCTCCCAGCACCCGGATTCGGTCGGCGAGGAGGTCGGCGAGGGCATGCGCGGCCCCGGCTGCGTCCCCCGCCTCCCCCCGCCAGCGGGCGAGGTTGTTCCGGGCGGCGAGCGTGTCGGGGTGGTCGGCTCCCAGCACCCGGATTTGGTCGGCGAGGAGGTCGGCGAAGGCCTGCGCGGCCCCGGCCGCATCCCCGGCCTCCCCCCGCCAGAGGGCGAGGTTGTTCCGGGCGGTGAGGGCGTGAGGGTGGTCTTCGCCCAAGAAGTTGCCGGTGGTGTCGGTGAGGTGCTGGAAGTGGTCGATGGCGGCGGTGACCTGACCGGATTCACCGAGGCTGAGGCCGAGGCGGTACAGCACCGGGTGCGCGTCCGGCTGGTACAGGCCGTCTTCGGCGTAGCGGGTGAGGGCATCGGCGTTGGTGCGCAGGGCTTGGGCGAGGTCGGTGTCGCGTTCGACGTCGGGCCAGGCCGTCTGGAGGGCGTCGGCGGCGGTGCGCGTTGCCTGGTGGTGCTGGTGGGGTGTGAGGGTGTCGCGGGTGGCGCGCTGGATGAGCTGGTGGACGCGGACGGCCTGGTGGGGGGTGTCCTGGTGGTGGTCGATGAGGCTGAGCCGGTCCAGGGCGCGCAGGGCGCGTACCGCGTCCGCGGGGGAGACGGGGGTCTGCTGCGGGGTGGGGCTGGTTGGGGTGCGGTGTGCGGCGAGGTAGGCACGGGCGCTCTGGCCGGTGAGGACGTCCTGGGGGATGCCGTTGGCGTCGAGGAGGGCGGCGAGGTGGAGCATGGGGCGAGCCAGGCCGGCGGGGCGCAGGGTGTCAGCGCGGTCGATGGACAGGGACCAGGCTGCGGCGAGGGCGGCGGCCTGCTCGTCGGGCAGGACGTCGGGGGCGAGGTGGTCGAGTGTGGTGGCACGGTCGGCCAGCAGATGCCGGTAGGCGGCAGCTGTTTCGCCGGAGTCGATGAGGTAGGCGGCGGCCTGGGCCAGAGCCAGCGGCAGGTGTCCGAGGTCGTGGGCGAGGGCGGTGAGCTGGTCTGCGGACTCGGTGCGGCCCTGGGCGTGCAGGGCGGCGGTGAGGTAGGCGAGGGATTCGTCGGGGGTGAACAGGCCGACCTCGATCCGCCGACGGCCCTCTCCGAAGAGGGCGGCGTCGCGGCGGCGGGTGGTGAGCAGTACCCGGCCGTGGGGGCTGGCCGGCGGCCACAGGCTGTAGCGCTGGGCGGGGTCGTCGGGGTGAACGGTCAGATCATTGGGGTCGGCGACATCATCGAGGACGATCAGCCACCGGCACGGCTGCTGCCCGGGCTTGGGAGCCAGCCAGGCCAGGAACTGTTTCGCGGCCTGTTCGGGTTCGTCGGTGTCGGCTCGGCACAACTCGGCACCGGCCTGCGCGAATCCGCTCACCACGGCCGACTGGGAGCTCGCGGTCACCCAGACCAGGACGTCCAGGCCGCCGTCATCCCAGGCCGCGCGGGCATAGTCGGCGGCGAGCTGGGTTTTGCCGACCCCGCCCATCCCCGTCAGCACCTGGGAGAGCACCGCGGTGCCCCCGCCTTCGACCGCCGCCCGCAGCCGGTCCCCCTCCCCGCGGTGTTGAAAAGACCGTGCAGACAGGGGGACCACTCCGACCTGGTGCGGCCACACCGGGCCGCTCTTCGCGGGCAGGTGGTACTGGTGGGTGATGGAGTTGTTGTCACCGGTGACGATGTCCCGGACCGTGATCTCGTTGCCGTCGCCCGAGGCCCCGAGACCGATGTCCCCGCCGGCAGACAGCCCGCGCTCGCCCGGCACCGTTCTCCCCGGCTCGCCCTCGTTCTCGTTCTTGCGGCGTCGGAAGGCGCTCACGGCTGCTGGTTCCCGTCGCCGGTGACGGCCTCGCCGATACTGCCGTCCGCGGCCACGCCGCGTTCCCCGGGAACGGCCAGGCCGCCCGCGCCGCCGTCTGCGCCTGCTGGCGGTTGGGGCCTGGGGGCAGGCGTGGTGAGGTGGTTGTTGTCGCCGGTCACCACCCGCCCGATGCCACCGCGGGCCTGCACGGACCGGGTACCGGCCACGGGCGGAGTGTCCTCGCCGCGGGTGAGCGCGAACACCGACACAGCCAGCCCGATTACCCCCACACTGGCCCCCACCACGCTGGCGATCTTGTCCGCCGTCTCCAGGTCCGCCAGTACCACGACGAGCACCAGTCCCATGACCACCACGGTGCACACCACCGCGACAGCCGCCCACACCTTCTGCCCAGCCATCCTGAAACCCCTCGTCCAGCTGACCTTCCGCTGGCCCCGTCTCTGGGCCGCCCACCGAACTTAGCGGCCAGCGGGCCCAGAGGGGCGGGTTCATCCCAGGCGGTCCCGATGCGACGAGGGCGCCGCAACAGTCGGCTTCCCCCGGTTGCGGCGCCGAACATGGCGCCCCTTGTTTGCGGTTGGTGACAGCGTTCTTACCAGCACCCCAAGATCGCCCGCCAGCTCCTCAATGACGACTCCTTCGAGACCAAGGACCGCGTCGTCGGCCTGATGGTCCTGATCTACGGCCAGACTCCCGCCAGGACCTGCCGCCTGACCACCGACCACGTCCTGCACGACGAGGACGGCGTCGCACTGCGCATCAACAAGACGCCGCTCCGGCTGCCACCGCCTCTGGACGCCCTTGTCCTGCAACTCGTCGACATCGCGCACAGCCACGAGCACGCGGTCAACAGCAACGAGACAAACGCGCCCTGGCTGTTCCCGACCCAGCGTCCCGGACGAGCACTGACCAGCAGCCGGCTCGCGACCCGTCTGCGGAACATCGGCCTCCCATCCGAAGCCGGACGATGCGCCGCCCTGCTCGACCTTTGCACACAGATGCCACCGGCCGTGCTGCAACGGCTGCTCGGTATCAGCCCTATGGCGGCCGAACGATGGTCTGCCGGCGCGGTCAGAATGGCCTACGCAGCCGAGGTGGCCCGTCGACCGTGAGCTGCCCGCTGTCAGCCGCTATCAGGCTTCGATGCGAAGCCACGTGTCGCCAGCGCGAAGCCATAGAAGACCGTCGCGACCCTGACCGCAGCGCATGACCATCCGTCCGGGCACTCGAATCTTGCGCCGCTCGGTCACACCCCAGGTATCACCATCCAGCTTGGCTCGCACCACTTCGGTTGACCGCTGGTTGTGAACGCGCTTGGTCAGGACCGCTCGATGGTCGCGCACGGCGAACCCGTCCGGGTCACGTACGGGGCTGGGCCAACTGGTCACCTCACCGGTCGACGGGGTGATCCGCGTCAAGAACGTGCCTCCCCGCCGACTGCCGGAATACCAGACCAGCCAGACCCGGTCCCCCTCGGTGGCAGTGGTGCATCCCTCCAAAGGCACGTCAGGAAGGCGACCTCCCGGAGCCCAGGTAGCCCGGCCATCGGCACTCCAGCCGGCAAGACCGGCTGCAGACTCCGGATGCCCTCCGTAGATACCTTCGTCTCCGTAAGCCGTCCAGATCGATCCCCCGCGATCGGTCACCAGAGCAGGGATGTCGTCGCCGATGCAGAAGGTGGCCTCTTGGTCACCACTTTCCAGCGAGAACACCACGGCGTTCGGGCTCCAGGCTCCCGACTCCTCCTTGCCTGCTCGACCGCCTGCGACGAGAAGCCGGGCCTCCGGGAGAAGAGCGATGTGGCTCGGCCTGACCGGGACGTCCTTGATCGGTCGCCGTTGAAACGAACCGTCAGCCTGGCGAATCACGAGCACTGCATCGAATGGGACCTGCGGGCCCCAGCCCACCCAACCCTTCACGTAACGGCTTCGGCGTAGGCACTGCCGATGGACGAGCAGAACAGCCAGCTCCCCCGTCGGGCCAACGGTCCACCACAGAGGGCGTCGTCCCGCCCAGAGTTCCGCTACGGACGGCTTCCAGACCCTCTGCGCGTCGACCGTCGACACCACATCCCCCTGCTTTTGGCTGCAGCACCCGAACGTAAGCGCTGACCAGAGGAGTCTATTGATGCCAGAACCAGGCGCCGGCCCTCCGTCGTTCGACGCGTGGGCTGGTCCTGCCACCAGCAGCAGTCAGTGTCGGAAGCGGGCCGTCTCTCCGTTGATCCGGATTAGGAAATCGGTGATGGGGTCGCCGCCTTCGTCGGGGACGAGGATGAGCCCCTCAGCATGGATCGCCTCATCTGCTGCCAGGGCGGCCTCTTCGTCACCCCGAACCCATGCATCCCGCGAAGCGGCGAAAAGGGGGCGGAGGTCGTCCCAAGCGGGAGCAGGCTCGAAGCGACAGTCCGACCAGAACATGTCGATCTCTTCAAGGGTCAACGTCCCTACGAGGCGATCATCCTGCCTGAGCTGCCAGCTTTTCTCTGCCATGTCACTCCCGCCCCCCGATGTGAAGGGCACTCTAGCGCCCCGGCGACAGCCGGATACGTCGCATGGGTGGGTCGACCTCTGAGATCCGCACGGTCATCACATCACCGACGCGGACTTCCCCGCCTGGCACTGCTGCTAGCAGTTCGGAGTTGTGAATCAGCCCTGCGATCCCGTCATCAAGACCGATGAAGGCGCCGAATGGGACGAGCTTCGTCACGCGACCACTGACGATGCTGCCCACGCGCTCAGCCCAGACGAGCCATGGATTCTCCTGCAGGGCAATCAAGGACAGCACCGCTTGCCCACGCCTCTCGGTGTCCAGAGCCAAGACCTCGGCGCTCACACGCTGTCCCAGCGACACCGCTTCATGACAAGTGTCGGCGTACTCGTTGAAGTGCTCAGCCAGGTACGGACGAACGGACTCTGTCGCTGATCTTGTGATGGGGTTGTGGTCAGGTTCTGAGCAGGATTCGGGTTCGGAGGAGGTCGAGTTTGGCTCTGCCGTATCCCGCTCGCTTGATGAGCTTGACCCGGGTGACTTGGTCTTCGACTTGTCCTGAGCTCCAGGTTGACGAGAGGCCGGCGACGACGGCGTCCCGGTCGTGAAGGAGTCCACGGGCGAACTGTTGCAGTGATGGCAGGTCGTCATCATGGACCTGTTCGATCCAGTCGAAGATGTCCTGGCCGCGTCGCTCGTGCATGAGGATGGCGAAGTTGCGGACGTGCTCGACGGCCGTGTCGAGCTCGGGGCAAGAAGCCCGGACGGCCTTGAGGCCGAGCACTTCATGCGGCCGCAGCCGGTCGGGGTGCGTCATTACCCAGCGAAGTGCCCGCCGCGGTTTGGGCAGGGCTGGTGCCGGGGGTGCCGTCTCGACGCCCTGCTTGAGCTGACGGACGTAGCGGTTGACGACCGTTCTGTCTCCACGAAAGCCCTGGTCACGGACTTCCCGGAAGAGCTGGCTGGCGTTGCGGCAGCCCTGGGTGAAGCGTTCGTAGAGGTAGGGCTTGTAGTCGTCGAGCAGGGTCCGTCGCTGGGTGACCTTGACCAGCAGCTCGTCGACGTTGGTGGTGCGTGCGTATCGACGGACCGCGTAATAGTCCAGGTCGAGGTCCCGGCTGATCCCCCGAAGGGAACGGCCCTGGGCCAGCAGTTCTTGGACGCGGCGGTGTCGTTCGCGGATCCGGCCGACGATCCGGCGCGGGCGTCCGTTGACGTCGAATGTGCCGTCCGGCGGTGGCGCCATGGTCTCCTCGTCGGGTTGCCTGGCGGCGTCGTGACCGGCACGGATGCAGACATAGTGGCTGGTGAGAGTTCGTTCGACGGCTTTGGCGAGGTTGTTCCACAGGTGCCAGACGTCTGCGATCTGGACCGCTTGAGGTGCAGCCGCCCGGGCCGCCTCGGCATAGGCCGATGCCCGGTCGCGGCAGACGATTTCCACCTCCGGATGGCCCTCGAGCCAGCGGGCGACCGTCTCTGCCTCGCGACCGGGCAGGACATCGATGGGACGGCGGGCTTCGAGGTCGACAAGCAGCGTCGCGTAGTTGTGCCCCTTGAGCAGGGCGAACTCGTCCACCCCAAGGACCCGCACCGCACCGGGATCCTCCAGATCAGACGCACGAAGAAGCCGAAGCAGGGTGTCTTTGGCCACCGGCATTCCCATCTGCCGGGCGAGCCTGGCACCGGCCCGGCCGGCCAAGGCCTCGGCGACCCGCGCCAGCAGCTTGCGCAGGACCGGGGTGTGTCGGGCATGGGGACTGGTCAGGCCCGGTATCTGTTCGGCGAAGGTTACTGTCGGGCATCCAGGACTGAGGCACTTGAACCTGCGGACCGTCAGCCGGACAACCGTCGGAGTCGTACCCGCGGCGGCGTCCGCCAGGCGCCATTCGTACCGACCGTGCACCCGCCACGACAGCGACATGCACCGCGGGCATCTCGCCGAGTCGGCCCGGGCCCGCGTACGAAACGTGACCACACCCGCGTCCCGCGAGATCGACTCCACCACCACACCCGACAGATGCGGAAACAACCGCACCAAACCCCCAGAACCGCACACCTCGAGGCTGCCCAGTTCAGCCGCCCAGCATCACAAGATCAGCGACAGAGCCGACGAACGTGCTCAGCTTGGTGATCGTCAGGATGCCCTGAAAGGTCAGGGCGGTGGTCCCTTGTCGTTGGAGGCGGAGAGAACGCATGATCGACTCATGCGAGGCGCCTTCGACGATGTCCCATTGACCACGCTCTTCCCCCGCCTGTCGCCTGCCGACGTGGAATCCCTGGAACAAGCCGCCCGTGCAGTTGATGCGGCTCGCGCGGACGGAGACAAGGCTGAGTGGGAGTGGGCACTGGATCACGCGGTCTTCCCGGGCCCGCGGCCGTGGACGCCCATCGTGCTTGGCCTGGACGTCATCGAGCATGCGGACGGGGGCGATCGGCTGGAGTTCCTGCTCCAAGTCGTGTGGACCGACTTCGGCCAGCTCGCGGTCGACGCGGCAGTGAACGTGGCCTGCTGGTGCGACACCGATCACGCTAGCCATGACGTCGACGCCCTCAGGCTTGTTGTCGCTGAGGAGACCTCACTGCCCCGCGCCTTCAAAACTGGTGCTGAGCGACTGATCGGATGGCTCACCGACCCTCGCGACGCGGATTTCTGGCGTGCCCGAGCGGCTCTGCCTCCCCGCCAGCCCGCCTAGTAGTGCTTCGTTACGTTGGGTGATCTTGCCTGGTGGTGGGCATCTTTGCGTTATGAGGTTGGGGGAGGTGGAACGGCTCCGGGGTGAGTTGTCGGAGTTCGTTGCCGATGTGTTCGCCTCGCTTCCGCGGCGGGATCAGCGGCGGTGGGGCGGGTGTTATCTGCGGGGTCTGATGCTGGACGGGCGGCGCAAGTCGGTCCAGCCGATGGCCGAGCGGCTGCCGGACGGGAACGTGCAGGCTCTGCAGCAGTTCGTGAACCAGTCGCCGTGGGATCCGCTGCCGGTGCGGCGGCGGATCGCCGAACGGCTGAGCGAGGCGATCACGCCGGAGGTGTGGGTGATCGACGATGTGTCGTTCCCCAAGTGCGGCACCGCTTCGGTCGGGGTGGCCCGGCAGTCCTGCGGAGCGCTGGGAAAACGGGCGAACTGCCAGGTCGCGGTCAGTGTCCACGCCGCCGCCGACGCGGCGTCCTGCCCGCTGGGCTGGGAGTTGTATCTGCCGCGGGAGTGGACGGACGAGCCGGCCCGCTGCCGCAGGGCTGGGGTGCCGGACGACGCCGTTGCCCATCGGGAGAAGTGGCGCCTGGCACTCGGCATGCTGGACACGCTTGCCGGCTGGGAGCTGGAGGCGCCGGTGGTGGTCGCCGACGCGGGCTACGGCGTCAGCACCCCCTTCCGGACCGGCCTGGAGGAGCGCGGACTGTCCTACGTCCTCGCCCTGACCGGCAAGGAAGTCGCCCATGCCGAACAGGCCGAGCCGCACCGGCCCGCCTATGGCGGGCTCGGACCGCCGACCCTGCCCCGCTACCGCACCCCGTCCCGAGCCGTCAGTGCCCTCGCGGCAGAAGCCGGCCCGGAACAGTTCGCCGAGGTCACCTGGCGACAGGGCAGCAAAGGCCCGATGACCTCACGGTTCACCGTCCTGACGGTCCGGCCGGCGGGCAAGCAGTCCCTGGCCGTGGCACAGACCGCGGGCGGCGGCCGCAACCGGTGGGACGGCGTCCTGCCCGCCCGGACCCTCCTGGTCGAATGGCCGCACGGCCAGGACGCCCCGACGGGCTACTGGATATCGAACCTGTCCGCCACCACCCCGGTCGCCGACTTGGTCCGCTGGGCGAAGATGCGCTGGCGGATCGAACACGACTACCGCGAGCTCAAGCACGGCCTCGGGCTGGACCACTTCGAGGGCCGCACCTGGCGCGGCTGGCACCACCACGTCACCCTCGTCACCGCCGCCCAGGCCTTCCTCACCCTGCGGCGGCTCGACCCAAAAGCCCACACGCCGGCCTGACCCTCTACCAGGTCCTCGACGCCCTTCAGGACCTGCTGAGGTGCTGGACCGGCACCTGTGTGACGTGCGGCCGAGATCTGTCAGTACGGACGGGTACGCGTCACGGCTACAGGTACTCCACCCGAAGACCCGGCCGATAGAGCTCGCGGTATCGATCAAGGCAATCGGCCAGCATCATCGCCCCATCCGGGACACGTTCCGCCAACGGCTTCCAACCCACGAAACGCACATGCTCGGGGATGAGAACAAGGCCGCTGATGGCGTCCCAGAAGGCAGCCCAGTTCCGACCGTAGAAGTCCGGAAAGTCGAACTCTCTCTGGAGCAGTCGGTGCAGCTCGTCCTCACTTGCGACTGAAGCTACGTCGATGATCACCATGGCCCGCATCCTAGGCACCATTCGCAACCTCACGGACAGCAGACCTAACGAAGCACTACTAGTGTCCTGAGTCGGAGATTCGTCGGCAGTAAGCGGCGACTTTGTCGAGGATGTCGTCGGCGGTCTTCGTCCAGACGAAGGGCCGGGGGTGTTCGTTCCAGTCGGCGAGCCAGGCCCGGATGTCGCGTTCGAGGGCCTGGACGGAGCGGTGGACGCCCCGGCGGAGCTTCTTCGTGGTGAGTTCGGCGAACCACCGCTCGACCAGGTTCAGCCAGGAGGAGCCGGTCGGGGTGAAGTGCAGGTGGAAGCGTGGATGCGCCAGCAGCCAGGTCTTCACGGCCGGGACCTTGTGGGTGACGTAGTTGTCCAGGATCAAATGGACCTCGAGGTCCGCGGGGACTTCCTTGTCGAGCTTGACCAGGAACTTCTTGAACTCCACCGTGCGGTGGCGGCGGTGGAGCGAGCCGATGACCTTGCCGGTCGCGGTGTCGAGTGCGGCGAACAGGGTGGTGGTGCCCGCGCGCACGTAGTCGTGGCTGCGGCGTTCGGGCACCCCGGGCATCATCGGCAGGACCGGCTGGGACCGGTCCAGGGCCTGGATCTGGGACTTCTCGTCCACACACAGCACCAGGGCCCGCTCCGGCGGGTCGAGATACAGCCCGACCACGTCACGGACCTTGTCGATGAACAGCGGGTCTTTGGAGAGCTTGAACGTCTCGGCCCGGTGGGGCTGGAGGGCGAAGGCCCGCCAGATCCGGGAGATCGCCGACTGCGACATTCCGGTCGCCGCGGCCATCGACCGGGTCGACCAGTGCGTGGCGTCTTTCGGTGTCTCCTCGAGCGTCTTGACGATGACGCGTTCGACGTCGGTGTCGGTGATCTTCCGGGGGACACCGGGGCGTGGTTCGTCGCACAGGCCGTCGAGCCGGCGTTCCAGGAAGCGTCGCCGCCAGGCCCGGACGGTGTCCGTGGTGATGCCCAGCCGCCGGGCGACCTCGGCGATCGCGTGTCCGTCCGCGCTCTCCAGGACGATCCGCGACCGCAAGGCCAGCGACTGGGCACTCGAACGACGGCGCACCCACGACTGCAACATCGCCCGCTCGGCATCGGACAACACCACCGGCGGGATCTTCGGTCCAGGACGACTCACACCAGACCAACGACAAATCTCCGACTCAGGACACTAGAGCTCGGTGTCCGCCTCCGGAATGACTGCTGCGGCTGCGCCGAGGAGCCGTTCCCAGGTGCGGGGCGTGCCTCCGCGCTGTTCACAAGCGCGGCGGCGATCCGGACCTTGGGGGCGCCGCCACTCACCGCGGCGAGGCTTCGCGTACGAGGTAGCCATCGCTGAACCGGCGGGGTGTGGAACTTCACCGCCGGCTCCGTGGAGACGTCCCGCGGCTGTCCTGGTCGTTCGCGTACGCCCTACGCCGCGCCGGGCTCCACGGGATCCGCTCAGCTGGCAGGGAGCGTCATTTCAAGCGCGCGATATTCGAAGCTGGGGTCCGCGCCCAGCCGCCGACTGGCGGACGACGCGGCCACAAAGCCGGTGCCCACCTCCGAGGCGCCTGATCAGCTGTCCGTAGGCTGGGATATCTTCCTGGCGCGGCACGTCGAGACCGTTCTCCGTGCCGCGTGAGGGAGGGAATCCATGCGCAACACTCTGCTTCGGCGCGCGGCCGTGTTGGCCACGACGCTGGGGCTCACGTCGCTGGGGCTGCTCGGGGCCGGTGCCGCGCCCGCGCAGGCGGCGATCAGTGACTGCCCCCAGGGCTACTTCTGTGGCTGGGCAAGCGGCGACGGCACGGGCTCGATGTTCAAGACGAGGACGAGCGTGCCCACGCTGGGGAGCTGGGACAACAAGATCCGAACGCGGTACAACCGCACGGGCTTGAACGTCTGCATGTACGACCAGCCGAACTACGGACTCGCGGGCGGGTACTCATGGGATACCCCCGACCAGAACTATCCGACCAGCGGCGGCGACCCTGATACCAGCTCCATCAAGCTTGTGCCCACGCTGCGCGAGTGTGAGGCGGAGCCGTATCCCTACTGGGAAACGGCGACGTCGCCGCGAGCGAGCGGGTTCGGCGACATGAACGGCGACCGGCGGGCGGACGCCGTACTGCGCGACGAGGCCGGGCGCCTGTGGTTCATGCCCGGCAACGGCTCTGGGCGCCTGATCGGCGCCGGCGGCTGGAACGCCATGAACGCCCTCGTGCGGCACGGTGACTTCAGTCGCGACGGCCGCGAGGACGTGATCGCCCGCGAGAAGGCCACCGGCAAGCTGTGGCTGTACCCGGGCACCGGCAGCGGGGGTCTCGGCACGCGCAAGCTCATCGGCAGCGGCGGCTGGAACTCCATGGGCCGGCTCGCTGCGTTCGGCGACCTTTCCGGCGACGGCCGTTCCGACCTTCTCGGCGTGGAGAAGGCCACCGGCAAGCTGTGGCTGTACCCGGGCACCAGCAGCGGGGGCCTCGGCGCGCGCAAGCTCATCGGCGCCGGCGGCTGGAACGGCATGAACGCCCTCGTCGGCGCTGGTGACATGACCGGCGACGGCCGGGCCGACCTCGTTGCCCGGGAGAAGGCCACAGGAAAGCTGTGGCTCTACCCCGGCACCGGCAGCGGGGGTCTCGGCACGCGCAAGCTCATCGGCAGCGGCGGCTGGAACTCCATGGACCACATCCTTGGCGTCGGCGACACCTCCGGTGACGGACGACCCGACCTGGAGGCGTCCGACGGCATCTGGCTCTACCAGTACCAAGGACTCGTCACCGGCGGCCTGCGCAAGGTTGACAGCTCCAACGCTTCCTGGTGGGCGCTGGAAGGCGCCACCGCCTTCTGATCTGCCCGTGAACGGCTTGGCCGCCCCGTGTGACCTGCTCGGGACCGGCCTGGCTCTCATCGGACATGTGCCCGGGCAGACCGCACCTGCAGCCTGCCCGGGCACAGCCGTCACGGTGCCGCGGTGTAGTGGACGACGGTGGTCTCGCAGGCTTCCGTGTAGACCTTCAGGGCGTTGGCCTCGGCTTGGTCGGTCGCGAGGCCCCAGCGGAGCTTCGTCGCGGTCCACTCTCCCATGTACCGGCAGTGCGCCCCCGGCAGCGGAGGCATCCACTCGGCCGGTTCCTGGTCCGCCTTCGAGCGGTTCGAACGTGCCGTCACCGCCACCAGGCTCGTGGCGGCGTCCTGGTCGTTGGCGTACGCCTCCCGACGAGCCGCGGTCCAAGCGGCCGCCCTGAGTGGCGGGGAGCGTCATGCCACCTGTGCTGTATTCGAAACCGCCGGTGGTGTGGGCAAGGTGTTGGGGGTGAGCGTTAGGGTGCGTGGCCGTGGACGTTGCTGATCTTGACTACCGGGCCCGGACGCGGTCCGGCTGCATTCCGCCGGAGCTGGTCTTGCGGCTGCTTGAACACGGTCACGTCGACGTGGTGGAGCTGCAGGCCGGACGCGGGGAGTGGTTCTGCGCGCTGGCCTGGGCGCGGTTGCTGGGTGAGCAGGGCCGGCAGGCCGACGCGTTGGAGGTGCTCGCCCCGTATCTGGCGACCGGCTGGTGGACGGCCGTCGAAGCCGCCGCTGAGCTGCTGGAGGGCTGGGGTCGTGTGGATGAGGCGATCGAGATCACCCGGGTCCGTATGGAGGCCGGACATCCGATGGCGCTGGAGTCCTACACGCGCCTGCTCGCCCGGCACGGCCGTGCCGAGGAGGCGTTCATGTTGCTGCGCCCGCACATCGGCGAGCCGTCCCTTGCCGTGACGCTGGTCGATGTCGCGGCCGCTGTCGGCCGCGACGAGGAAGCCGCCGCGCTGCTCGCCGCCCGGACCGGGCACGAGTGTTCCGATTTTCCGTGGTGCTGCCGGGGCCTCGATCGCGACACGGCGATCGGTCTGCTCGCCACGATCCGCGAGCGCCAGGGCCGCATCGACGAGGCGATTGCCCTGCTGCGCCCCGACGGCACCACGCTGCTCAACCGTAGGCAACTGGCCGCGCTGCTGGCCCTGCACGGCCGGCTCGACGAGCTTCGGGCAGCTGCGGCGAGTGATGACTCGGGGTACGCCGTACGCAGGCTCGCGCTGTTGCTGGAGGAGCGCGGCGATGTGGAGGGGGCGATCGCGGCATACCGGCAGGCCGACCTGCCTGGAGCCCATGATGCCCACGCGGCTGTCGAGCTCGCGCAGCTCCTGGCCCGGCACGGCCGGGGGAGCGAGGCGATCGAGGTGATGCGCCGCCAGGCCGACGCCCGCAACGGGGACGACTGGATCCTCCATATTCTGGCCGACCTGTATCTCGGCCAGGGCCGCCCCGAGGAGGGCCTGGCGCACCTCGACGCTCTCGCCGCCGCCCGTGGGGGCGAGGAGTACTGGGATCTGTACGGGATACGGCTGCCGCTGATCGCCGCCCGCGACGGTGTCGACGGAGCGATCGCCCAGGCCCGCTCCCATCCCGAGGGCGCCACCTGGTATGCGGCGCTGCACATTGCCGAGTTGCTCGCCGGCGCCGGACGCATCGAGGAGGCGGTCGCCGTTCTCGAACAGCATGCCTCCAGGAACGGCCATGATCTGGCCGGTTACCTCATCGACATCGGCCGCGTCCAGGACGCCCTGACCATCCTCCAACGCCGCACCGCCCGGCCGCCCGAGCCGTCGGACGGCCCCCGGCACGACGCCCCCCGTTCTGAGACGCCTTGCCCGGTTTAGGGCTGCTGGATGACGGCCCCGCGGCCTGCGGCCATTGCGCGACCCGGATGCCGGACTTGATGTTGATGAGAACGGGCAGAAGTGAACCGTAGCCGGGGCCGGCCAGCCGGCAGCGCGATCGTCCCCGCATCGGCGGCCACAGCGACGGCGGATATCGGCCTTCCTTCGAGGCTTACAGGTACGCATGTTCGGCGAACTGCTCCGCTCTGGTGTGTCGCGTGGGACTGTGGTTGTGCCGGCGGTGTTGAGCCGTCGGATGCGGGTGGGGAAACCGGTGGAGCCGGGACAGGGCAACGCCCGGGGCGCGAGATAAGGGGGAAAGGGATGTCCGATACGCACGGTGCGGATGGACAGTGGATGGACCTGGCGGACGCGGTCACGCTGCTGCGGGAGCAGATTGCCGAGGCCCAGAGTCGGCTCGCGGACCCCGCGGAGGGCGGTGACAAGGGGGTGCTGTTCACGCTGGGGGAGATCACGGTGGAGCTCGGGCTGGAGCTGACCGGGACCAAGGGCGTCAACGGCGGGCTGAGGTGGAGCGTGATCAGCCTCGGCGGGAAGAAGGAGAGCGGCACGAAGGACACCCACAAGCTGACGGTGAAGCTGACCCCACACCGGCCGGGCGGCGGAGACGTGGACATCAGCGACGAGGAGTAGCCCCTCCCGCGTACGCGCGGAAAGGGGGAGTGGGGGAGGTCTGGTGGAGTTCGACCGGCGGGTGCAGATCCGGGTGGACCGGCTGAAGGACGGGAAGAGGACGAGGGGGTTCGGGTCGGGCTACCTGGTCGCACCGCGCTTGGTGCTGACCGCCGCCCACGTCCTGGACGACCTGGATCCGACCGCCGGGGAGCCGGTGACAGTGAGCCTGCCCGACAGCGGCGAGCGGGATTTCTCGGCGTCCGTGCGCTGGCAGCGCACGGACGACACCGTCGACGCGGCGCTGATCGAGATCACCGACGGACAGGACGGCTGGCAGGTACCGCCCTCCCTGGGCGACCTGCTCACCCGGCCACCTCAGCGGTACGGCCTGATCATCGGCACCCGCCGCCTTCCGGTCACCGCGACCGGATTCCCCCGCCTGCAGAAGGACACAGAGGACGGTCGGCGTCTGGATGAGCAGCTGACCGGTCTCATCGCCCCGGGCACCGGCGCCCTGGCCGGCCGCTACGAGATCTCCAGCACCGACCCCACTCCCGGCACCGGGGCCACCGGCGGGAGCCGCTGGTCGGGCATGTCGGGCGCCACCGTCCTCGCCGAGGACGGCTTCGGCGGCGACCTGCTGTGCGGAGTCATACGACGCGACCGCCGCGCCGACGGCGGCACCCGTCTGACCGCCACCGCCGCCGCCAGCCTCCTCGCCGACGACGCCTTCCGCGGCCTCATCAAAGAGCACACCGGCTGGGAACCCGTCCTCGAACCCATCGAACCGGCAGCCCTCCTCACCCCTGCCACGGTCGACCGCAACTTCCGCTCCCCGGCCGCGCTGCTCCGCGCCGACACCGAGGCGGTCGCCTTCTACGGCCGCGACACCGAACTCGCCGACCTGCACGCGTGGTGCGAGAGCGGACCGCCCTCCATCTCGATACGGGTCATGACCGGGCCCGGCGGACAGGGCAAGACCCGCCTTGCCCGCCGCCTGACCGACACCCTCGGCTGGCACGGCTGGGTCACCGGGCACCTGCGCTCCGACCTCACCGACGACCCCGCCCTGGACGGCACCCCGCCCGACTTCACCACCCTGAACACCGCCCTGCCCCTGCTCCTGGTCGTCGACTACGCCGAAACCCGCCCCCGCCTCCTGCGCCGCCTGATCACCCACCTGCACCGCTCCCGCCACCGGGTGCGGCTGCTGCTGCTCGCCCGCTCCGACGGCGAATGGCGCACCGGCTCCCTCCAAGCCATCCCCGCGGTACGGGACCTCCTGGAAGAGGCCCCAGTCACTCCCCTCGCTCCCCTCATCCCCACCAGTCAGCCCGCCCGGGACAGG
This sequence comes from Streptomyces vietnamensis, assembly GCF_000830005.1. Lineage (NCBI taxonomy): Bacteria > Bacillati > Actinomycetota > Actinomycetes > Kitasatosporales > Streptomycetaceae > Streptomyces > Streptomyces vietnamensis. Next base: position 23,304 of record NZ_CP010408.1, on the reverse strand, counting down.
CAGAGCGCCTATCGCCAGGCTGCAGGCGACCTCGCCCGCCTGCTCCCGCTGGTTCCCACCCTGTCCGCGCACGACTGGTCGTCCCTCGCCGTCGAGCTCAGGCCTCCCGCAGACCTGCACGACCACCGCTACGACAACGTCCTCACCCTGCAGATGACCGCCCTGGTCGACCTCCTGCAGCACGGACCGCACCCCGTCGACGCGACCCCCGGCACCCCGCCGGAGCGCACCCTCCTCAAGCACGAGGACCGCTTCTGGGAGGCCAGCGCGAAAACGCCCGCCCACAGGCTCGACCTGGACTCCTCCACCCTGGGTGCCGCCGTCGCGGTCGCCGCACTGTGCGGGGCCGCCACCCGGGAGGAAGCAGTCCAGGTGATCACCACCCTGCCCGGCCTGCCCGACCGCCAGGCGGCTTCCGCCGCGAACTGGCTGGCCGCCCTGTACCCCGCCGACGGAGACCGCTACTGGGGCTCCCTCCAACCCGACCGCGTCGCTGAGTACCACGCCTCCCGCGTCCTCGAGGATGGCGCCATTCTGCTGCCCGCCCTCTTCACAGCAGGCTCTCCCATGCAGCAGGCACAGACCATCACCGTCCTGGCCCGCGCCGCCATCGCCCACTACAACACCGGCCGCACCACCAACAGCGACCGCGTCCTCCACACCCTGGACATGGCCCTGGACACCACCCCCCTCGCCTACACGGCCGTCCAGAGCGCCACCAGCGCGCTCCCATACCCTTCCCGCGTCACAACAGCCCTCGCCGTAAAACTCACCACCGCACTCACCCAGGCCGACCGGCAACTCGTCGCCTTCGACCCCGCCACCTACGAGCCCGACCTCGCCCGCTCGCTGACCAACCTCGGCATCCGGCTGTTGGAGGCGGGGCGCCGTGCGGAGGCCCTGCCCGTGTCCGAGGAGGCGGTGGAGATCTATCGCAGGCTGGCCGCCGGCGACCTCGCCACCTACGAGCCCGACCTCGCCCGCTCGCTGTCCAACCTCGGCATCCGGCTGTTGGAGGCGGGGCGCCGTGCGGAGGCCCTGACCGTGTCCGAGGAGGCGGTGGAGATCTATCGCAGGCTGGCCGTCGGCAACCCTGCCACCTACGAGCCCGACCTCGCCCGCTCGCTGTCCAACCTCGGTCTCCATTTGTCGGAGGCGGGGCATCGTGCGGAGGCCCTGATCGTGTCCGAGGAGGCGGTGGAGATTTATCGCAGGCTGGCCCCCGATAACCCCGCCGCCTATGAGCCCGACCTCGCCACCTCGCTGTCCAACCTGGGTATCCGGCTGTCGGAGGCGGGGCATCGGGCGGAGGCTCTGCCTGTGTCCGAGGAGGCGGTGGAGATCTGCAGCAGGCTGGCCGTCGGCAACCCTGCCGCCTACGAGCCCGACCTCGCCCGCTCGCTGTCCAACCTCGGCATCCGGCTGTTGGAGGCGGGGCGCCGTGCGGAGGCCCTGACCGTGTCCGAGCAGGTGGTGGAGATTTATCGCAGGCTGGCCCCCGATAACCCCGCCGCCTACGAGCCTGACCTCGCCCGCGCGCTGTCCAACCTGGGCATCCGGCTGTCGGAGGCGGGGCGCCAGGCGGAGGCCCTGACCGCCGAACAGCAGGCGGTGGAGATTTATCGCAGGCTGGCCGTCGGCGACCCCACCGCCTACGAGCCCGAGCTCGCCGCCTCGCTGTCCAACCTGGGCATCCGGCTGGCGGAGGCGGGGCGCCAGGCGGAGGCCCTGCCCGTGTCCGAGGAGGCGCTGGAGATCTGCCGCAGGCTGGCCGTCGGCAACCCCGTCGCCTACGCGCTTGACTATGCCCGCGCGCTGGGCAACCTCAGCATCCGGCTGTCGGAGGTGGGGCGCCAGGCGGAGGCGCTGCCCATGTCCGAGCAGGTGGTGAAGATCTGTCGCGCGCTGGCCGCCGGCGACCCCGACGCCTACGAGCCCGACCTCGCCCGCTCGCTGACCAACCTCAGCATCCGGCTGGCGGAGGCGGGGCGCCGGGCGGAAGCCCTGACCGCCGAACAGCAGGCGGTGGAGATTTATCGCAGGCTGGCCGCCGATAACCCCGCCGCCTACGAGCCCGACCTCGCCGCCTCGCTGTCCAACCTCGGCATCTTGCTGTTGGAGGCGGGGCGCCGTGCGGAGGCCCTGACCGTGTCCGAGGAGGCGGTGGAGATCTATCGCAGGCTGGCCGCCGGCGACCTCGCCGCCTAGGAGCCCGACCTCGCCCACTAGCTGTCCAACCTGGGCATCCGGCTGTCGGATGTGGGGCATCGTGCGGAGGCCCTGCCTGTGTCCGAGGAGGCGGTGGAGATCTGCCGCAGGCTGGCCGTCGGCAACCCCGCCGCCTACGAGCCCAACCTCGCCCACTCGCTGACTGTCTTGGCAATGGTCGCCATGAGATGGGGCGACCTTTCCGGGGCTCTACGGGTGACGGCAGAGGCTGTGGAGCTCTACCGCCGTCGTATCGTCACGACACCCACGCTGCTTCCGAAACTTCATACCGTGCTGAAGTTGCAAGCGTTGGTGCTCGACAAGCTTGGCCGCCCAGAGGACGCGGAGACAGTGCGCCGTTGGCTGGGGGAGGATCCGCTTCCACCCGGTTCTCACAATTGACCGGTTACGAAAACCAGGTCAGGAGGCAGTTCGGCTCAACCGGCTGTTCCTCCTCCCCCAGTTACGCGGCGGGGTGAAGTGCACGATGGTGGTCTCGCACGCCTCCGCGTACACCTTCAGCGCATCGGCCTCGGTCTGGCCTGCGGTCAGGCCCCAGCGCAGTTTCGTCCGCTCCGCTCGCCGACGTACCAGCAGTGCGCCTTGGGTAACGGCGGCACTTTGCCGGTCGGCTATAGAACGGGTTCGTAGCTGACCATGGTCGTGGGGCAGTCCTCAGCGAGTCCGAGGAGAGCCTGGCGTTCGGCTTCGTCGGCGGCGAGGTCCCAGCGCAGCTTTGTGCCGACCCAGGTCGCGGCGTAGGTGCAGTGGTAGGTGGCGTCCGAGGGCAGCCATTCGGCCGGGTCCTTGTCGGCCTTGGACCGGTTGGAGGCCGCGGTGACCGCGATCAGGGTGTCGGGGCTGTCCTGGTCGTTCGCGTACGCCTCACGCCGTGCCGGGCTCCACGGCGTCTGCTCGGAGTCGTACACTTCGGCGAGCGGTACGAAGTGGTCCACGTCGAGGCGGGCCGCGTCGGTGACCACGACGTTGTCGTACTTGCTGAGCCAGGACCCACCCGTCAGCGCGCAGCGATCCCCCACCTCAGGCGCTTCGATGGCTTCGGCAAGGATGACCTCCTTGCGGGTGTTGCATCCGTCAGCCGGGTTGAGGCCCTTGTTCCAGTGCTTGTAGAGGGTCCGGCTGTACCCCTCGCGGTGCTCGGCCGCGACGGGAATCTGGTCGATGGCCTCGAACAGTGGCATCAGCACCGGCGTCGGCAGACCTGCGCTGTCCTGGAGGGAACCCTGCTGGGCCAGGGGGGCCGACTGAGCGGCCGGGACAGTGGCTGCTGCCGGCAGCGCTGTGGTGAGAACGGGGACGGTAGCCAGGGCCAGCACGGGCAGAGCCCGCCGCATCAGGTTGGTGATCATGCTTCGCGTTGTAGCCGCGGGGCGTCTCTTTGTGGAAGGCGCTCACGGGCCAACTCACTCGGTTGGGCGCCGGATTTCACTGCAGAAACGATCACTGGTCGGAGACGAGATTGACCGCCCCCTTGGAGAGTTCGAAACAGACGCCGCCGAAGACCGTGACCGGGCGCCGGCCAGCAGGGTCCGTCACCGCCAGTGCCTGAGCACGCGGGCGATGAGGCCACCGGCGCCGGTCAGGGCGCCAAGGACCCCCGCGCCTACCGCCAGCGGCTCGGCCGTCGACGGATGGACCAGGGCCACGTAGACCACTGCTGACGTCACCAACAGCCCCAGTGCCAGGGCCAGGAGGAGAACGACCAGGCGCAGCTCCTGGTTATCGCGGTCCGGGCGGGGTGCGTTCGTACTGGCGGGCATGCCGGGCTCCTTGAACGAGTCGGGTCGTCTGGCGGCCGCAGGTCACCCCGAGGCCGCCGACTCCAATCTGGTCGGCCTGCCGCGGCGTAGGTACGCCACAGGCTTGCCATTTCCACGCCATTGGAGCGGGCGGGATGTGCGGGGACCCGGCGCAGGTAGGGGGGCTCTAAACGGGGCCGGGGGCAGGGCAGCCCGCCACCGCTACGCCATGGGCTTGCCATTTGGTGGCCATTCCGAGGGGGCCACCGGATGAGGTGACAGCCCGGTCATGACCGCGAGCGGCGCCGGTACCTTCCCTGCCATGTCCACCAACACCCCAAGCGCGGCCGATCAGCTGCTGCTCGACCATGCCCACCGGCACGGGCTCGCCGTGACCGAGAAGATGCTGGAGGTCTGGAGGAGCCGCCGCCTGCTGCCGGGCAACATCCCCGGCGGCGGTCTGGGCCGCGGCAAGGGCAGCACCTCCAGCCCGGCGCCCGAGAGCTTCGACCTCGTCCTCGGCCTCGCACGGCACGCCGGCCGCGGCAAGCGCCCGAATGACGTGGCCCTCCTCCTGTTCGACGAGGGGCTCCCGGTACCCGAGCAGACGGTACGGGCCGCCTTCACCGCAGCGGTGGACACCATCACCCTCCACGGCGACGACGCACCAGACCGCGACCCGGATCAGCGGCTCGACGACCTCGCCGACCACATTGCCGACGCCGGTCTGACCGTGACCCTGGTCCCCGCCAGGGCCAGGCGGATCGACGAAGGCATCGCCCGCCTCGCACGCGCCGGCGGGCACACCTGGCCCCCGGCCGAGCTCGCCTCCTTCGACGAGAACCCCGGCCCGTCACCCTCCACCCCCAAGGACGCTGCCTTGGCGGCAGCCTCCGCGGTCATCACCGGATCGATGTCCCTGGAGGACATGGGCGACATGCTGCGCGCGATGAACCCCACCGCCGTGGCCAACCCGATAGCGTCCCTCGTCGAGACCACCCGCAAAGACGCCCCCGAGGTCGCCGACACGGTCCTCACCGACGACGGGCACCTGGCCCTCGGCCCCGTGCGCGATGCCCGCGACCAGCTGCGCGACCTGGCCACCACGGCTCCGCTGGAGGACCTCGCGCGGGCATGGAGGACCGCGGAGCGCGTACGGCAGTGGGCCCTGGACCTGTGCACGCGCGCCGAAGAGGAACTGGCTTCCGGACGCCTGGGCGAGGCGGCTGGGGAGTGGCAGAAGTGCCGTTACGCGGTGGCCGGCCTGGTCCTGCTCAGCACGCTGAAGCAGCGCGAATGGCCACCCGCGCAGCAGGCTCTCGACACCCTGCTGCTGCTCTACCAGCTGGAGGATTTCCAGCGGCTCGACCACCTCGTCCCCGGCTGCCAATGGCACCTCCTCGACGCCGAGGGAATGATGCCGCCACCCACCCGCGAGCTCCTCCAGGACTTCATCGACCGGAACGCGCCCCGTGTCCGGGCGGGGGCTGATGCCGGACCCGTCTCGTAGCGTCGAGAGCGAGGGCGACGTCCGGTGGTGGACATGGCCGCGCCCCCGAACGGGGGGTCGGGGGCGCGTGTGAGGCGGGTGTGGGGAGTGCAACGACCAGTCGACTCCACCCGCCTCACGGTCAGCGTACGGGCATCCTGCCCGCGTTCGGGCCGGAATGCCCGTTAGAACTCGAAGACATTGCCCGTCGCCAGCTGGCGTGTGCAGTCGTTTTCGTACGTGTCTGTCCAGTGGACTTCACGGCCGTGGTAGCTGCCGTCCGCGGTCACGGTGACGGGGGTGGCTTCGTTGGAGCAGACGGCGGTGTCCCGGCCGGGGAGGCGGTCGAAGTCGCCGCCGGCGGCTTCCAGGTCCGCGCAGGCCTCGGCCCGGTGCGGGTGGGCGGGGCGTCCGCTGTCGGGGCAGTCGAGCCAGACGACCCCGACGGTGTCCTGGCCGTTCTCGGTGCGCTCGACGGTCAGCTGGAGGCGGGTGTCCTGGACCGGTGCCGGGGCGGCGGTCGCGGCGGGTGCGAGTGCGGTGGCGAGGAGCACGGCGGCGACAGCGGTGATGATCTTGTTCATGGTCGGACCAACGCGGCTGGCTCCGGCCGGTCACCTCGCTCGATGGGGTCATGCCGCCGGCTCGGGCCACCGCCTGATGAGACGCTCGAGGCCGTCCGGGGTCCGCTCGGCCAACGCGATCACCGTGGCGGCGCCCGGCACCCCGTAAAGCCCGAGCCAGGTCAGGAATCTGCGATCGGCCGGGCCCTCCTCGTTCCAGGTGCCGGTGACGCGGGGACCGCCGGGGACGAACTGGAGGGCGACGACATACGGCACGGATAGGGCTCCTGCTCGGCGGACACGGGTGGGCGACGACCTGGTGCCGGGTGATCCCCTCCAGGACCTCCAGCACTGGATCGGTGGTGGTCGTGGTGTAAGTGTCCCCGGTCGCGGTGGCGAACGGCGAGCCGGGTGGCAGACTGATCCAGGCGGCCGGGCGCTCGGTGCCGCGTCAGGCCTCCGAGGCTTGCGCCCCGCCGATGGCGCTGCGGATGATCTCGCACACGGCCGCCAGGTCCCCTCTCTCGATCACTGTTCCCGGGTCGTTGGCGAGGGATTTGGGGGTGCCCTGGACGCAGTGGATCACTGCGAACAGCGCGGTCTTCTGGGCTGCTGTCAGAGACACCACGGCGGCAACGTCGTAGACGAGTCCGTCCAGGCGCTGCCGCGCCGATTCCGAGACACCTCCATGACCGAAGCGGTCGGCGTCGTCGCAGTCTGCCGGGTCCAAAGTGGTCATCGCCTCTTCCACGGCATCGGCCAGCGGGCCGCAGATCCAGGCCCCGTCCGGAAGAGGGAGAGGCAGGGCCCGGATCCATTCCGCGGCTCGCCGGCCGACCGCCGCCGCTTCCGCGAGGGCCTCGGCCTCCCCCTTCCACGGCTCACGTTCTCCCGGCTCGTTGGCGAACTCCGCGGGATCGGTGAGGCCGAAGGGCGGCGCCTGGGCGGGATCCGGCTCGCGTCCCTCGGTGGTGGTGGCGGTAGGCAGGTAGTGAAGGGTCATTCCCGGTCAACGAGCCCTCGGCTGAACCGATTCGGTTGAGAGTTGGGCACGGGTCTTGATGTTGATGGCGGCGCCGATGTCGGCGTGGGTGGCGTGGCCGCAGCGGGTGCAGGTGAACTGATCGCGGGTGCGGCGGCTCTTGGCGTCCACGTGACCGCAGCGGTTACAGGTCTGCGAGGTGTACGCGGGGTCGACGACGGTCACAGTGGCCCCGTAGAGCAGGGCCTTGTACTCGATCTGGCGGCGGATCTCGCCGAAGCCGACGTCGAGGATGGCCCGGTTCAGCCCGGCCTTGGCCTTCACGTTGCGGCCGGGGTTTTCCGCGGTGCCGCGGGCGGAGGCGGTCATGTTCTTCACCCGCAGGTCTTCCAGGGCCACGTGGGCGTACTGGGTCACCAGCCGTTTGGTCACCAGATGCTGGCTGGACGCCCGGCGGGCAGCCACCAGCGCGTGAAGCCTGGCCACCTGGTCCCGGGCTTCCTTCCAGCCCTTCGACTGCTCGTGGGACTTCAGCCCGCGTACATGCCGGCGGGCCATGCGCCGCTGCCATTTACGCAGCTGCCGCCGGGTGTTCTCCAGGCACCGGGGATTCTCGAACAGCTGGATTTTGTGGTCGTTGATGACCACCGGGTCGGAGGTGGCGACGAACACCTTCACCCCCAGATCCACCCCCACAGCTCCCGCTTCCCGCTGACGTCGACTCGGCCGAGGCGCTGGGCCGACCGGGACACGGACGTTGAAGGCCGCCACCCAGCGGTGGCCTTCACGGGCGATCGTCACCGTCTTCGTCACCCCGCCACGAGCCAGCAGCCGGGCCAGACGCCGCGCGGGACGGTGCAGCCGCACCGCGAAGGCAGGCTGACCGCCGCCCCCGCCGATCCGCACGTGCCGCAGATCCTGCTCGACCAGCCGCACGGCGAACATCCGAAACGAATCCCGACACCGGCCACGCCGCTTGAACCGGGGATAACGGGCAGGAACCCCCTTGCGGCGGCCGGCGCTCTTCCAGTTGCTGAAGGCGGCGTCCGCGTCCCGAAACGCCTGCTGGCACACGATCGCGTTCACCCCCTTCCACCACGGATACAGAAGCCTTGGCTCCTGGCCCGGCAGCAGAGGTCCGGGCAGGGGCTGGTCACGCTGCGCCAGGAAGATCTTCTGAATGGCGAACTGGCCAGGCACTTCGACCTTCGGCGCGTTCCGGGCGGCCTCGGCGGGCGCCTGCCCCTGGGCGACGAGCCGGTCACGGCCATGGGCCCACAGCTGCTGCGCACCGTGCTTGAGGCCGAGGGCGTAGTTGAAGCTGCAGCGCGAGGCGTCGGCGTAGCGCTGGAGGATCGCTACCTGCGAGGGGGCGGGGTCCAGCGTCTCTTTGACCACGACAGTGGTGGTGTTCTCGTCCATGCGCGCACCTTCGCACTCGTCACTGACAAATGGTGCATAAGGGTTAAAAGTTCAGTTAATGCGGGCTTCCCTTCCGTTCTTCTCGTACGGTGTTGCTTGTTCGCCTCCCACAAGAGGGGAACTCGTCCCCTGGATGGGGGAGTAGAGCGCCCGTGGACTGCACCAGCCGCAAGGCAAGGGCAGGCAACCCCTCACCGCCCTGGTGCGCAGAGGGAAGGAAGCGGTGCAGGACCGGGCTGGAAATAGCCTGCGACCAGCCAGCTGGTCGCCCAGGGCGGCCGGGTAACCGAGTCGCCCGTCCTTAACACGCCCGTGGCGGAACACGCGGAATGCCACCTTTGTCGGAAAACTCGAAAGTGGCGTCAGGAGTTCACCTCCTGGCGAGAAGGCCCAGCTCGGCAAGGGTGCGGTCCTCGCGGACAGGGACGGTCCTCCGCCCGCGGAGATCGCTGAAGACCTGGACGAGTGCGGTCCTCGCGGACAGGGACGGTCCCTGGTCGATGAACCACGACGGCCCGGAACCGGGGTGCGGTCCTCGCGGGCAGGGACGGTCCCATCAAGGCCATCGAGCGGCAGATCCAGGCCCTGTGCGGTCCTCGCGGGCAGGGACGGTCCCTGTTCAGGTCCGTCGTCGTGCGGACCGGGGAGGTGCGGTCCTCGCGGGCAGGGGCGGTCCCGCGGGCACGGCCACCCGGCTTGCCGAGATCTTGGGCGGCCCTCGCGGGCAGGGACGGTCCCGCGCGTGAACTGTGCGCGAGGCCGGATGGAGCCGGTGCGGTCCTCGCGGGCAGGGACGGTCCCCGCCAGTCGACGACGCAGTCCGGCAAAAACGGGTGTGGCCCTTGCGGGCAGGGACGGTCCCTGTAGCGGAGGCCACCGACAGGCAGACGCGACGAGTCGACTCCTTGCGGCCACCACCGTCAACGTGTCAGGTGGTGCCGGCCTGATGGCCGAGAGCCCGCCATCACCCTCGTCACACCTCGTCGCGGTGCTGGCCTCGGGTGTGGTCACGGCGCTCCTCGCCGGGCCGGAGCACCCACTGCAGCTGGATGAACGCGGCCGTCTCGTCCTCGAACTCGGCGTGCACTCCGTACTTGAGCGCCGGCGGGGTCGCGCGGGTGCTGTAGCGCGTGGCGGTGACGGCCCCGGCCGTCATGGCGGCGTGGGCGAAGAGCAGCTCGATGTCGCCAACACGGACCGGGCCGGAGGTCGGTAGGACAGGTGCCGGATCGAGATCAGGGGCAGGGGGCCGGGACTCGGGGGTGGTCCGAACCAAGATCTGCCACCAGGCCTCCCCGCCGCCGGTGCGGGTGACGAGGCCGTAGACCAAACCGTCCTCCAGCTCGCCTCCGATGGGCCGGCCTTCCAGTCCGGTGACGGGTTCCAGGGCGGCAAGGATGGCGTCGCGCAGTGCGATCGGTTCCACGGTGGGGACTCCTTCGGGGATGCTGCAGCCGGACACAGATTGGTCCGGCGAACGGGGCCAACATGATCGCGGCCGAATCCGTTCCGCAAGGATGTTGGGCCAGGTGAGCGGCCTTTGGCGGGTCGCGCTGTCGGACCGGGCGCCACACTGCCCTACCGTCACCGCACGTCGACCTGGCGGGGTTCCTTACCGCGGGCCGGCCGTGTGGTCGCAGGGCACCGTCAGCCGATCCGGGGCAGACGGGCGCGCCCTGCGGCCCCGGCCGCTCGCACGCTGGTCTCCGGGGCGAATTGAGGCGAAAACAGGGCCTGACCAGCCCCGATTGTGAATGATGAGTGGTATAGTTGTCTTGTTGGTCGGCGGTGGCAGTCGGCCAACAAGCCGAATCCGCATCTCACCTCCCAGGGAGAGCTATGACCACGCCCATGACGCAGGTCGCTACCTCCAACACCGAGAAGAAGGAGGGAAAGCAGCCCGTAAAGCCGACCGCTCACTTCGCCGCTAATCACGCGGAAATCATCGACGCCCTGAATTTCGCTGAATTCGGGATTGCGCCGAAGGCGCAGCCGCCCGCGCAGCGCGGTGTGCTGATCGAGAGCGGCGACGACCGGATCGTCTTCAGCGCCTACGACTTCGAGACCGCCGTGTCGGTCACGGTCCCGGCCACGACGCCGGACGCGAAGGGCTCCTCGCTCCTCGACTTCCCCGAGCTGAAGAAAACGCTCGCGGCCATGGTCGCCGGGGAGCCCAAGACTGTCGCGGCCCGGACCCGCGTCTCGCTCACCGGAGACCTGCTGGCCACCGAACACCTCACGGTGCCCGTCACCACCCACGACATCCACGAGTACACGCAGCCGCTGGAAGCCGTGCCCGCCATGGCTACCATGGACGCGCAGACCTTCCTCGGCCAGCTCAACCGCGTACTGCCCGCGGCGGGCCGCGACGACACGCTGCCCGTGCTCACCGGCATCCAGATCACGCTGGACGGAGAGACACTCACCATGGCGGCCACGGACCGCTACCGCTTCGCCGTCGCGGAACTCCCCGTCACCGCCACCGTGCAGCCGCCGGAGAAGCCGCTGACCGCGCTCATCCCTGCCGTCACCCTCTCCGTCCTGGCCAAGCGGCTGAAAACCCACGACGGTCCCATGGGCATCGGCATCCTCGAAGACGACCACGCCGAAGGGGAGCGCCTGGCCCACCGACCCACCCCGCGCGCCACGCTGTCGCTGGGCGCCGTCACCGTCACCATGCGCTCGCTGGACGGCGGCCTCCCCAAGTACGGGAAGCTGTTCCCCAAGACGTGCGAGACGTCGGTCCAGCTCGACCGTGCCACCACCGAACGAGCAGTGAAGAAGTGCCAGGCCGTCCTGAACGCCAAGGGCCTCAGGAGCGTGCCCGTCCTGTTCGCGTGGGACATTGACGGCAACCTCACGCTCGCCCCCCGCATGGACACGGCCGAAGACGCGGCCCGCACCAAGGGCATGCCCATCCCGACGACCATCACCCACGGCACCGACGAGGGCCTGCGTGGCGGCCTCGCCGCCTTCAACCCGACCTTCCTGCTGGACGCGCTCGGCACGTTCACCAGCGACACCATCACGCTGCACCTGGGCGAGATGAAGGACGGGCAGCTTAGTAAGCCCGTGCTCTTCACCGAAGGGCCCGAGATGGCCACCCAGGGCTACAAGCACCTGGTGATGCACGTCCGCCTCGCCTGAACGAGCAGCGGTTCACGGGGGCGGGGCCAGCAACCCCGCCCCCGCACCTCCCCGGCAGGGAGCGGCACCCTGCCGGGCCCGACAGCACACCCGCAGGAGGTACCCCATGGCCTGGATGCTCGACTGGAGATGGCTCTAGGACAACTGGACCGAGACCGACGGGACAACGCCCCAGTCCTGACCGCGCCCCACCCGACTCAACCAGGGCCTCACCATCCGCGGGCGGCTTGCCCGGCCACCGGCAAGGTGCCCGGCCCGGGGTGCCGGCGGCCTTGCTGCACCCCGCCCCGGGGCCGGGGCCTATGTCCCCCGCTCGCGCACCGCCGGCGCTGCAGACGGTAGGGGGCTCCGCCTGGCCCGGCAGCGATCGGCATCCAGTCGCCGCTCTGCGATGGAAGCCGTCGGCCGAGCTGACCAGGGCCGCAAGCGCCGGGCAGGCCCTCGGGAGGACTCAGCGCCGACGGCGTTGACACCCCAGCACATACAGCGCGCAGCCGTGGCTCGCTGGTGCGCCCGGCCCGCTTCAGTTCACCCGCAGGAGTGATTTCGCCCTCGCGTACGCGGGCGGGGATCTGACGGTGCGGCCCCAACTTCCGGTCAGACAAAGGCTATTGACAACAAAGGGGATCTTTCGGGATCTTTCGGACGTGGCTCCAGAGGGGGCCCGGAGAGGAGTTCGTGATGAGCAAGCCGCGGGAGTTCTACGACGAGCGGGCGGCGGCCGGACGGCTCGGAGTCTCGGTGGCCGCCTGGCGCTGGGCAGCAGGGTCCGGACTGGTCCCACCAGCGGATGCCGGGCCGGGGCAGTGGTCGCGGTCCACAGTCGACGCAGTGGACGCCGAAGGAGTCCGTGCCGCGCTGCACGGGCCGATCGGCGCAGGAACGGCGGCGGACCGACTGACCGAGGCCCTGGGCATGCCGCTGCCGCGGTACCGGCCACGGGTCACCGCCGCGGCGGTCGGTCACCTGGTGAAGGCCGGCCTACTGGTCTGGCTCGGAGGAGACACGGTGTGCCCCGACGTCCACCCGGACCAGGTGGCAGCCCTCGCACGCCGCCGTGACCTGCCGGCGCTGCTCGACCGCCACGTCCCCCTGGGCCCGGACCAGGCCGCAATCCGACTCGGCGTACGCAGGGCCGACTACGACCAGATCATTAGGCTCGGCTGGATCTCCCCAGTGGACTCCGTGACGATCGACTACAAGTCCCACGGCGGCTTGACCACGGTCCCCCTGTACTCGGCCATCGACATCGCGCTGCTCCCGGTGCTGCGCCCCGGAGTGGACTGGGAAGCGGTGCGCACCGTGGCTGCGGGCCGCCGCTCACCGCTCGCGGGACTCACCCCGGTCATCCCGGGGCAGGATGTGGTGCTGCTGGCGGAGATCGGAAGGATCGCCGGAGTGGGCCGGGCCGCGGTGGTGAACTGGCGCCGGAAGCAGGCAGACTTCCCGGACCCGGTCGGCGGTACGGACACGCATCCGGAGTTCGACCGTCGCGCGATGGCCGCCTGGCTCCTCGACCACGACAAGATCGAGATCCCTTCGGAGGTGCCGCCGGCCATGCTCCTCCTGGACGGCCCCGAAGGCACGACCAGGATTCGTCTCGACGGCCCGCTCCTGGCCCTGGCGGACGATGCCGAGGAGGAAGACCGGCTGTCGGGCTGGTCCACCGACGACGACGCCGACACGCTGGCCGAGCTCGCGGCCGGAGAGTATGGGGCGTCGCTGCGCCGGCTGACCGTGCCGGGAGCGATTCCGCTGGCCGTACCGGGCGAGGTACGGGTGATCGACCGGTTCAGGTCGGGATCCGGCGGCCTGCGGATGACGCTGGCATGGCCGGCCGGCCTTCGGGGTGCCGCCTCGGACGGGCAGACGGGCGGAGTGGTTCGCCACGGGCTGGCGTACGCGGCCCCAGGGGAGGCCTGCGTATGCAAGCGGTACGACTGTGGCGGCATCGTCCCGGTCAACTGGTGCCAGGAACACGGCGCATCTGCCGAACCGGTCATGGAATGGCACCCCGGAGGCGGCATCCGCTGCACCGACCTGGCCCGCAGCCGTACCAGTCCGACAGCCGCCGCGGTACCGCCTTCACTGTGAGCGCGCGGCCGAGGCGCACATAACGATCCCGCCCCGGCCGCGTTCGCCGCTCCGCCGAAGATTCAGACTGCCTGCGTGAACTGGCTCCTGGGGAACGACTGGCTCGGCCCGCTGGGCGACATAGGCAAGATCATCAGTGGGGTGGTGGGCGCGATGGCGATCCTCAAGGGCGTCTCCGAATGGTGGACGAACGGCCCCGGGCGCCGCCGGACCTGGACGAAGAACTTCCGGCTCCTTGGCCCCAGTGTCCGGCCGGCCTACGTCGAGTCCCTCTTCGGCGAGCCCGCGTTCGAGTCCAAGGCACAGGTCGACCTGCGCGACTACGAGGAAGAGTTCCTACTCACGGAGCGGGTGTGGAAACTCGGCGAGGACGGCTACCTCGTGACGTGGAGCAACGACCTCAAGGTCTGCGCCTACTCGATCACCACCCGCACCAAGGGCTTCAAGCCGAAGATCCGGATCGGCGCCGAGTGGGGCAGCAACGGCACCGCCGTCCACGTCACCCTCGGCCGCACCCGTTTGCGAGACATCGGAGCGGGTACCGACTGGACCCCCGAGGAGATCGCCTCGTGGGCGGGCGCGCGCCGCATGGAGTACTACGAGACGTACTACGCCGGGAACCTGGGGCACTACTCCAGCTGGGCCTGCGGAGTCTCCCAGGCCGGCCACAACCCCGGCGGCGCCGGCGCCGTGGGTCGCCTGGGCCCGGAAGGCGACTTCGACGCCTTCCTCCCCTGGGGCGAGCGCGACAGCCTCACCGCCGAGCAGAAGGACTCCCTGGACCGCTTCCGGGCGACGGCGACCGTGAACAGCCTCATGGTCATCGCCCCCGGCACGCCCCGGATCCATCCAACTCTGCCGCGCTCGGGACCGGACTCCGACGTCGTCCGGACCCTGATCAAGGCTCCCGCCCTGTTTGGGAAGTGGAAGCTGCGCCGAAACCTCAAGAACCTCGAGCGAGGGGACCAACCGCGCCGCTTCACCCGCCTGCGCCTCAACCGGGGCGACTGACAGCCCGCTCCCCAGCTACGTCGCCCGAGCCCCCTGGGCGCTGCACGCCAGGCAGATCAGCCGCGCTGCGGCCCGTACCGCACGGTGAGTCCCTGACAACGCGGGCACGGCCCGACCTGCCCCGGCACGCCGCAGGATGATCGCGGCCGCGGTCGAATCCGTCGTTTCGGGGTCCAGGCGCCTGGGGGGACATCACTCATGCATCCGAATTTACGCTCAGCCCGGCCGTCCTACCGTCGGCGCGCTCCGGTACCGAGTTCTGCCGTTTGCCCACGGTCACAGCCACGCCAAAGACAGACTCCTGGCATGGACGAAAGCATGATCGCTCTCATAGTCGGGCTTCTCGCAGCCGTCGCCGCAGTGTACGCCGCGGCGCTCCAACGCAAGGGCCAGGAACACGCGCAGGAGAAGCAGTGGTTCTACGACCGCCGTCGGCAGGCGTACACGGCCTTCGGTACTGCCGCGCGCGCCTTCGTGTCGGTCACCGAGCCCATCTTCCTGGAGCACAGCCGCGCGGAGGCGGCCTTCACCGAGTCCACGCTGAACGGCCCGGAGCCCGAGGCGGACGAAGACGGCCTGGTCCTCGAGGAGACGATCACCTGGGCCGAATACCTGGCACCGGTGCTCGACGACTTCGACGGCAAGTGGGTGAGCGAGAAGGCCCCGGCGCTTCTACAGGAGGTGATCGCCGCCTATGACGGCGTGGACCTGGAGGGGCCGCCCGAGATCGCCAAGACGGCGCACCGGGTCGTGGTCTCGGCCCACCGGCTGCTTGGTGGCAAGGAGCTGTTCGAGCGCGAAGCGGCGCACGAGCCCGCCGCCAGCGCGCGCGATCTGCGTAGAGCGGAAGTACAGGAGTACTTCAACGCCCTGTTCAAGTTCCGGCGCCAGAGCAAGGTGTACCTGGACAAGAGCGGGAAGGCCCAGAAGCAGCAGAAGCGCACCCGCAGCGTACGGTGAAGATGTGGGAGTACAAAGACGCGACTGATGCACGCTCTTGGCACCCGGAGGACGGCGTCGAGCCGCAGGTGAAAACCTGGCCGACATACGCGCGGCCCATGATGCGCGTGCATGTCGGCGGGAAGTGGCGCCGCGGGACCGTTCCGTCTAGGCAAGACTGGGCCGACGGCCGTGTGTTCTACCAGGTGCCGTACGACCCCGGCACCTCCTCCAAGATGGCCAGGCTCTTCAAGTGGCCGCAGCCCGGTCTCCAGCCGATCGGCCTTCCCGCCCACGCTGGCCACGGTGCGCTCCCAGCACCACCCGCCCCTTCCCGGGCCAGGGTCCAGGCCGCGGACGGCTGACCTCACCCGGTCGCTCCGCCCTGGGGGGCTGTGGCCACACGTACTCGCTTGCCGGCGTACTCGACAACGTCGCCTGGCAGGATCAGGAGGCCGGGCTCCCCGCCCTGCCAGGCCCGCCGATCCGGCGCACCTGAACCGCTGGGCCTCGGGCGCCGACCATGACGACGGTGGGGGCGACCTCCCACCCGTGTCCGGCCAGCCACCGCTTCAGAGCCGCAGAGTCCTCGCCGCTCGCCACCTGCGGCCACTCGAACGTGCTCATCGTGACCCCCTGTGCCCCCGTCGCTGGCTTGTCCCCCGATCGTGCCACGGCGCACCGACAACCCGGGGAGCTCGAAGACGTCCTTGCGTGGGCCGAGGCCGGGCATGATGAGCATGTGCCGAGCTATGTGCCCTCCCCTGAAGAAGTGACCGCCGCGATGACCGAGAAGGGCGGGTGGACGAGGAAGCAGCTCGCGGAGTGGGGAATCCCATCTCCCCCGCCGCCGGGCTGGCGCAAGCACCTCGAGGCGAAATGGCGCGGCGAGGACGTCCCCGACCTGCCCCGGGACGAGCCCGACCAGGACGCCCTCTTCTAGTCGCGTCCCACCACGAGGGGCCGGTCTGTCACCGGTTCGGGATCACGCCGTCCATGAAGTGCTCGAGGTGATCCCGGCAGTTGGGATACCCCTCCAGTGGCGGCAGCCCGGCGGCCTCGCTCGCGTGCCAGATCGCCTCGACCATGATCCCGGCCGCCTCGTACCATTCCTCGTCCCCGCTGAACCGGACCGCCGCCGCTCGGGCCATCGCACAGGCGGCCCTTCTGGCGGCCACGGCGACCGATGTCTCGGGGCCAGTGAGGCCGACGGCGGTGTCGTACGAGAACGGGGCCCGGCCTCGAGTGCGGATGACGTCCGAGCACCACATCGGGTCGTCGACGAAGATGTCCAGGGCGGCCCGGGCAAGGGCCCGGCCGTCGAGAAGCGCCCCGGCCTTCGACAAGGCGAGGAACGCCGCGTGGTACGCCTCGGCGTCGGGTGTGTCCGAGTACGTTTCGAACCCAGCCCGGCTCAGGGCCGCTCCGGCGGCTTCCTCGCATGCGGCGTACGTCCGCTTCACCCTGGCGTGATCGGTGCCGTCGAAGAGCTGCTCGACCTCGTTGCCGGCGTCGAGCCAGGTGCCGGCCTCGGTGGTCACGGCATCGGCGGCCAGGAGGCAGTCTGCGGTCTCGGTCAGGCCCTCCGCCTGTAGCGCGCGGGCGAGCCGGCCCCAGCTGTCCTCGGTGGGCTCGCACATCTTCAGGCAGGTGGTGTACGGCAGGCCGGTCACGGCCTGGATCTGCCGAGCGAGTTGCGTGGCGCGGGTCTGCTTCTTTGGCATCGTCATCTCGGATTCCGGCGGACGTCGCCCACGCCATGCCCGCCCGGTTGCTCGATGCGCTCGATGATCTACGAGATACGCGGGCCTGTGAGACCTTCACCCGGGATCGCCGGCCGCGTGGGAGCCGACGGCGGGAGGCAGTACGCGCCTTGCCATCTGGCAGCATACCGACCCTTTTTGCGAGACGGACTCAGTGCCGTGTTGCGCGCGCTCCTACCGCTTTCGCCAGGTGAGGGGGGAAGTCACCCCCGCTGATAGTTATACGTATGTGGTATAGTTGTTTAACTGGTCGGCGGTGGCAGTCGACCGGGGACCGAAGACGCGATCGAGAGGATCCCAGATGACCATTGCGACTACGTATCGGTACGACCCCGCACCCGGCAGCGAGTACCCGTTCTCCATCTCGGACATCGCACGCCAAGCGGTCAAGGTCCTTGGCGACGACTGGCACGCCGAGTCCGGCTACTGGGGCGTGACCGGCGAGATCACCGCCCCGGACGGCGCCCACTTCCTCGTTGCCGTGGATCACGAGGGGGACCTGTACGTTCACGCGAACGACCGCACCGAGCCGACCTTCCTCCTGGAGTACTTCGACTGCACCAGCGCCTTGGACGGCCTGGACGAGGTCACCATGCGCGTCGCCGCGGTGATCCTCGACATCGCCTGACCCGCGTCCGTCAGTCCCGCCCCGGGCGCCAAGGTGCGCCCGGGGCCCGGCCTTACGGAGGCGCCGGTTTGAGCCGCACGAGTCAGCGCGGGCCGCCGAGCCAGTCCTGGACGGATTCTTCCGCCGGTCAGCCCTTCTCGACAGGCTTTGCGGCGAGTCGCCGTACGGTGCGCTTGATCGAGCCAAGCTCTTTCAGTACCTGATCCATCGCGGAGTCCATCACCATGATTGGGTCATCAGCGGACCAAAAGCGCACTGTCTGAGCCACCTGATGCTCCCAGAATCCAGCATCCTCGGCGGCTTCGAAGCCGAGCTGTGACGCAAGTTCGGCAAAGCCGCTCCCAGGCCGGCCGGTTGCCTTGCGAATGACAAGCGCCGACAGCAGAGGCCGACCGTGCTGGTGCTCATAGACGCTGATGTGGCCGAGCTTCGGGTATAGCCCGCGCATCTGGCCCTGCGACGTGTAGGGGTCCAGACCATGCGGGTCAATTCGTTGTGCGAATTCCTTGTAGCCGATGCAGGCGGAAAGCGGATCGACTGGGTCGCCGGCCTTCGCAAGTGAGCGCAGGAGGCGGTGCATGTCGCGTTCGATGGGGGTGAGTGAGAGCACGCGAGCTCCTCGTAGGGAGAGGACCCGTAGGTCCGAGTGTCCGTGGACGCAACGCCCGTGGGCGTGGTCTGACGGTAGCTCACCTGAGGCCGGCCCCGCTACGCCCTGCTTTCTGCCGCTGGGCGCAGTGGGGTGAGGCCCGCCCGACCAGGGTGTGATCAGCCAGGTGCTCGGAGAGGGGGATCATGCTGCGCCACAGCACGGTCGGGCCGGACAAGGGGCGACGTCGTATCTCGCAGCTACGCGTGGATCTGGTGGGGAAGGTAACCGTCTTGCAGTTCGCGCAGGAGGCTAACGGCCAGCATGAGTACCACGAGTGCGTTGACCAGCGTGTATTGAGTTCGCCCGGCCGCATGCGCTGTAGCGTGGCGGTTAAAAGTTTGCGGTACGGGGCCCTCGTTGAAGGTCGTGTACGCCGCCTTAAGGGGTGCGAGAACACAAGCCTGGCGGAACTCAAGAATTGTCGAATCGTCAGTGTCGACCTCGGGTAGTCGGCTATTCAGGTTGCCGTAGCCGTCCCATTTACCATTGGTATTCTGCAACTCGGGCTGTGCTCGCCAGAGGGCACGGTAGAGCGTGTCGACGACGCTCGCTGCCAAGGCCTGAACCCCCTCGACCTGGCCGGCTTTGGCCATGTCGACACACTTCTTGAGCAGAGCGGCCTGGTGTACGAGCTTAGGGTCCTCTACTAGCTCGATGACGGAGCTGCAGGACTCGACGATCAGCTCCTGTCCTGCCTGCACGGCTTCGAGCATCGCTTGCGTGTCGGTCGCCTGGAGAAGGTCGCGGACGATGGGTGCCGGCGGAACCCACGCCAGGGGAATGCCCTGCTGAAGGACGGACACCACCGTCTCGTAGTTGAGGGCCTGGTCCTGCCAGTTCTCGGGGAGGAACCGCGTGGCCCGGTCCACGATGTCCTGGAACCCGGCAGCCATATGGCGGACTCGCGTCCAGTCGACCATCGGCTGGATCCACTGTTCAAAATCCGGAGCACCTTGCTGGAGGAGGCGCTGAGCGCTCGCAAGCATGCGGCGGTGAGATTCCGTCTGCGCAAGCACCTGCCGGATCCCCTTGGAGGCGTCATCTGCCAGTGACTCGTAGTTGAGCAGCACGCTGTCCGGCAAGCCGAATGAGATGAGTGGCCCGGCAACTTCCTGCTCATCGTCCGAAGGCATAAGAGGAGCCGTCTCGTCATCGGGGTCGGGTGACGTGCCGTTTGTTTCTTCGCTCACGTGCTCATCTTCGGAGGATCGAGGCGGGGACGCAAAACCATTCGCCATTTGATCATGGCCATCTGGGAGATGGGCTGGTTAGTCAGGGAGGTGTGTGAGGTTGTAGGAGGGTTTGGGTGGGGGCAGCGGTCATGTAGGAAGAGTCCTACGGGTGTGTAGGTCCAGGGAGTGGGACTGTGGCGATGAGCGGGCACTGCCCAGTGTCGGCGCCGGTCGCCGTCAGGATTCGGTTGGGTCGGCGGATCGGACGACGTCCTTGCCGAGGCCAAGGCCCTCTGGTCAGCCGCCGTCAACGGCGCAGACCCCGACGCCGCTGACGGGATCCGCGAGGAACATGCCGCCTTCCACATCGCCGCTGCGGATGCTGTCCTGTCTGCCCGCCAGACTCCCTGGCCATCCAAGTCCTCCCATGCGACTGCTGCGCTTTCCGCATGAGCTGACCCACTCGCCCCATCCCGGCCCGAGCCTCGTGTCCGGGAAGGGACCTTTCTTCTCAGCTTCGGCAATGGCCTCGGGCATATAAACAGCGCGGCGTTCTGTGAGGTCAGAGATCGGTTCCTCCCTGTTCAAGGAACTTGCTGACCTCGTCCGCGATGCCCTTGCCGCGGGTCTTCTTCACCGCGGTCCGGCCGGTGGATTCGGGGATGCCATCGCTGCCGACCCACACGTACGGGTCTGTGCCTTCATCATCGACTTGCATGGCGATCTGGATATCGATGGCCTTGAGGTGGCTGGCGGGGGCGGCGGCGTAGACGGTGGCCGAGGCCCGGCGGAGCGGGTAGAGCCGGAAGTTCCTGATCCAGGCCGAACGGTACTTGTCGAGGAAGGCGCCGTGGCCGTCTTTTCCTGCACGTATCTGCACCTCGTCGTGGTCAAGGCGAAGGTCAAAGTACTCCTCGGCGCGGTTCTCGACGGTGACCTGGAAGCTGAAGTACGTCAGACCCTTCGCGTCGTCGTCACGGCCTCGCTTGGGAACGTCGCCCTTCTTGAAGCTGTGTACCCGGACGCGGAGGCCTGTGAAGTCTTCGTCGTACTCCTGCCAGTCCCCGAGGACGTTTGGATGGAGCATGCTGTGTCTTCCCTCCTGGTGACTGCCGACGGGCAGCGGTTGTAGGCATGAGTAGTTGCGATGCAGGATGCGAGATTGCTGTCCCGCGGCAGGGCCTCCGCGATCCGCCAGCTCGTCCTCCAAGCCCCGGCCTCCATTATCACGAAGGCACTCGGTATCACGGCAAGACCGCTATCTGCCTGGTCACCGAAACTGGCGGCACTGTCGTCGAAGGTACCGCTCGGGGTGACGGGTCCGCGGGGATCCTCAGGGGCCGTCGTTTCCGCTGGTCCCGCAAGCTCGGTTGCTGGTATCTCCCGCACTCCCGTGACCGGGCCGCCGACTGTTTCACCCTCGGCGCGGTGGCCGAGGCCCTCCGTGAGGCGGGGCACGCCGTGCATGTGACTGTGCGCGAGGACGTCGCCCGTAGTTTCGTCGAAGCCGAGGCCGAGCGGGAGGAGCGCGCCGCTGACCGGGCCGAGCGGTTCAGCGCTCGTGCCGACCGGGTCGCCGGCGTTTCCACGGCGGCGTTCGCCGAGGCCTGCCGTATTGGTTCCGCCATTCTTTTCGGGCAGCCGGTCCTGGTTGGCCACTACTCCGAGGGCCGGCATCGCCGGGACCTTGTCCGGATCGGGGCGAGCCAGCTCCAGGGCATCGACGAGGGCAACCGTGCCGAGCGCTGGGCCGGCCGCGCCGATGCTGCCGCCCGCTACGAGCAGCACCGCAAGGGCCCGGCCCGCACCCTGCGCCGCCTGAAGGAGCTTGAGGCCTCCCTCCGGGGACTGGAAAAGCTGCTCGCTGGGGAATCCGCCTTCGGCTCCTCGCGGGACATCACCAAGCCGGAGAACGTCGCCGAACTCACCCGCCGCCACGCCGAGACTGTCGACGAGATCAACCATTGGCGGGAGATCATCACCGAGGCGGAAGCCGACGGGTTCAAGCTCTGGTCCCGCGCCGACTTCACCAAGGGCGACTATGCCCGCTCGCGCGGCCGCTGGTACGAGGCGCTCCGGGTCAACGGTGCCTCCGTCACCGTTCCCGGCGGCCCGGACATTCAGCCGGTCATCAACCGCAGCACCCGGGCGTACTCCTGGGACGACCGTCTCCCGTACGACGCCATTACGGGCCGTATGAGCGCCGAGGACATGGCAGCCCGCTTGGCGGCCAAGGGTTGATCCGCCCTCAGGCACCCGCCCGCCCGGAACCAGCCGCTGGAGAGCGGCACGGGGCGGGCGGGCGCTGCTGAACCATGGGCCGTGGAAGGCAGCAGCGACTGAGTGGCGGAGTAGACGAGGTGATGAGTACAGGTTATAGTTGTCTTGTTGGTCGGGGGTGGCGCCCGGCCGGTACCGAAAGCCCACATCTGCGAGAGATGGAGTCGCTATGACGATCACGCCGTCTGCCCTGCTGATCACCCCTGAGGCCGATGTCGTCCCCGTCGATCTGCCCGTCGGCAGTGGGGACCGGTTGACGGTGATGTACGCGGTGATCCGTTGCCGGAGTGTGGATGTGGTGGCGTTGACCGATCGGCTGGATATGTGGCTGGACGATGAGGGTCTGTACACCCAGCCGGTGAACCTGGTGGCGACGGCGCTTGCGCGGCGCTTCGGCCGGACCTACCAGGCATACCACGGTCCCGTCCTGTTGACCGGTGGGGCCGATGAGGAGGGGGAGACGGTGCCGTTGAGCAAGGACAAGGTGCTCGCTCTGCTGGCGAGCCTCATGGACCTCTGACGGAGCTCCTGTGGGGAGCGGCCGGAAGGCTGCTCCCCACAAGGCCCGCTGGCTGCGCCCGGAGGCGACTGCGTGAGCTCGGGGAGCCGGCCGGGGACGCGTACGCGCGGAAGCTGTGCGCCACCTGGGGGTGAACCGGGCTCGAAGTGGGTTGCTGGTGAGCCATTTTGACGGAGTGATAGCCGAATCAGGGAGGCCCGGAAGGGCCTCTTCTTCTTTTCCGGGACGGTTCCCTATTCGTTTTCCGAGCGGTCACATTTCGCGCACGCAGTATCTGACTAACCGCCAGATAGAGAAACCTTGTGAATCCGCTCTCGGCGCACACGTAACACGCCGGAGCGGATCACCAACCGATGGAACGCGCCGAATTTCAGAGTCCTGGAAACCGGCCGTCAGGCCGCCCCGGAATTCGCCCTCCGTGTCCGTCCCGTAATACCGTGCGCTCGTGAGGGCGCCCACCCCGGACGCGGCGCCCGACAGGGCGCTGAAACCCCCTCAGGAAAAACACCCCATCCCCACCCGCGAACACCCCCCACCCCACCCCCCCGGACACCCGAACACACCCCCTCCCACCCCCACAGGCCCCGACAGGGGCCCACACCCCCCACCCAACCCCCACCAACCCCCCAACCAGGCACCACACATGACACCAAACCCCAGACCCTAGCCACACC